>CAMAYJ010000046.1 GCA_945862505.1 Bifidobacterium breve | reverse complement strand
GCTCCCCGATGTGCAATCAGGGTCCCGGCCGAACTAAGAACCTTGTCGGACACTTCAAGGGGGCCGTCGGTGGACAACCGGGCTTTCTGATCGATGGGCGGTTCTGTTTCCGTCATGTCCTGACAATTCGCCTCAACCTTTCCGGAGAGTCACACTCCATGACAACGACGACCGAAGAAGAAGAACTGCTCGGTGTTGTACTTACACCCCGACAGATCTGGGAACTTCTCGACCTTCTCAACGATGCGCCCGGCGATGCCGACGAAGACGTTCTCGACGCGGTAGCCAATAAGTTGCGTGCACCACGGGTATTCACCCGCGTTAGCGCTGCTCGCTACCAAGGACGACTTCTTGCACTCACTCCCGACGAGCACCGTGCGCTTGTCGACCTTGTTGAAAACGACAACACGCCCTCTGATGACATCATCAGTGTTGTGGGTGCTCGTCTTGTTGGGCTTGTGCCTGATCGCACTCGCACCGGCAAAATCCGCGACTGATCTGTTCGTTCTGCGAACAGACATCCAGCGTTCCGGGGGGAACTATGACCGAGCTTGTGCTTGATGCTCATCGCCAGAGGAATCTCGATCTCGTGCTGCGAGTATTTGCAGCTGTCAGCGCGGGCGATGCCGATGCCCAGGTCATCAATTACACCGAGGACATCGTCCTCGACTTTCCCTTCACCGACCCGCCCTCCGTCGTAAGTGGCCGAGCTGCGGTTCAAGAACGCCTCATCAACGCGTTCAAGGTGTTCCAGTTCGATCTCACCATCACCGAACTACACCCGTGCCTCGATCCCGATGAACTCATCATCGAGTTCACTGGTGCTGGTTCGTACTTACCTAACAATGCACCGTACGTGAATCGCTACATCGCGGTGTTTGGTTTTCGCGACGGCTTGATTTACCGCCAGCGCGAATACTTCGATCCAACGCAAGCCGGAAAATCAGCGAACGCGTAGGTCGCGGGTCTGGGCAAGCTGTCTGGGAATTCTTCAGCTAGCGATCGACTTCTTGAACAGTCGAAGGTCGTTGATGAACGCTTCAGGACGCTCAAATGCAGCGAAGTGTCCGCCGCGTTCTTGTTCGGTCCAGTGAACGATGTTGTATTTCTTCTCGGCCCAAGCTCGCGGCGTTTGCAACAGTTCATAGGGATACTGCGCGTGTCCGGTGGGAACCTCAACGCGTCCTGACCAGCCTTGCGCTGCGCCATTATTCGCTCGCTGCGATTCAGCATAAAGACGCGCAGCAGAGCCAACCGTGTTCGTGACCCAGTACACCATGACGTTGTCGAGCACTCGGTCCCATGTGTAGGTCTCGGCAATGCTGTTGTTGTCCAGATCGCTCCAGGCGTTGAACTTTTCAAGAATCCATGCCGCTAAGCCGGTGGGTGAATCAGTAAGGCCATACGCGAGCGTTTGTGGCTTCGTGCTTTGGATCGCCATGTATCCGGTGCCATCGGCAATGCGGGCGCCGGCGGCAGCAAAGCGTTCGTTGTCGGCATCGGTCACGCCCGCCATCGCGTCGGTGTCATCCGCGCCCGGAAACGCAAAGATCATGTTGAGATGAATACCCAAAAGGCGATCGCCATAGGCCTCGCCCAGTCGGCGAGTCACGATCGCTCCCCAATCGCCACCTTGGGCGACGTAGCGGTCGTAACCAAGTTGTTGCATCACTTCAGCAATCGCATCAGCAATGCGGTTCACATGGAATTCGGGTTGAACGGTTGGGCCAGAAAATCCGTAACCGGGCATCGACGGCACGACAACGTGAAACGCATCGGCGGCGCTGCCGCCATAGGCCTCGGGATCAGTGAGCGGACCGATGACATCGAGAAACTCCACAAACGATCCTGGCCAGCCGTGGGTCAACACCATCGGCATGGCATCGGCATGCTTCGAGCGAGCGTGGATGAAATGCACTTGCTCGCCGGCAGCGGTGGTCATGAAGTTGGGCCACGCATTCATACGAGCTTCACGGGCACGCCAGTCGTACTGGTTGCGCCAGTAGTCGACGGCCGCCTTCACTTCGGTCACAGGAATACCGAGCGACCACGGTTCGCCGGGTGCCTGGTCGGGCCAGCGAGCGTTGTCGAGACGACGGTTGAGGTCCTCGAGGACTTCGTCGGGAATGGCGATGGTGAACGGTTGCGGCGTCATGGCCAAACGCTACGTCAGCCAGCGAAGGTCACGGTTACTCGACTGGTTTCGCGACCATCGACAACTGCCGACACTGTCGTTGTGTGTTCCTTTTCGATGCCACCCAAGGTGACAGTTGCTCCCGGCAGAATCGACCGCTTCATGGCGAGGTCGATCGCAACAATGCGGTAAGTGGGACGGTGCCGCTGCGCCGCCCCCGCCAATCGAGCCACTTGTGACGAGGTGTCGAGAATGATGTCGACAAGACCCGCCTTCTGAGCCGCTTCGGTGTGGTGATGCGCACCGGCCCACACATGATTCGCCTCTGCTTCGCGTCGGATCGAATCAGTAGTCACGGTGAAGTCTTCTGTCCACGCGAATGACGTTGGCTCCCGTGGGATTTGCGGTGGAGCGGGTCCCGAGTCGCCGGGCCGGTAGCCCAACATTCGAAATCGCTCGACACCAACAAGTTCTCCGGCAGTCGTTGACGACGCGACCTCAATTACCCAATCGCGACCCGGCCCAAACTTTGTCAAACGCTCAGGGCCAAGTTCGGCAATGCGCTCTTCCGATAACAATTGATCGCCAATACGAACCACGCCACTGAGTTTGAGCTCATAACCAACTGCGATCGCAACGGGAAGCTCGAGCAACGTCTTCAGTTCATCGTGCAACACCACGCCAGTGGGAGTCACTTCATCAGGAGCCGGCGCAACCGATGATCGAGCAAAGGTCGTGTACATGATCGATGGAACAACATCACCGACGCATTCAGGCCATTCAGTTCCGAACACCGCTGTCCATGCATCAACAACATCTTGAGTGACTACGGAAGATGGATCACGCGTCACGCGTCGCTCGAGCAATTGCCCAAGCGCGTCGTCGGTCATCAGCGCTTCATTGCGCCGGCGGTAATGGCACCGTCGACGTAGATGACCTGACCGCTCACGTAACGAGAATCATTGCTGCAAAGAAACGACACCACGTCGGCAATGTCGTCAGGAGCACCCACGCGCTTCATGGGAACGCCCTGCGCGCGTTCATTGGCGCGCTCTCCTTGAAAATTGCCGGCGGTTCCGTCGCTCACAATGAGGCCTGGCCCGATGGCATTCGAACGAATGTTGTCGGCACCAAGTTCAAGCGCCAGTGTCTTCGAAAGAGATTCAACCGCCGCCTTAGTTGCCGGATAAATACCGATATCAGGTGAGTTCGTCCATGCCGCACCCGATGACATGTTCACAATGCTTCCGCCACCGCCGGCGCGCATCTTCGGAACAAATGCTTGGCAACACCACACGATGCCTTTCACGTTGACTTCAATGACCGACTGCATTTGCTGTTCGGTGACATCGAGAATCGATGGAAAGTTCCAGATACCTGCGTTGTTCACCAACGCAAAGCATTCGGGAATCTGATCGGCAACGGCAAATACTGCTGCACGATCGGTGACATCGAGTTGAAACGCTATGCCCCCACAAAGTTCGGCAGTTTCGCGCGCAGCATCGAGGTTGAGGTCGAGACACACCACATCGAAACCATCTTCGGCTAAACGAAGACAATCAGCGCGGCCTAATCCTTGGCCTGCTCCGGTAACAACGGCAACTGACATCAGGGCACTCCATCCATTTTGAAAAGCTTCATGGCATTCTCACGCAAAAACTTGGGCCAGACACTGTCCTTCAATGGAACGTTTTTCATTTCGGTGAATATTCGCTCAAGTGTGAGACCTGCGGGGAAATACCCGGCGTACATGATCTTCTCCGAGCCTCGCGAGTTGGCGTAGTCAAGAATCGCTTTCGGGTAATGCTTCGGTGCGAATGCACTCGGCATGTAATACAGACCCGGCCACTTGAGCATGAGTTTCACGGCAAGCGCTTCCCACGGCTCGGCTCCATGGCGCATCACGATCTTCAATTCCGGGAAGTCGTAACAGACTTGGTCGAAGTGCATGACGTGCTGGCATTCGGCAGGGAAACGAGGACCAGGAATACCGGCGTTGGAAATAATCGGAATGTCGAGATCAATGCAGGTTTGGTAGATCGGGTAGTACCGACGATCACTCACCGGAACCTGCGGGAGACATCCAGCGGGAAATGTGGTGACCGCGCTAAGGCCATCGGAGTCATTGGCTTCACGAATTTTGCGAACCGCACCTGTGATGTCGTTGGGATCAACTTCAAGACTGAAGAACACGCGACCAGGGTGGCGCTTCTTTGCTTCACGGCTCGTGTCGGTCAGACCAAACAACCCCGCAGCGACGCCGTACTTGTCCATTTCGGAGAAGGTGAAGTCGATGGGGTCGACTTCTTCGCCTGCTTCTTCGGGAACGTCTTTGAACATGTAGCCAGCGGGCATTGCAAGATCGTCCGAGCCCTTGTCCTTGATGCCGCCCTGCAGGTACTCGTAGACGGCCTTCTTGTCGCGGAACGGAAATCCGATCATCAGATCGATTGCGCCGACGTTTCCTTCGTATCCCATTGGTGTCCTCAGTGCTTGATGTGCGGGTCAGTCAAGCACATCAAGATTCCACTCCCGGAAATAATCGGGATTGCGTCGATCGCGCATCGATTCGTAACGCTTACGCATCGTTTCCTCACTCGAAGGGTTTTCGGGGAGGATCCAGAACTGATCGTCGCGGATCGCGTTCGACACTCGATCGGCAACTTCTTCTAGCGGCGTGACTTCGAGATCCGGATTGGCGGAACGCATAATTTTTTCCACATCGTCATAGGTGAAGTGACCCTGAGTGCGTTCCTCTTCGCGCGCGTATTCCTCGGGACGAGTCGACCAGGCCTCGAAAAGTTTCGTGCGCAACATTCCCGGTCCGGGGAACAACACCGAAGCTCCAAGTTTCGTCTTCCGAGTGCGCAGATGAAGCAGGAGTGCCTCGGTCATCGTCACGACCGCGGCCTTACTAACCGAATAGATCGGGGTGTCGGCCATTGGAGCGATGCCGCCGTTACCTGACGTCGTGTTCACGATGTGTCCCTCGGTGCCTTGGGCGATCATGATCGGGATGAAGGTCTTGATCCCCCACGCCACACCGAACACATTGACGTCGAGACACCAATTCCAGTCGGCTTCCTCGTACTCCCACAACGCAAGTTGTCCACCAGGACCAATACCCGCGTTGTTGCACACGACATGTACTGCCCCGTAGGTATCGAGTGTCGCCTGCGCGAGTGCTTCGACCGACTCGAGTTTGGTGACATCACACTGAACGCCCGTAACTTCAAGGCCCTCACCCCGCAACAGGGCGACGGACTCTTCGATTCGTTCTGGGACGATGTCGGCCATAACGACCTTCATCCCGTCCTGCCCGAAGCGTTGGCACATCGCGAGACCAATTCCGCTCGCGCCTCCGGTGACGACCGCGACGCTGCCGGTGAAGTCCTTCATGATGTCCTCTCAGGAACGTTGCAGTTGAGTGTGTGGTGCGAGCCCGGGACACTTTGACGCGTCTTCGGGAACCTCGCGAAAATCGAGGAACTCGAACACCTCGGCCTTCGTCGGACACCACTTGTCGGCAAGAGGCTGCAGGGCCTCGACATCGAAGTGATAGAGCCGAGCCGCGTTGGTGGTCAGCATCTTGGTTGTCTCGTCTGGGTCGACTCCACCAAAGGTGAGACGGAGTTGCTCACGGGTGTAGGGATAGGTGGCCTCGAGATGCGGGTAATCACTGCCCCACGCGATGTTGTCGACACCGACCTGATGACGCAGCGCCCCTTCGATCGGTCGCAGGAAACTGGCGCCGATCGCGCATTGGCGCTTCCAGTACTCGCTCGGCTTCATCGTCATCTGTTCGGTCGCTACTCGACCGAACAACGCCTCTGATCCGTAATTGGCATGCTTCATCCGCTCAAAGAAGACATCGAGTTCGTCGAGTGTGTCGACGATCCACTTCGTGCCTGTTTCGGTATTGACGAACCGGAGATTCGGATATCGCTCGAAGACACCACTGAACATGAGATGCCACAACGCCCGATGACCCCACCAGGTGACTTCGAGCATGAACATGGCCATTGACGCCGGGTAATACGGGCCGAAGTCCGGAGTTCCTCCGCCACTGTGATGGGTCACCGTGAAATCGAGATCGGCACACGCAGCCCATAGCGGTTCGTAAATCGGCGAATACAGCGGTTCGAAACCAGAACCAGGGGGGGCGCCAGGCAGCAACATGCCACCGCGCAAATTGTTCTCGCGGGCCCATTCGAGTTCGCGCACCGATCCTTCGACATCGCCGAGGAACACCTGCACGACACCCGATCGCTGCAGGGGTGCTTCGGCGACGAAATCGGCAAGCCATCGATTATGGGCGCGCAATCCGGCGAAACGGAGTTCGGCGTTGTCGATGGCGAGCGGTGGAGCTTCGAACATCGTGGAGGGAACGGGCGCGAAAGGAGGCTGGGTGTTGGGGAAGATCACTTCGGCAACGACGCCATCGGCCAACTGCTCGCTCCAGCGTCGCTCGAGATCCCAATTGCGATTCGCATCGGCAACTGGATCGCCGCCTACACCAACGTTGAGCACCGATTCATCGCCCATGCGTTCACTCATCATCTGATGAGCGGCCTCGATCTGCGCGACCCACTGGTCGAACTGCTCGTGGTACTTCTTCTCGAGATAGGGCTTGTACCCACGAATGTCGGAGCCCGCGTGGCAATCAGCAGAGATAACGACGTGGTGTTCGCTCATCGGTCAGTCCTTTGAACCCAGCACCGACATGTCGTCGTAGCGCTGGTGGATGAACGGTTCGATGTCGCCACGCGGCACGGTTCCCATCACCTTGGCGTTGATCACCGTGGCGCGCTGTGCCCATGTGGCCTCGATGATTCTGCGCACGGGCAGATCAGCGATCGGATCAAGCGGAGAGTCTTTGAGAATGACCGTTGCGTCGACGAGTTCGACGTCGCGTTCCTTGTGGTGCTTGTAGGAGTGGATCAGAAGCGGATCGCTGTCGAGATGATCCTTATTCTCCGGTGAGGGAGAGATCTTGAAATAGAAGTCGCAACTGTCGCGCTCAACGGCAGGACGGCTTCCGGAAATGGTGCCGGTTACCTCCGCGAGGGTGAAACCGAGACGAGTGAGTTTCCCCGAGACACTGTCGCCATCGCGATCGATTGAGAGTTCGGCAATCTTCTTGGGTTCACCGAAGACCTCGCGCCCACCGACGGTGGCCTGTTCCGTCGTCATCGGCATGAAGAGCGGGTATTCGCCCTCCTGATCACCATGCATGGCATGGACACCGAACCAACCGGCACCGAACCGAAGATTCCCGGGCATCACAACCTGCGTGAGGTTGAGCCTCACGTAGGGCTTTGCGTGCGGAGTGAGCGGTTTCGGAAGGACCGCTGCGATGACCTCGGGATCGGTCTCGTAGATGACTTCGAGACACGTCGACCAGGTTTCGGTGCCGGTGGCCTCGAGTTCGCGGTTGCGGCGTTCGGCCGGTGACTTCGCGGCGTAGCGAATAGACATGACATCCCCCTTCAGTGGTCACGCACCCCAGTGTCGTGCCCTGTAGCGAGGTTACTGCGCACGCGACTCCGAGTGCTCGAAAAACACGAGGGAGGGGGCAGGCGCGCGTCGGTTTCATTAGGGTTTGACCCCCATGGCTGAGCGACGCACCCGAGAGGGCACTGCCACCTCCGAATTCGGAGTGTCCAAGCGCGAGAACCACGACTCGACGTCGTTCTATGAGCGTTTCCCGGCCCCGACATTGCTCGACGACGACACGGTTGTGCCGTGCCCGGTGAAGGACACCATCTTCTGCGGCGACTCTCGCGACCTTTCAGCGATTCCCGATAACTCCATCGCCCTCGTCGTGACCTCGCCTCCGTACTTTGCGGGCAAGGCCTACGAAACCGAGTTAGGCCAGGGCGCAGTTCCCGCTTCGTATCTCGATTACCTCGTGATGTTGCGCGATGTATTCGCCGAATGCTGGCGAGTCCTTGAACCGGGCGGCCGCATTGCCGTGAATATCGCGAACCTCGGGCGCAAACCGTTCCGTTCACTCGCCAGCGATGTCACAACAATCCTGCAGAACGATCTTGGTTTCCTGCTTCGCGGCGAGATCGTCTGGATCAAAGCCGAAGGGGCCAGCGGCAACTGCGCGTGGGGTTCCTATGCGTCAGCAGCTAATCCCGTGCTGCGCGATCTCACCGAACGCATCGTGATCGCCTCGAAAGGCCGGTTCGATCGAGCGCAGAAGCGTTCCGTGCGTGAAAAGAACGGTCTACCGTTCGAGAACTCAATTGATCCCGACGATTTCATGGCCTGGACCCTCGATACGTGGAAGATCGCGCCGGAATCAGCCAAGCGTGTTGGTCACCCGGCTCCGTTCCCGGCCGAACTCCCCCGTCGCTGCATTGAACTGTTCACTTATGTCGGCGACACAGTGCTCGACCCATTTATGGGAGCCGGCCAAACCGCCATTGCCGCGATGCGCACCGGTCGTCATTACGTAGGCATGGAACTCGACCCTGACTATGTCGCCCTTGCCGAACGACGCGTGGAAGAAGCCCGCAACGCTGGTTGACTAGTCCCATGCTCACCAAGGGAATCAACCACGTTGCCTTCATCACCGCTGACCTCGATCGCCTGATCGCGTTCTACACCGAGGTGTTCGACGCAGAACTGATGCGCGATGGTTCTGAGTTTCCCGAGGGCAAAGGTCCCCGCCTCGCTGTTCTCAAACTGAGCGAATGGTCAGAGGTGAACGTCTTCGAAATTGAAGGCAATACCGAACACGAACGTCAGACCCCAATGTTTGGCCGCGGCCGCGTTGACCACTTCGCCATCCAGGCCGAATCACTCGAAGCCTTCGAAACCATTCGTGAGCGCCTCATGGCCAAGGGCTCGACCGATGATTTCGTCACCGATTTCGGCCCGTTCCTTAGCCTTTTCTGGCGTGATCCCGATGGCCTTGAAGGCGAAGTATGTGTCGACAACCCCGATGCAACGCCCGGCGTGATGAATCCGCCAGGTACCCGCGCTGCTCGGTACAGCTGAGCGATTCGAGGCCCATCGCCTCGTGCCTTGCTCCCGAGCCCGGCTAGGCTGAGAACCAGTCATTTCACCCGGAGGGGACCATGGAGCAGACGCTCGAAATCACCGAAACCGAGGCCGTCGAGACCGACGAGGCCATCGAAGAAGAAATGCTCGTCGAGGAGATCTCCATCGACGGCATGTGCGGCGTCTACTAAGACCCGCCTGAATGCCCTCGGGCGTTCGCTCTTCATGACCGCCGTTGCCTTCGATGCCGACCGCCCTTGGCGGCTCCACGAACGGGTCGCGTTGCGGCCCGAGCCCTTCGGCGCGCTCGCCTATCACTATGGCAATCGCCGACTCACCTTCTTGCGTTCGCCTGATCTGGTGACGCTTGTTGAGTCTCTCAATGACCAGCCTTCAGCTCGCGCTGCGTTCGATGCCGCTGGCCTTGATGCCAAGCGTTGGCCGTCGTTTGAAAAAGCACTCACCTCACTCGCCGCTGGCGACTTTCTTGTCCTTGAAAACGCCGCGTAGGAAGACACGACATGACCGCGCTCACTGATCAACTCGCCGAGGGACTCAACTCCCCCATCTGTCTCACGTGGGAATGGACCTACGCATGCGACCTCGCCTGCGTCCATTGCCTGTCGTCATCGGGTCGTCGCGACCCCAACGAGTTGTCGACCGAACAGATGAAGGCCGTTGTTGACCAACTCGCCGAGATGCAGGTGTTCTACGTGAACATCGGCGGTGGCGAACCAATGCTGCGCCCCGATTTCTTCGAGATCGTGGAATACTGCGTGGAAAAGGGCGTTGGTGTGAAGTTCTCCACCAACGGTGGGCGCATCAATGCCGAGAACGCGAAGCGCCTTGCGTCGATGGACTACGTCGACATTCAGATCTCTCTCGACGGCGTCGATGCAGTCACCAACGATGCCGTGCGCGGCGAAGGCACCTACGAACGGGTTCGCACCGCAATGGATCACTTGCGCGATGCCGACTTCGGTCAGTTCAAAATGTCGGTTGTTATGACTCGCGAAAACGTTGAACAGGTCGACGCCTACGAAGCGCTTGCGAACGAATACGGCGCAGAACTTCGTCTCACGCGTTTCCGTCCTTCTGGTCGCGGCATCGACACCTGGCACGAACTGCATCCCACTCAGGCGCAACAGATCGAGCTGTACAACTGGTTGCTCGCACGCCCACAGGTCCTCACCGGCGATTCGTTCTTCCATCTCTCAGCACTTGGTGAACCGCTTCCTGGTCTCAACCTTTGTGGTGCTGGTCGTGTTGTGTGCCTGATCGATCCGGTTGGCGATGTGTACGCCTGCCCGTTCGTTCTGCACGACAACTTCAAGGCCGGTTCCATTCACGGTGAAGGCGGCTTCGCTGCGGTGTGGCGTTCTTCCGACCTGTTCACCGAACTGCGTGAACCCACCAACCCCGGTGCCTGCGGATCATGTGGCAGCTACGACGCCTGCGGTGGCGGCTGTATGGCCACCAAGTTCTTCACCGGTCTTCCCCTCGACGCACCCGATCCGGAATGCGTGTTCGGTCATGGTGAAACAGCGCTGGCCGAACTCGAAGCCAACGGCGGCGCCGTTCGCCCCGGCGTCAGCAAGGATCACTCGAAGCCGATCGGCTTCGGCAAAAAGCGCATTCCCGTTTCAATCCTCTGACCGTAGGATTCATCCATGGCCAACCTGCGTCGTGACGAGATCAACCGTTCAGGTGTGAACGATCTCGAAGACGAGCGCGGCGTGGACGTCTCGCAGATTCAAGCCCAATTGCGACTCAGCGTGCCCGAACGGGTTCGAACAATGGTTGCGATTGCGAACACGAAAATCGCCATCCAAGAAGCGGCAAAGAATCCGTCAGTGGTCGACTGATGTTTGATCCCGTTCGGATCTGCGAGATCCTGAACGAAGAAGGTGTTCATTACGTCATCGTTGGCGGAATCGCAACGGTGATGCACGGCTCAACTCTTTCGACGCAAGACATTGATCTCGTCCCAGACCGGAGCGACAGCAATCTTGCTCGACTGGCACTCGCACTTCAGCGACTGAATGTTCGGATTCGCACCGAGGGTGCGTCACTCGCGGCGAAGATCGATGAGCAGTTCCTGCGCAACTCAACATTCATGCTGAATCTCGTAAGCGACTTCGGAGATATCGATATTGCGTTCCAACCATCAGGCCCCCTTGAGGGTTATCGGGGTTGGAAACAAGGCGCAATCGAACTTTCAATTGGAGCCGATGTGACCGTTTGGGTTGCAGCACTCGATGACGTCGTTGAATCGAAACGTGTAGCGAACCGACCAAAAGATCAGGCCGCACTCCCGTATTTGGAATCCTTGCGCGACCAACTCGAGAGCTAGCGCAACGAAACAGATTCTTCAGTAATTACTTGTCGCCGAGAGTGACGAAGAAGTCGCGCGGGGCGATCACATCGTCGGGCGTGAGTTCGCTGATGTGGGACTTGCCCAGACCAAGCAGGCATGAATCAATACCGCCATGCAGGATGTCGAGAACATTCTCGACACCAGCTTGACCATTGGCAGCAAGGCCCCACAGGTACGCACGGCCGATCATCACGGCCTTTGCACCCATCGCAACAGCCTTCACAACATCGCTACCGCGACGAATACCACCGTCGAGCACAACATCGATGTCGTTACCGACTGCAGCAACAATCGCCGGAAGCACACGAATTGGCGATGGTGTTCCGTCGAGGTTGTTGCCACCGTGGTTCGAAACGGAAAGGCCCGTTGCACCAAGGTCACGAACGCGTTTGGCATCGTCGACGCGACACACACCCTTGACGACAAATGGTCCGTCCCACTGCGAACGCAACCATGCAATGTCTTCCCAACTGGGAGGCGGCATGGTCATCCACTCGTAGTACGCACCAAAGAACGCAGGTGGCTTCTGCCCTGGGTGCGCCATGTTCGGTGCGCTGAGATCGGGAAGCTTTCCGGTCTTGAGATAGGCCAAGAGCCACTTCGGCTTTGACAGTGCTTGCGGCGACAACTTGATCATCGTTTTGAGATCGAGTTTTTCGGGGATCCAGGGGCTGCCCCAGTCGCGACCGTTCGAGAAGGTCCAGTCGAGCGTGAGGATGATGCCCTTGGCACCTGCGGCCTTGGCGCGCTCGAGACGCTGCACCATGACATCGCGGCCACCGCTCCAGTACATCTGGAACAGCAATTGCGAGTTCACCGCAGCAACGTCTTCCATCGACTTGCTGCCGAACGAACTGAGACCCATGGGGATGCCACGGTTGGCGGCGGCGCGACCGACGGCAACTTCACCGTCGGGATGCACAGCCTGCACGCCTGTGGGCGAGATGATGACGGGCATCGAGATGTCGAGACCGAACACCGAGGTGTTCATCGAACGTTCGGCCTGAAGACCAGCAACATGCGGGGCGAGTCCGAGTTGGTCGAACGAGGTCAGGTTGCCGTTGAGCGACAAGCCCTTTTCAGCACCACCGATGATGGCGCCATAGACCGACTTCGGCAGACGCTTCTCGGCCCGGCGCTGTGCCACGGCAACGGTTTCAAACCACTTATTGGCCATCTCAGCCCTCCCAGAACGAAGGTGAACTCTACCGGGAGCCCCCGATGAGGCCCCATTCGGCCGTCAGTCACCAGAACAGGTGATGTCCATCGTTCGGATCGTCGGGAGTGACCACCCCGAATTCCCGCCGAACGTCTTCGAGTGGGCGTTCCGCCAACTGGAGATGATCGACAAACGCAAAATCTCCTGTGGTTTTCGCCCCACGCTCAAATTCCTGACCGAGGAGTTCCGCAGCCCCCGGCCTCGCCAATGTGTACTCGCTTTCGACGATGTCATCGATCGTTCCCAGCCCCGCCTCGTGCACCACCAACGGAGAAAAGAACGCAAACGTATTCACGGGGTTGTCGTCCATTGCCATTTGGAATGCGCCAAGGGCAATCTCACCCGGACCCGTCGGGGCAATTCCCGAGATCACGTGAATCATGTCGTGATCAAAATACAGATACGTATTCGGCGTTACTTCGGTTCCGGGGACCGCGAATCCATAGTTTCGGTAGAACTCACTGAGCGACCAACCGACGGTTCCTTCGGGCAGTGTGTGAAAACGTTCGATGCGCTCTTGAAGCTCAGGATCGAGTTTCGGGGTTTCTACTGCTCGATCGCGGAAAGCGACCTCAGAACGATCTACCGCGAATGCGTTGAAAAATCGATCAAAATCACTCTTCGCTTTTTCTACGCCCTCGTCGATGGCGGTTCGGAAAATTTGTACTTCTTCGGGCGAAGAACCCAAGGCTGCGCTGTAGGACTCCGTGGCTCGCACTTGCTCATCAGTGAGCGGATGGCGACACATTTCAAGGGTGAACATGACTTCACCAAATCGACGACGAGCGCCAGCGGTCGTGATGACGGCTGCGACCTCCGCCGACGACAGCGGCGAAAGGCCGGCTGGGTCAAGGTCTGGGCGCTGCCATAAGTGAGCAGTAATCGCCCGTAACACGGCGAGTTGTTCATCAGTTGCACCGCCGTCTACGTCAATAGCTCCAACGAGCCCACGAACCATCGGTTCAACAAGTTCAGGTGAAACAAGCAACGCCATATCCGCACGCTTTCTTATGCGAACTTGCACGCTGCCGCCCGCTCCCTGTGTCTACCAGAACAGGTGATGACCATCGTTCGGGTTGGTTGGGGTGAGGACACCAAACTCGGTACGGATGTCAGCCAACGGCCGATCAGCCATGGCCAAGTGGTCGATCCGAGAGAAGTCGGCGCGGCATTCGCCACCCCGAACGATCTCAGCAGCCATCAGTTCGGCCGCTCCGGGCCGGGCCAAGATCCCCTGCTCGGCTTTGACCTTGTTTGAATCGCCGAACCCCGCTTCGTGAACGATGAGCGAGGCAAGAAGCGCCGACCGGTTCACCTCATCGTCGGCCATCCCCATGAGGAATGCACTGAGCGCGACTTCGGCTTCGGCCGTGGTCCCCATTCCGGAAATCACATGTGTCATGTCATGGCCCACATAGAAGTGATTCATCGGAGATGCTTCGACGCCAGGTAAGGGCAGGCCGGCAATGTCATAGAACTCGACATACGAGTGACCAAGCGTTCCAGGCACACAAGAACGCAACTTCTCGATGCGTGCGACGAGTTCTGGTTCACTTGCGCCGTCGATAGTGGCCTCATCACGAAGCGATGGTTCGACTCGCTCATTGGTGTTCCCGAGAAGGAATCTTGCGAAGTCCGCCTTCGCTTGTTCGGTTCCTTGGTCGACCATCGTGCGAAACAGCGCGGCATCGGGGCCAGTGATGCCGATCGCGCGTTCGTAATCTCCCGCACGTTCAAGTTGCGCGTCAGTGAGCGGGTGACGGCAGGCTTCGAGCGTCACGATGAGTTCTTGAAAATGGCGGCGATCGGTCGGTGACGTAACGATTGCCGCGAGTTGTTGCGGGGCGAGTGGCGTCTGCGCACGCAGATCAAGATCGGATCGATGCCAAACCTGCCCGGCAATTGCCTTCAACACCAAAAATTGTTCATCGGTTGGTCCGCCGTCAACATCGCACGCGCCGAGCAAACCAGCGACAAATGGCTCAACAAGTTCGGGCAAAAGCGCTAGTGACACGAAATCTCCTATGCGGAACGTCTATCGACATCCAACCACAGCCTCGGCATCATCGGCATTCGACCCGTAGGATCACAAAAGACTTCCTAGGGGGAACAATGGAATCCGCGCTTGCCATGGCCGAACTGGCCGAACTCATTGCTGCAATCAATACCGACGCCGACGATCCGCGTTGGAACTTTGATTCCGATCTTGATCGCGCGTCGTATCGAGAATTCGCAATGCATTGTTTGCACCATTCACTGCAGTTCTGGCTCGAGGCCGACCCGCTGCGACCGCGATGGAATCGTTGGTTCATGCCAAACAAAAAGTTACTCGGCGATAACCCCGACACCGTGTACTACGGGACTGTTATCGACCCCACGAAGTCGTATCGAATTCGCGGCAACATCGAGAACGCTTGTTACACGTCATTCACCGTTGAAATCGGCACGGCCGGCGGCACCATGTCGCAGAAACTCGGCCACACGCTCAACAACACCGAATTCGAGGTTGACGCGGCAGGCAACTACGAACTCATTGCGTCACCGCAAGGCAGCGGACCGAACTGGTTGCGGCTCGATCCTGAAGCCGGTTCCATCACCACTCGCCACTATTTCGAGTGGACGCGTTGCGCCGCGCTCGATCCGAGCCTCCATATTCCGCTCTTGATTGAACCGATTGACGATCCCGGTCCGCCTCCGGTGCCCGACGATGCTGCAGTGGCCGCCAACATTCGCCGTGCCATCACGTTCCTCCGCTCGGTTACCGCCGACTGGGGTCATAACCCAATGCCTCCTGGCGCGATTCCCTGGGTATCAGCCGAACCGAACGCGTTCACTAATCCACCCGCCCACGACGGCAATCTCGGTATTGGTTACGCGGCCACCGACAACATCTACCGATCGGCTCGATGGAAGTTGGCGCCCGACGAAGCACTTGAGATTCGTGGAAGTTGGCCACGGTGCACGTTTGCCAACATTGTGTTGTTCAACAACCACATGCAAACGCTCAACTACGACCGGCGCTTGGTCTCGCTCAATCGAGTGCAGACCGAGGTTGCCGACGACGGTTCGTGGCGAATGATCCTCGCCCACTCCGATCCCGGCTTGCCCAACTGGCTCGACACACGAGGGCTCGAACACGGAACGATGTTCTGGCGGTTCCTCATACCGACTGAACCGCTTACGCAGCTGGAAACGCAGGTTGTGAAATTCAGCGACCTTGTTTGACGCGCTCTCGGGCAAACTGTCTCAATGACTCACGCGCTCGAAGGAACCGTCACCAGTCTCCATAGCGATGGCGGGCACAACTTCTCCAAGCCATCAATTTCTGAGGCCGTCTTCCTTGCTGGGGTCGGCATTGAGGGCGATGCTCACTCTGGCCCGACCACCCAACATCTGAGTCGCCAGAAGAAGGACGCGAGCCGCCCCAACCTTCGCCAGGTCCACCTCGTGGCCAGTGAGATCCATGAAGGCCTGCGTACCGAGGGATTCGAGGTTCCGTTCGGTGGTTTCGGCGAGAACCTCACTACCAAAGGTATTGAACTCGGTCAACTACCTGTGGGCACCACATTGCGTCTTGGCGAGGACGTCATCGTTGCGCTCACTGGCTTTCGTGACCCCTGTTCGCAGATCGACAAGTTTCAAGAGGGACTGCGCGCGGCGGTGTCGTTCAAGCCCGAGGTCGGGCCCCAGTTGTTTCGCAACGGCGTGATGTCAGTTGTCGTGCGCGGTGGAACGGTGCGCGTTGGCGACACCATCAAAGTTGCGCTGCCGGCCGAACCACACCGGACGATGCAAAAAGTTTGACCAAAGTTTCGAAACTTCAGTCGCGGACGCGCATTGCGTCGAGAAGCGGATCTATCGAACCGACTTCTTTGAAGCGAGTCTGACCACCAGCAGCCAAGAACCGCCGCATTGGTTCACGATGTCTACCATCCACCATCGCCGCGTTGAGTTCCTCGCTCTCAATGGTGAGCGCAGCAGGATCATTTTCAAGTGATGCGTTCACAACACGCTTCACCACAAGAACTGATCGACGATCAAGGTGGGCGAAGCGATCGACATACACATCAAGCGCGATGTCGAGGTCTTCGGAAAGAACTACCGATTGCAACCAGCCGATCGAGAGAAGTTCTTCAACACCGATGTCGCGTCCGCTCAGAATCACTTCAAGGGCTTTGGCTCGGCCCATTTGGCGCGCCAGGCGAACGGTGCCGCCGGCGCCAGGAAGGATTCCCATCGGAACTTCGGGCTGCCCGATGATTGCGCGAACAGATCCAACGCGCAGATCAAGCGCAGAGAGAAATTCACAGCCGCCACCACGGGCGTAGCCGTTTAGAAATCCGATCGTGAGAAACGGTGCATTGTGAAGTCGTTCGAACAATGCGGCTGCAATGTTGGGTTCTGTCACCACTTCATCAGAAGATGTTGACGCCAGAATCGCTTCAACATCGCCATGCATAAGGAAGAAATCAGGATCTGCGCTGCGGAACACAACGACTGCCACCGATTCATCGGCTTCAAGTTCAGGAAGTAACCCAAACAAACCGACCACCAACTCCGCGCCGACAATGTTGTGCGGCGGAATGTTGATAGTGATCGTGACGACGCCGCCACTGCGCGTCGTACGCAGAGCGCCGTCAGTCATCGTTCAGACCAGGTCGAGCGTGAGGTCAGCGAACTTCACGACCTCGCATGTGGGCTTCTC
>CAMAYJ010000045.1 GCA_945862505.1 Bifidobacterium breve | reverse complement strand
CAACGCGAGCCCCGGCATGGCAAGTAACGGCATACCGCATGGGCTGGTACGGCGGAACTGGTGGTCGGTTGATCTGGAAAAGCGAGCCACTTCCAGGCGTCAACCAGCCCAAGGTCGAACAAGTCGGCACGCCTAAAGCGTGGTTTGCCCCGTGGTCGACATCTCTCGTGATTCAAACCGATGAAACCTGGCCTCCGGGCCAATATCTGTTCAAACTCGAGAGCGTTGACAACGGAGCTTCCTATGTTCCACTCGTTATCCGCGACGACAAAAGCACCTCAGACCTGCTCATGCAAAGCGCGGTAACCACCTGGCAGGCGTATAACGGTTGGGGTGGGGCCAGCATCTACACAGGCGTCACCGGTCGCGCCGACGCCGTTAGTTTCGATAGGCCGTACACCGGCAATGGCAGCGGAGAATTTTTAGGACGTGAGCGCGAATTCATCGTCTTTGTAGAACGCCTCGGCCTCGACGTTTCCTATTGGACCGATATTGACCTGCATCAGCGTGGCGAATTAGCCAAGAACCATCGGGGCATCGTCATCCCTGGACATGACGAGTACTACACCGTTGAAATGCGAAAAAACCTCGAAGCGGCACGCGACGCGGGCGTAAATATTGGATTCTTCGGGGCAAATAATGTCTACCGGCGCATTCGCCTTGAACCCTCTGCATCTGGGCCCGACCGACACGAGATCAATTACCGCGACGCTTCGCGCGATCCACTCAATGGCAAAGATCCAGAACGCGTCACAACATCATTCCGCGAGAGCCCTGCGGCAAACCCCGAGAGTTCCCTCACGGGTTCGTATTACGAATGCAACCCCGTCGAAGCCGATTGGGTGGTTGGCGATGCCTCAATGTGGATGTTCCAAGGATCCCAATTCAAAAATGGTGACCGCGTGTCGAAGATGGTCGGCAACGAATACGACCGAGTAACGCCGGGGGCACCAACGCCGGTGAATATTCAGGTGCTTGCCCACTCCCCCGTCACGTGTCGCGGCAAAGCGTCGTTCGCTGATTCAACCTGGTACACGGTGCCCAGCGGCGCCGGCGTCTTCACCGCAGCAACGTTCGGGTGGTCGCCACGACTCCTCGACGCGTGTCCGACTGGCCCTCCGACTACACCAATCTGCAAACTCCAAAAAGTGACCGAAAACATTCTCAATGCCTTCGCTGAAGGTCCGGCCGGCGTCAAGCACCCGAGCGTCTCGAACCTTGCGAAATTTGGAATAGCGACGCCTAGAGCCCCATCAACTTCTTCGTCGACGACCTCGACAACCGTGCGGCGTTGAGGCGAGGTTCACGAGGCGTGACGCAATGAGGCCCCGCTTCGTCACTTGAGCCCACAGGACCGTAGGCTGATCCCGTGACCGAGATGGATAGCCAGCAGCTTCCGCAGGGCGAAGAGAAAGTCCGCGCCGTTCGTTCGATGTTCGACGCGATTGCTCCGCGCTATGACCTCGTGAACCGAGTGATGACCTTTCGGATGGATGTTCGATGGCGCACCCGAACGGTTCGTGAACTCGGGCTTCCCGACGGTTCACTCGTAGCTGACCTTGCCTGCGGAACTGGCGATTTCTGTCGTGAACTCCAAAAACATGGGCACCGTCCGATCGGTTTCGATCTCTCGTACGGAATGCTTGCTGCTGCTCGTACCTCTGCTCCTCTCGCAGAAGCTGACGCGTTGGCCTTACCTGTCCCCGATGGTTCGCTCGATGGCATCACCTGCGGGTTTGCTCTTCGTAACCTTGTGGAACTCGACGGCTTCTTCACCGAACTCGCTCGCACCGTTCGTCCCGGCGGGCGCATCGCCATACTGGAAGTCGCCGAACCACCCAATCGTTTCCTGCGCTGGGGACATTCGATCTATTTCGGTTCGGTGGTTCCGAAAGTGGGCGGACTGCTGTCGGATCCATCGGCATACCAGTACCTCCCGAAGTCAGTTGCCTACCTTCCCGAACCGGGCGTGATGCTGCAACGTCTGGCCGACGCAGGGTTCGTTCAGGTTGAGCGCCAACTTCTTTCCGTCGGGATTTCACAGCTCATCACCGCAACGCGGCGCAGCGACACGAAGTGAACCTGCCAGCGGGGCTCTTTGCCCGCACCCGCCCCCTCGCTACTGCACCCGACTTGGTGTCTCTGTGCGATGACGCCGATGCACTCTTCGCGAGTAACGGAATCGGCCTGGTTGGTATCGGCATCGCTGCCCGAATCCCCGTTCCACGAGGCAACCAGCGCCCCTCTGGCGCATCCGTCAGCGCGGCACTGGCAACAATCGAGGTCAGTGATTCGGTCGAACTGCCGGGAACCGGTGCTGTCGGAATCGGCGCGTTCCCTTTCGATGCTGAACTTGATGGAGAACTTCTCGTTCCCCGCGTTGTCATCGGATGCGGTCCCGATGGAGCCGCCTGGATCACGACGATTTCCTTGCCCGAGGACGAACCCTCGGAATCGGAACTCACTGCGATCCTCAAGCGCTCCGAGCACGCTGGCACCGGTTTCGCCCGCGACGCGGGCATCCACACATCCAGCACCTCGCCTTCATCGTTTGACCTTCATCCCCTGCGCAGCCCTGAGGACTGGTGCAACGCGGTTTTCGAAGCCACCAAACGGTTGCGCTCCGGGAGCGCACAGAAAGTCGTACTGGCTCGCGGCATCGAAATCGTCACCGATCGCCCGGTTCGCCCAAGTGCGGTGTTGTCTCAGTTGCGGCGGTCGTTCCCCGCAAGCCATCTGTTCTGCATCGATGGGTTTGTTGGCGCCTCACCGGAACTTCTTGTCGAACGTTCCGGCCAGAGCGTTCGCGCTCACCCAATGGCCGGTACGGCACCGCGCAGTGGCAACCCAGAAACTGACGCACGCCTCGCTGCTTCGCTTCTGGCATCAACCAACACTCGCGACGAACATCGCCACACCATCGATATGGTTCATGACACGTTGCTGCCGTGGTGTTCGTATCTCGACGAAGAGGCCGAACCCTCGATCGTGGCCGTCGCAAACGTGCAACACCTCTCGACTCGACTCGCGGGTCAACTCTCTGATCCAGTTGCTTCTGTCCTTGATCTCGTTGGCGCACTGCACCCAACGCCAGCAGTCGGGGGGATGCCGCGAGACGCTGCACTTGATCTCATCGCTGAGCTTGAAGATCTTGACCGCGGACGATTCGCTGGTCCCGTCGGATGGGTTGACGCGAAAGGAAACGGAACTTGGGCCGTTGGCATTCGTTCCGCCCAGATTGATGGAACGCGTACCCGAATTCATGCCGGGGTTGGCGTGGTTGCCGACTCACAGCCCGAACAGGAACTTGCCGAAACCCGAGCGAAACTTCAGACGATGCTCGGAGCAATCATCAGGCCGTAAGCCACCCAGCGCTTGCTGCAGCTTCCTGCCCAGCCCGCTGAAGTTCATCGTGCACCGCAACATTCTCAGTTCGCTCAGACCGAGCTATGACGATATGCACTCCGCCTGCAGCCAGTGACGCCTCAATCGCAAGGCCGACGGCATCATCATCGGCCGCCTCGAACACCGGTAACCCATGAGCATGGGCAAGCAACGTGAGATCGACGCCATGTGGCGTGCCAAAGAGCTGTTCGTATCGCTCCGCATCGAGAGCTGTGGCTTGAGGGAGGAACGAAAAGATTCCACCACCGTCGTTATCAACCACCACGATGCACAGATCGACACCACGTGCATCGAGTCCAAGCAAACCGTTCGTATCGTGAAGGAACGCAACGTCACCGATGAGCAATATCGTGGGCGTGCCAGAGAGCGCAACGCCAACAGCGGTGGAGACCACTCCGTCGATTCCATTAGCTCCGCGGTTCGACACCACAGTGAGCCCTTCGCGTCGAGCGCTGAACCATTCGACATCACGTATTGGCATTGAAGAAGAAACCACAAGGGTTCCGCCGACAGGTGTTGTAGCGACAGTTTGCCGAGCAACACCTGGTTCGGTAATCGAATCAAAGTTCTTCAGTGCTGCCTCGAATGCAACCTCGACGGCGTCATCGCTTCTGCGCCACGTCTCATTCCATGTCACGTCGGAAGCGCGCTCAACGAGGGGAAGAACCGATCGAACGTAGGCAGAGGCTGACTGGCGGACACGGTGGGTGACGGTCCGAGAGGGATCATTCACAACTGTGGTGGGATCGACATGGACGTGCGGCACATTCGCCGAGCCGATCCACTCGCCCACCACTTTCGACGCGGGAAGTGAGCCAAACCGAACAATCATCTCGACCAGCGTTTGCGCTCCGTCGCTACGCATCAAGGTATCGGCGTGTGCGATCACATGTTGATGTTCACAGCGACATCCGCTGCGTGGGTCAGCGAGAACCGGCCAACCCAACACTTCAGCAAATCGCAAAACTGCTTCGGGGTCATCGATTCCACTTCCAGCGACAATCACACCGCGCAACGGCAACGGCCCTGGATCAGTAAACGGATCTCCGGAATCGACAATGGCTTGTTGCAGGTCTTCCAACGGCGGCAATTGCGCTGGAACACCAAGAAGTGGTTCATCGAATGGGAGATTGCAATGCACAGGCCCGGGGTCTGATCCCGCAGTGGCCCACCATGATTGTTTTGCAAGAAAGCGCCAAGAGGACGCGTTCTCGGTTGACGGGAGTGGGCCATCGAATTCTGCTCGCACGGAGCCGCCGTAGAGCCCCACCTGATTGATCGTTTGAGGAGCACCGACACCACGAAGCCGAGGCGGCCGATCGGCGGTTACGACGAGCAAGGGCACCCGATCGAGATCGGCCTCGACAACAGCCGGATGAAATTCGACTGCAGCTGTTCCGCTGGTGCAAAGCACAAGCGCGGCGCGCCCAGTCGCGCGAGAAAGCCCGACTGCCACAAACGATCCTGAGCGCTCGTCGTGATGAACGTGAACGCTCACACGATCATCGGATGCGAGCGCGACCGCCATGGGCGTCGAACGCGATCCAGGGCACACCACTGCATCGGTCAGACCGTTGCGAACCCACTCATCGACGAGGGTGGCGCAGAACGTTGCGTTAAGTACGCCGTTGTCCTGGTCAGTCATGGACTCAGCCTACGGTCCGCGCCGGCCCGGCCTCTACGCTGGGCGGGTGGCTTCCCAACTTCTTTCCAGCATCTGGTCGGGGACAACTGCTGACGCCACCCAAATAACGTTGCTGCACGGTTTCACACAAACCGCCGAATGCTGGGGTTCTATCGCTGACCAACTCGCTACGAGCCATCCGATTTTGGCAATCGACCTTCCCGGCCATGGCGGTTCGGCAGAGATCCGCGGCGATCTGACGCAATCAGCGGCGATGATCGCGTCGGCCATCACCCCGAGCATTGTCATCGGCTACTCGCTGGGCGGCCGGATCGCCCTACACCTCGCCCTTGCGTTTCCTGATCTCGTCGAACGACTCGTCCTGATCGGGGCTACTGGCGGACTCGACAGCGAGGAAGAACGCAAGCAGCGTCGCGTTGCCGATGAGTCACTTGCTGATCATCTCGAAGATATCGGCGTCGATGCGTTCCTCGACGAGTGGCTTTCGCAACCAATGTTTGCGTCGCTCACCGCCGAACAATCGTTCCGCGAAGTTCGAGCCACGAACTCTGCGGCGGGTCTGGCCTCAAGCTTGCGATTGTGCGGAACCGGTACTCAAGAATCATTATGGAGTCGCCTCGGCGAGCTCACCATGCCAGTGCTCGTCATCGCTGGAGCGAACGACGAAAAATTCACACACCTTAGCCATCGTCTCGTTGAATCAATCGGAACGAACGCTTCGACACAACTCATTGATAACGCCGGGCACAGCGCACAGTTAGAGAACCCCGCAGCAACCGCCTTGGCAATTACTGAGTGGCTGTCAGAAACGCTGTGATCAGCCGCCGATGAACAATCCGACCGAGATCAACACGCCGAAGGCCAACTGAACCTTCCCTGTCGCTCCGAGAACGGGGATCAGGGCCGGACCTCGAGCCCCTTCGATCACACGTTGCACGGGTTTGCGGGCGAGAAGAACAGCAAACATCGAAAATGCACCAGCGGGACGCTGCGAAAGTCCGCACAAGAACGGCACCGTGAAGAACGGCAGTACGACGAGCACGATGTAGAAGATCCGTGTCCGTTTGTCTCCAAGACGAACTGCGAGCGTGCGCTTGCCCGCTTCGGTGTCACCCGGGATATCGCGGAGGTTATTCACCACGAGTAACGCCGTTGCGAAGAGACCAACCGGTATCGAAACGAGAAGAGTGAGCGGCGTAACTCGTTCGATCTGCACAAATGCCGAACCAGTCGTTGCCACGATTCCAAAGAACACGAACACAAACACTTCGCCCAAACCGGCATATCCGTAGGGACGAGGGCCTCCGGTATAGAACCACGCTGCAGCGATTGCCACGAGGCCAACGGCGATCAACCACCAGCTCGTGGCCGCAGCGAGACCGAGACCAGCGACTGCAGCGACACCAAATGATGCGAATGCTGCACGCTTCACCGCGCTTGGAGTTTTACGCCCCGACCCGGTGAGCCTCATCGGTCCCACCCGATCGGCATCGGTTCCGCGAATTCCATCGGAATAGTCGTTGGCATAATTCACGCCAATTTGCAGCGCGAGCGAAACGACGAGAGCCGCTGCGAAACGCCAGATGACGAGGCCCTTCAGCGCATTGGTATCGCCATTCATGCCTGCCGCAGCGGCGGTTCCGACAAGCACGGGCACAAGAGCCGCAGGCAGAGTTCGGGGTCGGGCTCCAGCAATCCAGTCCTTCATAAGCGGTAAGTGTGGTCGGTGGAGGCCAATCCCGCCGAATCTGAGGCCTAGCCTCAACCCGATGCAGGAATTAGTGGCGATCGCCCAAACCGGCCAGGGCTTTGTCGAGACCCTCTCAACGATCTGGGAACGCGGCGACGCAGCGATGCCCCTCGACCCGCGCCTCCCGGCTGCAGCCCGGGATTCGCTCCTCTCCGCCCTCTCTCCGACCCTGCTGGTCGATGCGGAAGGCAACGAGCATCGGCTCAATGGCCGAAAGGTCGAATCCGGCGATGCCCTTGTGGTTGCCACCTCTGGAAGCACGGGCACGCCGAAGGGTGTTGTGCATACCCACGCGTCGCTCGAGGCATCAGCACGATCGACCTCAACCGCTCTCGGTGTCGATGTCTCAAACGATCGTTGGTTGTGTTGCCTGCCACTCACCCACATCGCCGGTCTCGCCATCGTGGTTCGCTCGCGTACGTTCGAAATTCCGCTTGTGGTTCACGATCGATTCGACAGTCAGGCGGTAGAGAACGCAGCCCGAGAAGGAGCAACACTCACCTCGCTCGTTCCAACCACACTCGCCCGTGTTGATCCGAGTCTCTTCCGTCGCATCATTATTGGTGGTCAAGCAACGCCTCAGAACCTTCCCGATAATTGCCGAGCGAGTTACGGCCTGACCGAAACCGGCAGCGCTATTGTATTCGATGGCGACATCCTCCCCGGAGTCGAACTTCGAATCGTTGACGGTGAGATCCAAGTACGCGGCCAGATGTTGTTGCGCTGCTACCGAGATGGCACCAACCCCCGCACCGCCGGTGGTTGGTTCCCCACCAACGACGGAGGCGAACTGGCTAACGGGCGACTCGTCGTCCATGGACGCCGCGGCGATCTCATCATCTCTGGCGGTGAGAACATCTGGCCCGCCCCCGTTGAAGAATCACTTTCCGGCCTTGCTTCAATCGCCGAGGTTGCCGTCGTCGGTCGTCCCGACGATGAATGGGGCCACGTCGTCACCGCCATCATCGTGGCCGCTGACGCGTCACAGCCACCCACGCTCGACGAACTTCGAGACCACGTGAAGCAAACGCTCCCCGCCTACTGTGCGCCTCGACGCATCGAACTTCTTGATTCGCTGCCGCGCACACCGCTCGGAAAAATCCAACGGCGTCTGCTGTAACACCACTCGCACGAAAGAGGAGAACATGACCGAGACCGAAGGACCAACCCTCCTCGTTGAACGTGAAGGGCCAGTGCTTATCCTCACAATGAATCGTCCGCATCGCCGGAATGCGCTTGTGCCCGACATGCTCGTGAGATTCGCCGATGCATGGGACCTTGCCGACAGTGATGACTCAATCCGTTGTGTCATCCTCACCGGTACCGGCGATGTTGCCTATTGCGCAGGCGGCGATCTCAACGACGGCTGGATGTCTGGAGAAATCACTGAAGAGGCGAAACTCATTCAGGAACGCCTCAAAGCCGACCCCGGCATCACCGGCAAGGGACTCTTACTCACGCATTGGTGCACAAAGCCGATCATCGCTGTGGTCAATGGCCAGTGCATGGGTGGCGGCTGCGAAATGTTGCAGTCGACAGATATTCGTATCGCCGAATCTCACGCAACCTTCGGCGTACCCGAAGTGAAACGCGGTCTCATCGCTGGGGCCGGTTCCACGATGCGCCTGAAGCGTCAGATCCCCTACGCCGTTGCGATGGACATGCTCATCACTGGTCGCATTCTTAATGCCGAAGAGGCACTCCGATGGGGCCTCGTGAGCCACATCGCCCCGAGTGGCGCAGGAATGGTGAAGGCCCGAGAAGTCGCCGACGTCATTTGTGCCAATGGTCCGCTCGCCGTCAAGGCAGCGAAGGCCTCTGTCATCGAAACCGGTTGGTTACCCGAATCCGAAGCTCAGCCAATCGAAATTGGTCATGTCATACCGGTGATGCGCTCAACCGATGCCAAAGAAGGCATGAAGGCATTTTCAGAAAAGCGCACGCCCAACTTCGAAGGAAAGTAGCGGACTCGGTCAGTTCATCTCAGACGGAAGCGGCCCGAAACGGCCGTCTTCACGATCGATCGCATCGATCATCGCCATATCGTCCTCGCTGATCGTGAAGTCGAAAACATCGAAGTTCGACTGAATTCGCGACAGCGTCGCCGATTTCGGAATAGTGACGATTCCGTGTTGGATCTCCCAGCGCAGAGCCATCTGCGCTGGTGTCCGGCCGTAGTTGTTGGCCAACATCACGAGCAATGGATCGTCGTCGACCGCACCACGGGCGATGGGACCCCATGCTTCGGTCACAATCCCGTGAAGGTCGTGGAAGACGCGCAGAAGTTTCTGCTGAAAGAACGGGTGCAGTTCGACCTGATTAAGTGCCGGGACAACGCCAGTTGCTTCGATGACGCGGTGGAGGTGCTCGGGCTCGAAGTTCGAGACCCCAATCGAACGGACCCGGCCACTTTCACGCAATTCGATAAACGTTTCCCAGGTTTCGACATAGAGATCGTTCACCGGTGCTGGCCAGTGAATGAGGAGGAGATCGAGGTAGTCGAAGCCCAGCGTTTCGAGCGAACGATCGAATGACTCGATGGAAAGTTTTCGGCCCTGTGAGCTATTCCAGACCTTTGTGGTGACGAAGATGTCCTCACGGGCAAGGCCACAGGTATTCACCGCAGCGCCCACTCCCTCTTCGTTGAAATAGCCCCACGCAGTATCGATATGGCGGTAGCCGGTTGTGATTGCTTCACCCACGAGTTGTTCAGCCTCTTCGGCGGGAATCTTGAAGACTCCAAAACCAATCTGAGGAATCGAGTGGCCATCGTTGAAGGCGATCCGTGGAACTGTCGTCATGACCGCATCGTAGAACCCCAAGACCGCTACCCTCCCGCCCGTGACCAATCGCCTTGCCAACGAAACAAGTCCTTATCTGCGTCAGCACGCTGACAACCCCGTCGACTGGTGGCCTTGGGGTCCAGAGGCTTTGGCCGAGGCGGCCGACCGTGATGTTCCCATCCTCATCTCCGTCGGATACTCGGCGTGCCATTGGTGTCACGTGATGGCCCACGAATCATTTGAAGACGAAGCCACCGGCGCGCTCATGAATCGCCTTTTTGTGAACGTCAAAGTCGATCGCGAAGAACGCCCCGATGTCGATGCTGTGTATATGGACGCCGTGCAAGCGATGAACGGTCACGGTGGTTGGCCGATGACGGTGTTCTGTCTGCCCGACGGTCGACCATTCTTTGCCGGCACCTACTTCCCAAAAACCTCGCGCGGCGGCCACCTCGGTTTCGCTGAACTTTGTGAGCGCATCAACGAGTTGTGGAATACCCGCCGAGACGACCTCGTTGAACAAGCAACGACCGTCACCGAAGCAATCGACGAAGGTGTGCAACTCCCCCAACCCACTCGCGAACCCGACGACCTCATCTTCAGCGCGGCGACGTCTGCCCTAATTAGTCAGATCGATTCAATCGACGGTGGGTTCGGTGCTGCCCCCAAGTTTCCGCAAACATTTGCCATCGATTCACTGCTGCGCCAGCACGCTCGCACTGGCGACCCCGCGGCACTCGGCGCTGCGCTCCTCTCACTTGACGCCATGGCCGCCGGCGGCATTTACGACCATCTCGGCGGCGGGTTCGCTCGCTACGCCACCGACCGGCGTTGGCTCATTCCCCATTTCGAGAAAATGCTGTATGACGAAGCGCTCCTTGCACGCGTTTACCTGCACGCGTGGCAGGTCACCGGTGAACCGCGCTTTCTTCAAACACTTCAAGAAACAATCGAGTACGTACTGCGCGATCTTCGCCACCCTCTTGGCGGATTCTTTTCCGCTGAAGATGCCGACTCCGAAGGCGTCGAAGGAAAGTTCTACGTCTGGTCGATCGACGAGATCCGTGCAATTTGTGGCGACGACGCCGAGGCCGTCATCGAATGGTTTGGAGCCACCGACCACGGCAACTGGGAACACTCGAACATCCTCGAGCGCGTCGTTCGTGGCGACCTTGCTCGACCCGACGCTGTTGAGCGCGGCCGAGTCGCTCTTCTCGCCGAGAGGAACAAGCGGATCCGACCCGGTCTCGACGACAAAGTACTCACCGAATGGAACGCGCTCATGCTTTCCACGATCGCCGAGGCTGCTGCGGCAACAGGTTCAACCGAATGGCTTGAGGCTGCGGTTACCAACGCAAACTTTCTGTGCGACAACCTGCGGGTGAACGGACGCTGGATGCGTTCGTGGCAGGGCGAAGCTCGCGTTCTCGCGTTCAGCGCTGACTACGGCGCTCTCATCGATGCATTCGTTCGTGTCCACGAAGCAACCGGCGATCCCCGCTGGCTTGATGAAGCAGCCGTCACCGCCGATGCGCTCATTGAATTATTCGGTGACCCCGATGACATCGGCGTCTACACGAATGGCACCGACGGCGATCAACTCGTTGCCCGCCCCAAAGAACTCATGGACAACGCCACTGCGTGTGCGAACAGTCTCGCTGCTGTTGGTCTTCTCCGCCTCGCTGCGCTCACCGGCAATGAACCTCACCGCGAGTTCGCAACCGCCATCGTCGATCGCTTGGCTGAATCAGCGGCGCGTTTGCCACTGGGCTTTGGCCACCTCCTTCTCGCCGCCGAACTGCGCGTGCTTGGCGTTGACGAAATTGTCATTTCAGGAGATCGCCCCGACCTCGTTGCCGAAGCCCAACAACGCTGGCTGCCTCGCAGCGTCCTTACATGGGGAGCACCTGGCTCCTCTCCGCTCTGGGAAGGCCGCAATGAAACTGGCCCCGACGGACGGGCCTACGTCTGCCGCCAAATGGTCTGTGCAGCGCCAGCATTAACCACCGAAGAATTGAACGAGCGCCTTAACGCACTTGGTTGATTACCAACTGCCGCGATGCACGACCTCATCGAAGGGTCGACGCGGACGCTTCGACGAGGTGCTCGGTCGCTGCTCGTCGGCGGCGTAGCCAAGCGCAATCGTTCCGACTGGCCGACGGTCAGCGGGAATGCCGAGAGCATTCTTCACCGCACCTTCGTGTTCAAACTGACCAAAGAACAACGCGCCGAGACCTTCATCAACTGCCGCCAACATCGCGACCATTGCGGCGAACGCTGTGTCGACATACCAATACGGAACCGACCACGAAGCTTCGCTTTCGCCGAGTCCGGTGCGCGCTTTGTCCTGCTCGCCGTAGCGCTCAACATAGGCGGCTGGCCAGGACACGGGAATGATCAGCACCGGAGCATCAAGAAGCTTTGGCCAGGGGAACGCGACTCGCCGTTCCATCGGCAAGGAGGCTTCCCAGTAACGCTGGGTCTGCTCGCCCTCGAGAACCACAAGATCAAGGCTTTGCGTATTTCCCGCGGCTGGCACCCGACGGGCAAGATCAAGAACACGATCAAGAACATCCGATGGAACCGGGCGCGTTTCGAACGAACGAACCATGCGCCTTTTTGCGACTACGTCGGCGAATTGCATTACGCCGACCTGGGGATCACTTGATCTTGGCGAGATCCTCGGCCATCGCCCAGCCGAAGGCAATGAGCGAATCGCCTCGCTTGGCGCCGACGCTCTTGAACAACGCGACAATCTCTGGATCGATACTGTCGGCCTCGAGTGATTCGTAGTCGAGTGCCAACGGGAATGAGCCATCGCCAGTAGCAATGAACGTCTTGTCGTCGTAAGAACTCGAACTGATGCTGAATCGCTTCGCCAATCGACGACCCCACGCACGTTCTTCGCCAGTGGCCTTGTGGTCAGGACGAGGGATGATGTCATCGAGGGTGCGGAAGGCTTCGAAACCGCTCGCCGTAGCGAATCGAGTTCCCATAAGCACGTCTTCGTCAGGAAACGCCATGACGGCACGCTTGAACTGATCAGCGAGGATCGCACGCAGCACTGAGGAACGCTTGGAGGTGCGCTTGATCGACGCAAGACCGATGAGCACGCTGGGGGTGCCGCCGATGCGCTCGAGCGTGCAGAACGAGAAGCCCTTGAGGCCGTTGCCTTCTCGGGCGAGTGACACGAGGACCCATGCCTCGACCTGCTTGGAGAGTTGTCCGACCTCGTAGAGGCTCGGCCCATCCGCGCAGATATCTGCCATCTCGGCCAACTCAGCATCACTGAGTTGGGTGCAGTCCTTGGTAACGACCTTGATAGCCATGGTTCAACAGCCCCTGAAACAGACAAAACCGGAGTACTAGTTCACCCCGGCTCGCCCGCTAACGCAATTCGGCCCCCGATGTCAGTTAGCGACCGCATCTGGGCCAAGCAATTCCCTGAGTTCAGCGAGAAGACCGGCTGTGGCCGAGACCGCGAAATTCTCCGGGAGCAGCAACACCTGGTGTTCGCCGATGTGGAGGAAGACCTGAGATTCGCCGGGATGCTCAGAGAGCAGAGCTTTGAGGGCACTGAGCAGTTCGTCGCTAAGCGCAGCAGGTTTCAGATTGACGTGCACGGGAGGATTGCCATCGATCACCGGCTCAAACCGTTCAAGTTCCATCGCCATGAGCTTTGGCTGGTCATCACGGGTATCGACCCGGGCACGAAGAATCACCACCGCATCGTCTTCGAGAAGATGCCCATAGTTCTGCATGGTCTTGGGGAACACCATGACCTCAACCGTTGCCTGAAGGTCCTCGAGAACAAAGACGGCCATGAGGTCACCTTTCCGAGTCCACTTCTTCTGCAACGAAGTAACCAGGCCCCCAACGGTACGCATCGTGCCGTCCTCGACGCCTTCGAGTTCGGCGATTGTCGACTCGGTCCGACGACGCAATGACATCTCGGCGCCCATAAGCGGATGGTCTGAGACGTAGAGGCCGAGCATTTCCTTTTCGAAGGTGAGACGTTGTCGCTTATCGAAGTCTTCTTCTGGAATGACAATGCGAGTTCCGGCCACCAGCGCTCCATCGTCGTCATCGTCGGCCAATGAGAAAAGATCGAACTGACCTTCGGCTTCTTTGCGCCGACGGGCAACGGTGTCATCGATGATTCGATCGAAGTAGCCGAGAAGTCCCTTTCGGGAGTAGCCCATCGAATCGAAACCGCCAGCTTTAATGAGCGACTCGATGGTCCGCTTGTTGAGAACGCTGATGTCGACTCGATCGCAAAAGTCGAAGAAGTCCTCGAACACGCCGTTCGCGTCGCGTTCGGCCAGCATGAGTCCGACGAGACCCTCTCCAACATTGCGGACCGCGGACATTCCGAATGCGATTGCGCGCGTGCCATCGGGCTTATCGAAAGCGATGAAATCGCTCACCGAAATATTGACATCGGGCACCAGTACTTCGATTCCCATCTGACGGCACTCGTTCAGATAAATCGCTGCTTTGTCGAGATTGGCCTTGACGCTGGTGAGGAGAGCGGCGAGATACTCAACCGGATAATGCGCCTTGAGGTACGCAGTCTGATAGGCGATAAGCCCGTAGCCATAACTGTGGCTCTTGTTGAATGCGTAATCGGCAAATGGTTCGATGACATCGAAAAGCGCAGAACCAATTTCTCGCCCATAGCCCTCGGCGTCGCAACCTTCGACAAACTTCTCGCGCTCTTTCTGAATAAGTTCGCGCACTTTCTTGCCACATGCTTTACGAAGATTGTCTGCGTCGGCGAGCGAATACCCAGCAAACTTCTGCGCTACTCGCATGACCGACTCTTGGTAGATCATGAGTCCGTACGTGTCGCCAAGAAGCTCGGCAAGATCGTCGTGCAGGTAGTCGATCGGTTTACGCCCGTTCTTGCGATCGGCGTAATCGTTATGCATGTTCGCAGCCATCGGGCCGGGTCGGTAGAGCGCTACAAGAGCGGCAACGTCCTCGAACGATGTCGGCGCCAGGGAGCGCATAAGCGCTCGCATGGGGCCACCTTCAAGCTGGAACACGCCAATGGAGTCGCCGTTGCGCAACATTGACAATGTGAGGTCGTCATCGAGCGGAATCGTGTCGATGTCGACATCGATCCCTTGAGTGATCACGAGCATCGCCAAGGTGTCAGTGATGACATCGAGGTTTCGCAACCCGAGGAAGTCCATCTTGAGAAGGCCAAGTTCCTCAACGCCGTGCATTTCGTACTGTGTGACGACCGGAGCGAGATCGGGATCGGAACCCGCCTCGGGTTTCCGTTGAATTGGCAAGTACTCAGTAAGCGGTTCCTTGGTAATCACTACCGCTGCAGCGTGAATGCCGTCCTGACGACGAAGTCCTTCGAGTCCACGCGCAACATCGATGACCTGACGCGCATCGTTGTCATTGGCGTAGATGTCGCGAAGATCTGAGGCCATCTTGAAACCATCAGTGAACTTGGGGTGTTCCTCGAGGCACGCATAAAGCGGCGTGTCGCGACCCATCACCAACGGAGGCATGAGCTTGGCGACTTTGTCGCCCACCGCATAGGGATAGCCCAGCACTCGGGCAGCATCACGAACAGCAGCACGCGCTTTGATCGTGGAGAAGGTGACGATCTGGGCGACATGGTCACGGCCGTACTTCTCTGCCGCATAGCGGATCATTTCGTCGCGATAACGAGAGTCGAAGTCCATGTCGATATCGGGCATCGAACTACGGCTTGGGTTTAAGAAGCGTTCGAACAGAAGGTCGTACTCGATTGGATCGAGGTCGGTGATTCGCAACGTGTAGGCCACCGCACACCCAGCGGCTGAACCTCGACCTGGCCCGACGCGAATGTTGTTATCTCGCGCGTGCTTGATGAGATCCCAGACGATCAGGAAGTACGAAGAGAACCCCATATCAGCGATGACTTGAAGTTCGTAGACCAGACGCTCGACGATGTGATCGGGAACAGTCTCGCCCCAACGTTCTTTCGCCCCTTCGAAAGTCAGATGACGCAGATACTCAGCATCGTTTTCGAAGCCTTCAGGGAGCGGGAAATTCGGAAGCTGCGGGTTACCAAACTCGATTTCGACGTTGCACCGTTCAGCGATCCAAAGCGTATTGTCGCAGGCTTCGGGGACCTCGTCGAAGAGCCAGCGCATTTCCGCAGCCGTCTTCAGATAGTGCTGGTCGCCATGGAACTTGAAGCGGTCGGGATCGCTCATAAGTGACCCTGTTTGCACACACAGCAATGCGTCGTGTGACACGGCATCGTGCTGGTGGACATAGTGACTGTCGTTGGTAGCGACGAGCGGCGCTTTAATTGCGCGCGCAATTTCAAGCAACTGTGGATTGGTGGTCTTCTGCTCGGGGATCCCATGATCTTGGATTTCAATAAAGAAGTTGTCTCGACCAAAGATGTCTTGAAAACGAGCGGCCTTTTCCAGTGCCCCGCGCTCATCGCCATTCATGAGCGCCTGCAACACCTGCCCGCCAAGGCAACCGCTGGTGACAATCAGGCCTTCGTGGTGCTCCTCGAGTAACTCCCAGTCGACCTTGGGCTTCATGTAGTACCCCTCGAGAAACGCTCGGCTCGAGAGTTGAATGAGGTTCTTGTAGCCCGTGGCATTCTCGGCCAACGTCGTCAGGTGGTAGTAGGCCTTCCGGCCGCCTTCGGCCTCGCCACCGGAATCGTCCATGCGCCCGCGCCGAGTCGGTCGCTCGGTTCGGTGGTCGTAGGCCTGGTAGAGCTCGGAGCCGATAATCGGCTTGACCCCAACCTCTTTCGCCGCCTTGTAGAAATCGAGGACGCCGTACATGTTGCCGTGATCGGTAATACCGACCGCAGGTTGACCATCGGCAGCCGCTGCAGCCACCACATCGCCCACACGCGCGGCCCCATCGAGCATCGAGAACTCGGTGTGTAAATGCAGGTGGGTGAAGGAATCGGGCACCGCTTTGGGCTCCGTGTCGTAATCGTTTGGATGGGTCCGCCACTCGGCGAATTACACCGATGTGATGCTGGGCGATCGTAGCGTCACTCCCCCGATCCTGCTCCGGGGATCCCTGAGCCCCATCAAGGCCCGCCGTAACCTTTCAGAAACCTTTCACCATCCACTCCAACCCGGAGGTCACAATGACTGCAGCAGCCGAAGACCGTTCCACGATGGACCTCCTACGAGGGTCCAGAATCACCGCCTACTCGATTGGCTTCATCAGCCTCATCGCCGGCCTCGTTCTACTGTTCCGGCCCGATCGCGAAGAATCGATCATTGCGATCATCATCGGATTCCTCTTCGTCGTCTCCGGCTTCGGCCAGGCCGCCGAGGCAGTCACCACCCACCGCAGCGGCACCTACTGGGGCCTCTTGCTCATCCGCGGCCTCATCAACTTCGGCTTTGGTCTCGCACTGATCTTCTGGACAGACGCAACCGTCACCGTCATTGTTTGGCTCGTTGGCCTCGATTTCGTGATTACTGGCCTTCTCGCAATCATTGTGTCGTTCATGATCGGCAAGGACGGCGGCCGACGCGGGCTCCTCATCGAGGGTCTCATCACCATCGCCATCGGCATCGTCATCATGGCGTGGCCCGAAGCCACCACCAACGTGCTCGGCGTCGTGATCGGCATCGGCCTCGCACTGCTTGGCCTGTTGTTCCTCTTCTCCGGCTACCAGTTGAGCAAGGTCAAGGCCACGCTCACTTCTGGTTCCTGAAGACGAACTGATTCTTAGAGGTAGGTCCCGGGGCGGTCCTCGGGTTCGGGAAATTCCGAACCTGGGTGACCGACCCCGGGGGGCAATTCACCCCGCATATTCTCGAGTTGTTGTCGAGCAGCCATCTGTTGAGCAAACAGCGTGGCTTGAATCCCATGAAA
>CAMAYJ010000044.1 GCA_945862505.1 Bifidobacterium breve | reverse complement strand
AAGATCACCGATCGATCCGGGGGATGCGGAAACCGTCATTTGGGGGCCCATCCGGCAGAAGGGGCGTGAGGGATCGGACGCGTTCTCACTCAGGGCAAGGTAGCAGGGGGTTTCCTATGCCTTCGGGCAGTCGAATTGCCCTGTGATCGCTACTCATGCCCGTCGAGAATCATGGCCAGACACTGGCTTGCTGGGTTGTCACGCCACACCATGCTGTCGGCTGGAAGCAGGCCTCGCTGTTCGAGGCGGTTCATCACACGAACCACGATGACGCAGTAGCGAGCAGCGGCAAAAAGTTCATGAGCAGCGGTGTCGATTTCTTGCCGTCCGGCGTGTTGGAAATACATCGCTCGCTGTTCATCTCGTGTGGGATCTCCGGCAAGGCGGTCGAGACCCGCGAGTTCGTGCATCGTCCGGTCAAACATGAGCCACCAGCCCAAATCGAATTCAGGAGGGCCGATGCACGCCGCTTCAAAATCGGTCAGACAGGCCGGAGAAGCATCGTTCCAGATGATGTTTCCTGGTCGCGGATCGCCCCAACAAACGCCGGTCGATTCCTCTGGTGGAAGCTCTGCGGCGATGGTCTCCCACGCAGACGCAAGGAGGGGATGGGACCTCCCACGGAGTTCGTCGTCACCAAACGACCGCCACAGATTCATGAGATGTCGAGAGCCAGGAGTGCGACCCGCAGGAACAAGCCAATCAAGGTCTATGGCGGTCAGTGGTGTGGAGTGGAGTTTTGCAAGTTGCTGCAGTCCGTTGTTGATCAGTGAGGTGCGCTGTTCTGCACTCATCTCCGTAAAAAAACCTTCAGCGCTGTAGGGCGGACTCTCAATCGGAACCACGCCGTCTACGTGGTGCATCACGAAAAATGGAGTACCGAGGATCCGATCGTCAGATTCGTAGCCGAGTAGTTCAGCAATTGGAACGGTTCCGTCTCGCCGAAGTGCATCCATGACTCGATATTGGATTTCGATCTCAGGCATGACGAGGTCGGACTGGGTCGGGTAGACGGCGGGTTCTGGAGTTTCGAGGCGAACCACGAATCGGCGATGACCACCGTCTGCTGTGCCAGCGGTCAGGAGGAGAGTTTCGGCTGAGAAACCGCCTGATGGTCTTCCATCGATTTCGACTGTGGTCGACGAGGAACCAATTCGGTCTCCTATCCACTTCCCGAGTGCCTCGGTATCAAGAACTTCTTCCGTCATCGTTCCCCCTTTCCGCCGAAGGTAGCAGCGACCACGAATTGATTGCGGCGACGGACCTACAATTAAATAACTGTCGCTATCTGGGGGACTAATGACCGATCTCGTGGACAATCCAATGCTGTTACCTGACCCTGATCCAGTCGAGGTCCGGTACACGATTATTTCCGTTGATGACCATCTTGTTGAACCGCCTGGAATGTTCGAAGGTCGACTGCCTTCACAGTTCCAGAGTCGCGCTCCGAAAGTCGTCGTGAATGAGAACGGTCATGAGGTGTGGGAGTTCGAAGGACAGCGTTTTACGCAGGTCGGAATGAACGCGGTAGCCGGCCGACAAAAGAGCATGAAGAACCTCGAGCCCACAAAGTTCTCAGACATGCGCAAGGGCTGTTGGGATATCAATGAACGCGTTCGAGACATGGACATCAACGGTGTCTGGGCCTCGATGAATTTCCCTTCGATGATCACTGGTTTCTGCGGTCGAGTATTTGCGCAAATCGATGACCTCGATCTTGGTTACGCCACGACCCAAGCATGGAACGACTGGTTGTACGAGGAATGGTGGCAGCCAGCGAAAGATCGCATCATTCCTCTCGGCCTGACGTTTCTGGCCGATCCCGAAAAGGGTGCTGCCGAAATTCGTCGAAATGCTGCTCGTGGCTTCGTTGCGGTAACGCTCCCTGAGCGTCCGCAGAATATTGGATTCCCCTCGTTGTTCACTGGCTACTGGGATCCGATTGTGCAGGCTTGTGCGGAAACCGACACGGCGATTGCTTTGCACGTTGGCTCCTCGGGTGGTTACCCAACGCCTGAAGCATCGCCGGCGCTTCAGCTCGGCGCAACGATGTTCGGCCAGTTGTCTTTGGCTGCGTGCGCCGAATGGCTTTGGTCCGGTTACCCACTGAAGTACCCGAATCTCAAGATCACTATGTCCGAAGGCGGTATCGGTTGGGTGGCCATGTTGCTTGACCGACTTGACAACATCATCGACCGCTCTGGTTATGGGCTGGGATGGGAAGTACGTCCTGCTGACGTGCTCAAGCGCAATTTCTGGTTCTGCACTATCGATGATCCGTCAACGATCGTGACGCGTCATCGCATCGGAGTCGAGAACATTATGTTCGAGACCGATTACCCGCACGGCGACGGAACGTGGCCAGACACACAACATGTAGTCGCCGACACCTACGGTGATCTCCCGTCCGACGAGTTGCGCGCCATTCTTTGTGAAAATGCGGCGCGAGTGTTCCGGCATCCGCTGCCGAGTCAAGTCCTTCCTCGTTAGGAAGCGTTCTCAATAGCAGTTTCGCGCAAAACATATTTCAGCACTTTCCCACTTGCATTAAGCGGGAATTCTTCGACCACTATGACGTGACGTGGCACCTTGTAGTTCGCCATCGACTCGCGACTCCATGCAACGATGTCGTCAGGACTCAGGGTCACCTCTGGCTTTGCGATAACGAAGGCCACACCGATTTCACCCATGCGTGAATCCGGGATACCGAGCACGGCAACCTGACTGATGCCGGAGTGGGTAAGCAGGATATTTTCGATCTCGGCTGGGTAGGCATTGAATCCGCCGACGATGAACATGTCCTTCATGCGGTCAGTGATGCGCAGATTTCCCGCTTTATCCATGACGCCGATATCGCCCGTGTGGAGCCAACCCTCATCGTCGATTGCTTCGGCGGTCGCCTCGGGATTGCCAATAAATCCCCTCATGATGTTGTAGCCGCGGATGAGAACCTCACCCGGTTCGCCGCTCGCCACTGGTTGGCGGTTGTCGTCGGCGACGATGACTTCAACATCGGGAATCGCGCGACCCGCAGTGTTGGCGATGATTTCGGGATCGTCGGTATGACGGCACATTGTTGCGATGCCCGTAGCTTCAGTGAGTCCGTATCCGGTAACGATTGTCTTAAACGTCATTTCAGATCGCATCCGATGGATCATTTCGACGGGAACTGTTGCGGCACCAGTGACGGAAAGTCGCAAACTCGAAAGATCGAAATTCTTTAACTCGGGATGGTCGAGCATCGTCATGTAGACAGTCGGCGGTCCGGGGAGCATCGTGATGCGTTCTTCTTCGACGCGACGCATCACTGAGGGAACGTCGAATACAGGGTGCGGCAAGATCGTTGCTCCCATGAGGATTGAAGCAAGAATCCCCGATTTCAGTCCGAAACCATGGAAGAACGGATTGATGATCAGGTAGCGGTCGCCTTTGGTGAGGCCCACGACGTTGGACCAACTCCAATAGGCACGAACGCTGGCGCCGTGGGTGAGCATGGCCCCTTTGGGTAGTCCCGTTGTTCCCGATGTGAAGAGGATGTCGCAGAGATCATCGGGAGTGAGGGCTGCAGCACGTTCGGCAGCTGCACTCGTTGAAACGGAGTTGGACATTGAAAGGAACTCAGCCCATGTCGTTGTGTGCGCCCGTGTTGGTCCGTCAAGGAGAACAACGTGCTCCAACAGAGGAAGAGCCGCACGGTCGCCAAGCAACTCGACGTAATCGGTCCCGAGAAACTCGGAAACAGTGAAAAGCAATCGGACCTGTGCGTTCTCGAGAATGTACGTTGCTTCAGGTCGCTTAAACCGAGTGTTGAGCGGAACAAGAACAGCTGCGCTGCGGTGAATTGCGCACGCTGCAATGACCCACTCGGCGGTGTTCTGCGCCCAGATGGCAACACGATCGCCTGGGTTGATTCCGATGGCGACCAAAGCCCGAGCTGCTATGTCCGCGCGATCGAGAAGTTCGCTCCAGTTCAAACGCATTTCGCCGTCGACAAGAGCCTCGAGTTCGGCAAAATCGATCGAGGCGCGTTCGAGGGCCGCTGCAACGGTTAGCGGTAGATCATCGCGTTCGAATTGTTCAGCGGCAGCAGGCACGAATGACTCCGATATGAGGGTGACCGACGAGAACGTTCATTGAACCACGGTTCAACCGGTCGATGTATGGTTCACACCGTTCAGCAAAGGGCGGTCGAGGATCTCGTCACACTCAATGCTCGCAAAGGGGAAGATTCTTCAGATGGGTACTGGTGTCTGGCGCAGCGGAGAGCAGTCGACTATTCCCGAACTGCTGATGCGGCGTCTTGACGTTGATTCAGACGGACCGTACTTAGACGTGTGTGGCGTCACCGTGACCGCAGCTCAGGTGGTCGATGTTTCTTCGCGACTGGCATCCTCGCTTCGAATGATGGGTGTCTCCCAAGGTGATCGCGTAGCAACGCTTATCGAAAACTCAATAGAGGCTGTCTACGCGTGGTGGGGGATCATTCTGTCGGGAGCAATCGCCGTACCGGTGAACACCGCCTATAAGGGTGAGTACCTGCGTCATCAACTCGCTGACTCGGGTTCCAAAGTCGTGATCGTTGCAGCAGAATTCCTCGACCGGCTCGAAGCAGTTGCCGCAACGATCGACTCGGTTCAGCACGTCGTGATCATTTCCGACACACCTTCGACCATTTCGAGTACTGCCACCTCCCTGTGGTCCGAACTCCTCACCTCAGAAGCCATACTCCCTGAGATCAACACCAAACCTTCCGATCTCGGTACGTTCATTTACACAGGAGGAACAACTGGTCTGTCAAAGGGTTGCATGCTCAGCCACAATTATCATGAGGCGCTTACTCGTCAGATCGGGATCTGTTGGGAGCGGACGGCCGAAGATGTCGTGTGGACCCCATTGCCGTTGTTCCATTTCAACGCAATAACGACCGCAGTCATCGGACCACTCGTGTTCGGCGGTCGATCGGCAATTTATCGGCGCTTCTCTGTGTCGAATTTCTGGCCTGAAATGAATCGCGTCGGAGCAACGATCACCTCAACGCTCGGCACCATGGCCTACCTATTGGCTCACGACGTCGATCGCCCCGAAATGCCGCGTTCGGGAGCACCTGAAGCCAATACGACACTCCGTCTCCTTGGTGCCGCCCCAATGCCCGTTGAAGTCGACGACATCATGAAGAATCGTTTTGGTTTAACAACGTTCAGTGCCGCGTATGGTGTCACCGAAGCAAGTCTGATCTCTTGGCAGCCGCCGGGTGGTTACAACAAGCCGAATGCCGCTGGTGTCATCAACGACGAGTACTTCGACGTTCGCATCTTCGATGCGGAGGACAACGAGGTTCCACGAGGCGACCGAGGTGAGATCGTCATTCGTCCGAAGCGACCTGAAGTGATGTTCGCTGGATATTGGGGCCGACCAGAGGTGACCGTCGAGGCCAGTCGCAATTGGTGGTATCACACGGGAGATATCGGCATCGTTGACGAAGAAAATTTCTTGTTTTTTGTGGACCGTAAGGCTGATTACTTGAGGCGCCGGGGCGAGAACATCGCAAGTTTCGAAGTTGAGTCAATCATCATGGGACACGGTCAGATCGCTGATGTTGCTGTGCATGCAGTTCCGAGTCCTCTCACTGAGGACGATCTGAAAATCACTGCGACTCGTGTCGAGGGTGCGACCGTGAACGAAGAAGAACTTTTTCTTTGGTGTGTGGAGCAACTCCCGTACTTTGCTCTCCCGCGTTACATCGAATTCCGCACGGATCTTCCTCGTTCGCCGGTGGGGCGTGTATTGAAGCGTGAACTACGCGCCGAAGGCGTCACCCCTGCGACATGGGATCTCGAACAGTCGGGTGTTGTCTACGAGAAGCGTTGAATCAGTCGCTTCGCCGATGCGCAAGTTTCTCGCGCAAGATCGCTACTCGTTCGGGAATCCAGGGTTGCTCAATCGACCACTGCTGTTGGGCAAGCTCTATGGCAACCGCTGATTCACGATCGACGTTGATTGTTGCATCCAAGGTCTCTTTGGTTCGCCGCATCGCTTCGGGCGGTCGCGATGCAGCCCTACGTGCGAATGACATTGCAAGATCAACGATTTCCGTGGATGGGACGCAACGCCACGCCAGTCCGACCTCGGCCGCTTCGCTGCCTGTGAGGCGATCGCCTAGCAGGGAGAGAGCAGCGGCCCCTTGACGCCCGATCCGCATTGCGAGATTGCGAAGCTGGCCGCCGCCTGGATGCACACCGAGGTCGAGGAGGCGAGGATCGAACATCGAATCGGGCGTGCACAGGATTACGTCGCAGGCCAACGGCAGGTTGATGCCGGCACCAATAACCGCGCCCTCGACGACTGCGATTGTTGGGATGGGGGCGTTCGCGAGGGCTTCAGTACCGCGTGCGATATCGCTGAGCGAGGCACGAGGAGTAATGAGATCGTCGAGGTCGCCGCCCGAGCAGAAGACCGGGGGAGTCGCAGTCAGAACCAGCACATCGACATTCGCTGCCATTGCTTCAACGACGGCAGTTTCGAGATCGAGCGAGAGTTCGATGCGCAAAGCATTTCGTCGATCGGTGTCGCATAAGGTCAGAAGCGCTATCGAGCCCTCAAGAATCTCGAGGGAGACGAGCGGGTGTCCGGCTGGACGATGGATTGGGTCGAATGCGGTCACGCTGTTGCGTTGAGCTTTCCAACCTCGATACCTACATGCTTTTCGCGCCGACCAGTATCGAAAGCGCGTTCGCTGACATCATGATCTGGCGACTTTGCTCGAAGTGCTTTGACGGTCGCTTCTGTTTTAGGAATATGCACGAACGGATCGAACGAATACCACCGCATGGCGTTTTCATGGGTGATCTTGTTGATCTCGTCGTCAGGAATTTCGCGAGCCACCTCGGAAAACTCTTCGCCAGCATTTGGCCACGAAGAATCTGAGTGTGGGTAATCGCATTCCCAAGCGATGTTGTCGATGCCAACATCGTGACGGAGTTTTACGCCAATGGGGTCGGCGATAAAACATGTGAGGAAATGCTCACGGAAAACTTCACTCGGAATTTTCTTGCCGAAGTCTTGGCCTGTCCAGCGGTGGTGCATGTCGTAGGTGCGATCGAGACGATCAAGGAAGTACGGGATCCAGCCGATCCCGCCCTCGGAAAGCGCGATCTTTATCGTGGGAAACTTTTTGAGAACTCGTGACCATATGAGATCGGCAGCAACGGCGCAGATGTTCATTGGCTGCAACGTCATCATGACGTCGATTGGAGCATCGGGAGAGGTGATGGCGAGCTTGCCCGAAGAACCAAGATGGATCGAGAGCACGGTATTTGTGTCGCAAAGGGCCTGCCAGAACGGATCCCAGTACTCGTCGTGAAGGCTCGGGTAGCCGAGCGTGAAGGGGTTTTCGGTGAAGGTCACTGAATGAACTCCCTTCGCGGAAAGACGACGAACTTCATCGCCTGCGAGCTGGGCGTCCCAAAGGATTGGTAAGCCCATGGGGATGAAACGGCCGGGTGCGGCAGCGCACCATTCATCGACATGCCAGTCGTTGTAGGCACGAACGACATCGAGAGCCAGATCCTTGTCGTCGCATGCGGCAAAGAGACGACCGCTGAAACCAGGGAACGAAGGAAAATTCATCGATGAAAGGAGCCCGCCGCCGTTCATGTCCTTGACGCGCTCTGCCACGTTCCAACAACCCGGACGAATTTCATCGAATGAGGTCGGTTCGATTCCGTATTCCTCTTTTGGCCGACCAGCGACTGCGTTGAGTCCGATGTTGGGGATGATTGAGCCCTCGAACATCCAGACGTCGTCGCCCTTGTCGTTTCTTTTGATCTTCGGAAACCGGCCTTTCCACTTTGCCGGGGTGTGGTCGTCAAACATTGAGGGTGGTTCGACCAAGTGATCGTCCACGCTTACGAGAATTAGATCGTCGGTCTTCATTGCTGCCCCTAAATGGATCGACCGCAGTTGCGGAGTTGCCCCCAGATTCGCATGCGTTGGATTTCGCGCGAGCAGCTTCCTCGTCGCGATTTACCGGCTCCGATTCTGGTTTCAGTTTGCTGAACTATAGTTCAATGAATCGAACAGAGCGCTTTTCGGCGGCGAAATCACTGCATCTCTAGGGGGAAACAATGGCAAAAAAGAAATCCGACTCAAAGAAGGCTGCCAAGACCGACGGTGCGAGAACCAATCTCCACGGCGGAATCGTTAATGAGGCCGACGCGACGTCTGGTGAACTTCATTACGCAGAGCGAATGTTCCCCGCCCCGTTCGACCACGGGATCGCTCAAGCTGATCGCGCCGTTACCAATGTGAAGCACGGAACTCGTGCCCATCTCGAAGGTGGGGTCGGCGAGTCGAATCAACAGTCCTGGTGGCAAGGCGGCGGGCCGGCAACCGATGTCGCCGTTCAGAACATCACGATCTACCCGCCCACACGAGGGCAAAAAACACAAGGCGATCCCTTCGAACCGGTGAAGATCGGCATTCTGATCGATATGGATCTCAATCAGCTCCTGGCCGATTGGATCGATCCAACGATTTTGGCGATCGAAGACGCAATGAATGAGGGCGTCTGGCGCAGAAGTCCTGTCCAACTCGTAATCGCAGACGCTCGTGGACTTCCACGAGAGAACTATCGCAAGTTGTTGAAGGGTTACGAATGGCTTGTTGACGAAGGCTGCGTCGTTGTTCTCGGGCCAATGATTTCGGATAATTGCCTGTTGCTTCAAGACACCGCAAACCGTCTTGGCGTGCCCTGCATCGGTTGGACCGGGGCTCACAAATTTGCTTCGGATTACTGTTTCACAGTGGCCAATGGAGACGTTGCGACCGAGGGCGTTATGTGCGCCCAGTGGTTGCATGCTCATGGGCACGACAAGGTTGGCCTCTTCTGGGAAGCAGGCTCCTCGGGGCGCGATTACGCGGATTACTTCCGCGACGCAGCGCTCGATCTAGGTATGACGATCATTCGCGAGGTAAAGCTCGAACCGAATCCAGTTGGCTTGAAAGATGATCTCGAAAGCATGAAAGCTCTCGGCGCCGAAGGTCTGTATTACGGCGGTTACGGCTATGCCACATTCCATTTCGCCGACGCGCTGAAGGCGCTCGCCTGGGATCCTCCGCGAGTGATGGGCACAGCATTCATGTTCTATTCGAACTCGAATGCATGGGCGGAAGGGCTCGAAGGTTGGCACGGCGTCGATCAGCTTGGTGAAGACGGAGCCAATCCCAATTACAACGCCATGATTGATCGGTTTGTAAAGCGCTTTGGTCGCAAGACGGGCAATGTTGTCGTCGCTCTTGCCTACGACACGGCCCGAGCAGCAATTCATGGAATCGCAAACGCAGCAATCCCAACACCGAAGGACGTCAAAGTAGGTCTTGAGCGGATTCGATGGATGCCGGCAACCAATGGCGGTCCGAGTTGTTATGTGCAGTTCGGACCTCACGACCACAAGGGCTACAAGGGCGATTTCCTCACTATTCGAGAACTTCGGGGTGGCGAATTGCGTTTCGATGGTTACCACCGTCCTGAATGGCCTTCGAACGCTTCGAGTAAGTAATGACCGCAACACGTGCAACAAATCCGAAAGAAGAACGACGGCTGCTACATCAGCAGTTGAGCCGTACGCAACTGCTCGATGCCGCCGAAGAAATCTTCGGTCAGAAGGGTTTTCACGAAACAACGCTGAAGGAAATTGCTGACCGAGCAGACTTCTCTGTGGGTTCGGTGTATTCGTTCTTTGAGAACAAAGAAGACTTGTACATCAATATTTGGTTGCGGCGCGGGTCCGAGTTTCTCCCTGCGTTCGAGGAGTCTCTTGCCGGGGCTACCGATGGACTAGATGCCGTCGCCCGGATCGTGTCGTTCGAGGTGTCCTTTTTGCGGTCCCGACCTTCGTTCTCCGATCTCTATCTCCGCTCGACAGCGTCATTGGTTCCCACGTCAAACGAGGCGACCTCAGAAGAAGTGACGCAGAATGTCGACCGTGTGCTTGAGATGCAGGCCGAAGTAATTAGGAAGGGACAAGCGGACGGATCAATCCGCTCAGGAGAACCCTCCGCACTGTCACGATTGCTCTCCGCAATGGTGCAAGCTTTTCAATCGGTCGATAGCGGTCCGAGCCATTCCCATCGCTTCGCGTTTTCGCTTGAAGAGTTTCAGGCCGTGGTTCGTGCTGCGTTCGTCAGAGCGATGTAGTCGGCCACCAGCATTTCGATAGAACAATCAGGGGGATTTATGGAGTCAGAGATACATGGATGTTCGGTGTTGGTTATCGGCGCTTCCGCCGGGATCGGACGGTCGGCGGCAAAGTCATTCGCTGCTGGCGGAGCGAATGTCATGGCTGTGGGTAGACGGGAAGAGAATCTCCGAGCGTTGGCCGACGAGGTCGCTCTCAAATGGTGCGCCGCCGACATCACCGAGCCCGACGAGCCAGCGCGGATTATTGCCGAAACGATTCGTGAATTCGGGGGCATCGATATCCTCCTGAACGTTGCGGCGGTGTCGCCGATGGTGCTGTTATCTCAAGCCACCCCAGAAGAACTACTCAGCGTGTTCAACAGCAACGTTGTTGGTCCATCTCAAGTCTGTCGATCTGCCCTCGCTCACCTGAATGAAAATGCAATTGTCGCCTTCGTTTCTTCCGAGACGGTTGGACGTCCACGCCGCGGCTTAGTTCCTTATGGCGCTTCGAAAGCAGCGCTCGAAGAACTCGTTAATGGCTGGAGAGTCGAGAATCCTCAGTTTCGGTTTGCGACTGTTCGGGTGGGCGCGACCATCGGAACTGATTTCGGCCGAGATTTTGGTGGAGATCTTCTCGGAGAGTGTCTCAACGATTGGATCAAGGGCGGCCATCTCAGGGCCAACATGATGAATCCCGCAGATGTTGGCGATGCGCTCGCTGAAACACTCGCGATTGGGTTTCTTCATCCCACCGTTGAACTCTGTGATTTCTCTCTGCGTCCACCTGGTCCGCTGGCCGATTTTGGCTGATTGCACATCAACCTTCGTAAAGGATTCAAATGACGGCAGTCGATAACTCATCTCACGCAGTGCTCATCACAGGTGGTGCTTCAGGACTGGGCGAAGCAACCGCTCTCTATTTCAGTTCACAAGGTCATCCTGTTGTAGTGCTTGATCGTGATGAACGGAAGTGTGCTGTCATCGGAAAGCGACTTGCTGATCGCGGAGCAGCTGTTTGTGGGAGCGTCCTTGAAGATCGTGACATTGAAGCAGCGATCGAGGCTGCGCAGGGTTTCGGCGAATTGCGTTGGGTAGTGGCCTGCGCCGGCGGCGGAGAGGTTGGCGGTCGACTCGTTGGCAAGGGTGGCGCCCCGCATGACATGGCGATTTTTCAGCGAACGATTGATCTCAACGTGACCGGTTCGTTTAACACCCTTCGACTTACCGCTTCGGCGATGTCGACGAACCTCGCCGATCCTGACGGTGAACGGGGAGCAGCTGTTCTTGTCACGTCGGGAGCCGGCTTCGAGGGTCAGATCGGTCAGATCGCCTATGGGTCAGCGAAATCGGCACTCATTGGCATGACCCTCATCGCAGCGCGTGACCTTTCTTCAATCGGTGTTCGCGTCAACGCAATCGCTCCAGGGGTGATGGACACGATCGCGTGGGAACAGGCCCCTGCGGAAATGAAGGCTGCTCTCGAAGCGACCGTGCCATTCCCGAAGCGCCTAGGCGCTCCCGAAGAGTTCGCGAAACTTGCGGAGCATCTGCTCAGCAATCGATATATGAACGGGCACGTTGCTCGTCTCGATGGAGCGCTTCGATTTGGTCCGAAGTGACTCGCTGATCGAATCAATCAGTCGGCTGCGTAAAGCCTCGCGACGATTTCCGCCGCTTCGTCGACGGATCCGAAAACAGTTTCGAGTACCCACGCCCGTTTGAGGAAGAGATGAGCGTCGACTTCCCAGGTGAAGCCCATGCCACCGTGTACCTGCACACAAGTCTTTGCGTTTTCTGTGGCTGCGCGAGCTGCAGTGAGTCGAGCTCCAGATACGGCTCGGTCAACTGAACCGACGTCGGATTCATCGATCATTACTCCGGCTGCCCAAACTGATGAGCGAGCAATCTCCGTCCTGATCCATGAATCAGCAAGAAGATGCTTCAAACCTTGGAATGACCCAATCGGACGTCCGAATTGCTCTCGCTCTTTGGCGTACGCGACAGCGAGGTTGGTACTCCCGGTGGAATTCCCCGAAAGCTGCGCTGAAGCGAGAAGAGATCCACGTTGACGCCAAGCGACTGCTAACTCGGGACCACCAATGAGATCTCCTGCTGGTACAGATTCCAGGATGGAGACTGGTGACGTCGGATCAGTTGAGTGGACGACATCGATGCCTACCGCATGAGCGGAAGGGGCGACTCGTACTCCGTCGTCGTCGACCATGAGAAGAACATCAGATGATCGAAAGTGTTCAACAATGATCGGTCCATCGTGGGGGATATCAACGATCGCCGGCAGCACTGAACCATCGAGAACTCCATCGACAAGACCAGCGCTAAGAGTTGCGGCAAGAAGTGGGCCGGGGACTAAAGCAGAGCCCAGAGCCTCATGTACGAGAACCGCGTCGATGAAGTCGAGACCGACACCGCCTTCTCCTTCGGAAAGGGCAAGGCCGAACGTTCCGAGTGCAGCGAGTTCTGTCCAACGATCGCGATCGAAACCATTGGGTTCGCCAAATGAACGAACGACGTCGATGGGGAATCGATCGCTGGCGAACCCTGTGACCATTTCGATTAGAGCGAGTTGATCATCTGTTGGTTGGAGGTCCATGTCAGCGCTCTCGTGGAAGGCCGAGGACGCGCTCGGCGATGATGTTTTGTTGGATCTGCGTTGTGCCGCCGCCGAGTGAGATAGCAAACGCATGCAACTTGCTGTGTACGAGTTCCCCCGTCGGTTTGCCATCAACGTCGTCGAGGGAAAGCGATGCGCGATCAAGCACCCTGATGGCGAGATCCCCAAGTCGGTGCTGGGTTGTGGCGAAAGCGACCTTGAATCCCGATCCCGATCCCATCACCATTCCGCCTCGTGCGCCCTGCGAAACATTGCGTTTGGTGAAAGCCCAAAGAGCATCGAGGTCGGCTCCGAGAATGCCGAATTCGTGACGGATCCCGTCAACGTCCCAAACGGTTGCGCCGTTGCGCTTCGTTGAACGGGCTAATGCGATGAGATCTCGGAACACACTTGTTGTATCGAGCAACTCGCCAACAAAGCCAGTCCCGCGTTCGAAACTCAATGTCACATTGGCGACTCGCCACCCGTCGTTCTCTTCGCCTATGAGGTTTGAGACGGGGACGCGAACCTCGTCGAGAAACAGTTCCGCAAATTCCGTTGACCCATGCACAGTTACAAGAGGGCGTACATCGATTCCAGGAAGATTCATTGGCATGATCAGCCAACTGATTCCCTTATGTTTCAATTCGTTCGGATCAGTGCGCACGAGCATTTCGCAGTAGTCGGCGGCCATTGCGTGCGAGGTCCAGATCTTCTGGCCGCTGATGACGTAATCGTCGCCGTCGCGGAATGCCCGGGTTCGGAGCGAGGCCAAGTCGCTCCCGGAGCCAGGTTCGGAAAACCCCTGACACCACGCGTGATCGCCGGTGAGGATCCCGCGCAAGTGATGCGACTTCTGCGCTTCCGTGCCCTCGGCGATAATTGTCGGACCAGCGTGCATCTGGCCAACGAAGCCGATCCCAACATCTGGAGCTTTTGCTGCCGCGGATTCCTCGAGGAAGATCAGATGTTCAGTCGGCGTGGCGCCGCGGCCGCCATGCTCAGACGGCCAATTAATGCCGGCGTAGCCAGCCTCAAACAAAAGCCCTTGCCAATGTGCGTCAAAGGTTCGCCGTCCCGGCCAGTCTTCTGTAGCCGGGGGTTCGGGCAGCGACGCGACGGCTCCGCGTAACCATTCGCGCACTTCAGAACGGAACTGCGCATCGGACTCGGAATCTCTCAGATGCATTGGTGGCCTCGTTGTTTGGTGTGGAGATGGGCGATCACTGTGGCTCGATCCACTCAGCGGTGCGATCGGAACGTTCGGGCTGCCGGCCAATCTTCATGGGAGAAAGGGGAGCGTCACACATTAAGAAACGTTCGTAGTTATCGGTTGTCCAGACAATGTCGCGCCACTTCCGAAGCGCCGGATCGAGGTCTCGGGCCGTCTCGACTTCTGACCATTGCTGCCATTCGGGGATGGCCCAGATGACGATGCATTCATCATCGCGTCGCATTGATGTCTTCAACGCACCGACGAGTTCCCAGCCGAATGGTCGATGCGCATCGATAGCGGTATCACGAACCTGAGAAAGGAAATCATCGGCTTCGCCAGGCGGCAGTTGGAACGTGTCGTGGGCATAGGCGACGCCGCGCACGCCGTCGGCGCAGAGCCCCTCAACGGTGCGGGTCCATGGGGCGGGGATCAACACACGGTCAAAACCGCCGGAACGAAAATTAGCGGCTTCATTCCACCAAGTTTCGAGTTTTGCGTCTTGAAGCGAGGGCGCGCCAAGCTCATGACCGAGAGCCTCGGCTAAACCTTCGAGCCCTGCTTCCTCCCACATATTCACGACCCGGGGCCACTTCGTGGATGTGCCAACGGCGCCCCAGACACCGAAGCACAATTGGCCGCGATCCTCACGAGCCATGGGGCACCAGTTCGCAGTCATGTGGTGCATGTACTTCGCACGGTTCGAGCCAATGATGTCGATGAACTCGTGGGTGTAGACACGATCGTTCACGCTGTCTCCCTCATGGACCTGTGCGAGATCCGATCATTGCCGCCGAGAGAACCTCGGCGCCTGTTCTGCGTGTTAGCGCATGCTGAATCAGGGCTCAGTTTGCTGAGCGGGGACTAGGGTAGCGGTATGGAAGAGGGGGACTTGAACATTCCAGGACTGCTTGTAGAGCGCCACTCCGGTGTGCTCCGCCTCACCATTGACCGGCCGGAAAAGCGAAACGCATTGACCGACGACATTGTGTCGGGGTTGATCGACGAACTCATTGCGGCAGGAGACGATGAGTCAGTCCGGGTGATCGTCCTTGGCGGTTCCGGTGACGATTTTTGTTCCGGTTTCGACATTGTGGCTCGAAATGCGCCGGGTTCAACTCGGCCGAGAGTTGGAAGTATTCAGCGACGATTGCCGAACCAGGCGAATCGGCTGATTTCACTTATGTTGCGGACGCAAACCCCGATCGTGTGCGAAGTGCACGGATGGGCAGCAGGAATAGGTTTGTCCCTCGCTCTGGCCGCCGACTTCACCATCGCTGCGGCCGATGCCAAATTTTGGGCGCCGTTTCTCGGACGTGGTTTTACGCCTGACAGCGCCTCTACGTGGCTCTTACCCCGTCGTATCGGAGAGGTTCGCTCACGAGACATGCTCCTTCTCGGTCGGGTGGTTTCGGGTTCCGAAGCTGCCGACTGGTCGATGATTCATTCGTCGGTGCAGTCCGAAGAGCTCGGCCTGAAAGGTGCAGAACTCGCAGCAACCTTGGCTACTGCGCCGACGGTTGCTATAGGACTAACAAAATCACTATTGGATGCATCGTCAGTTGCGACGCTTGATTCACAGCTGCAAGCAGAAGCGTTCTCACTTGAACTGTCCTCTAGGAGTGAAGACTTCAAAGAGGGACTCGCTGCCTTCAGAGAGAAACGCGACCCCGATTACAAGGGTCGGTGAACGCGTTGCCGTTCTCGGACGATCTAAAACACGCTGAACTCGCAATGCACCCTGGAGCAGCCATTGACGAAGCGACTCAATCGGTTCGTCAATGGATCGAGCAAAGCGTTCCCGTTGAGTGGCGTGAGGCAGGGCAAAGCGGCGGCGCTTCTGCGATTCGCAAGATTCGGAAATTTGCAGAGTACGAAACTTGGTACCCGACATTTGCGAGATCCGGTCTTGCGGTTCCGACGTGGCCAGTTTCCTACGGCGGACTAGACCTCGCCCCAGACGTTGCCCGAGCAGTAGAGGCTGAACTCGCGCCCTACAACCTTGGACGCCTCAACCCCCTTGGACTTAATCTGGCAGCGCCAGCACTCTTCGCACACGGAACCGAAGAGCAGCGTCTGCGGTTTCTCCCACCGATGGTTCGCAACGAAGAAGTCTGGTGCCAACTTTTTAGCGAACCCGGGGCTGGTTCCGATCTTGCATCGTTGGCGACTCGCGCCGAGCGTGACGGTGATGATTGGTTGCTCACAGGACAGAAGGTCTGGAGCACGTGGGCTCATCTCTCGGATTTCGGTGTCCTTCTCGCTCGTACCGACCCAGATCAACCGAAGCGTCAGGGAATTACGTATTTTCTTGTCGACCTGCGGCAACCTGGTGTCGAGGTTCGTGCATTACGCCACATCACCGGTGAGATTGATTTCAATGAGACATTCCTCAACGAAGTTCGGGTTCCTGACTTCAATCGTGTCGGTGACATTGGCAAAGGTTGGGCCGTAGCAAATGCAACCCTTTCCGGGGAACGCCAGATGGTGTCAGGTTCCGGATCCGGTGGCGTCGACCGAATAGGCGGCTCAGGGGCAGAGTCGCTTATCGCATTGGCGAAGGCGAACGACGCAACAGGCAGTGCCAACGGTTGGGGCGATCCAATCGTTCGACAATCGATCATGCGGCTTCTCAGCGAGGAACGTATTCGGGCTTGGACGAATCAGCGTGTTCGAGCAGGGCTCAAAGCTGGGCGTTCACCAGGCCCCGAAAGTTCAATCGGAAAAGTTCACCAAGGCTCACTGAATCAACGAGTCCAGTTGCTCGCAACTGAATTGCTCGGCAGCGCCGCCGTCGCATGGGAAGCATCCGTTCTGGCTAGCCATCATGGACCCGAACGCTACGCATCTGGTCTTCCCCGTGAGGTGAAGGGGATGCTCCGCAGTCGGGCGAACACAATTGAAGGCGGCACGACCGAAGTCAATAAGAACATTCTGGGCGAGCGTGTCCTAGGTCTTCCACGTGAGCCTGATCCTTGGAAAAGCGCGCCCTGGCGAGACGTGCCGCGGAGCTGATGGCATGTACGCAACTCTCGAAGTTGAGCGCCAAGGGCTAGTCGGTTGGCTCATTTTTAATAGGCCCGACTCGGCAAATGCTATGGATGCGACGATGCTGGGAGAACTCGAAGCCGCTTGGGACGAGCTCGAGAGGGATCCCGACGTTCGCGTCATTGTGAACACCGGAAACGGCAAGCAGTTTCAAACCGGACTCGACGTGGTTCAGTTAGCGAAGGATCGAGACGCCTTGCGGGAGCAGTCTCGACGGACGCGTGACGCAGAACTGCGGCTAACCGCCTGGCACAACTCTGTTTCGAAACCAGTCATCTGCGCTGTCAATGGGCTTTGTGCTGGAGGAGGACTGCACTTCGTTGCCGACGCCGACATCGTTATTGCATCGTCGAACGCTGCTTTCCTGGACCCCCATGTTTCAATTGGCCAAGCGACTACCTACGAAGTGATCGGGCTCTTGCGCAAGATGCCTTTTGAAGCGGTGATGCGTATGGCGTTGACGGGCCGGTATGAGCGGATGTCTGCACAGAGGGCCTATGAGTTGGGGATGATCAGTGAGGTCGTTGATCCCCCTGAGCGTTTACGTGAGGTTGCTC
>CAMAYJ010000043.1 GCA_945862505.1 Bifidobacterium breve | reverse complement strand
ACCCTCATGGCTCGTGTCGATCGTGACGTTCCTGTTCCCGATGAACTCGGAGCCCTCGCTCCAGCGTTGCGCGCTGCGGGTGTTTCCAACCCGGCGAACCGTCCCGATGCTGGCGAATTCGCCACACTGCTAATGGCCGCAGGCGATCTTGGTTCGTTCGCTCCATTGCGTTTGGCTGGAACGGTTGCGCTTCAGCCCGATCAACTCGATCCGCGCGAACCCACGACGATCTACGTGCCGGAGCAGATTGTTCTCGGGACAACAGGATCTAGTTCGACGAGCGGCCCGAGATTCGCCGATCCCACGATTGCGAGCGAGTCACTCTTTGATGGGCAACCCCCAACTCGCTCCGTTGATCGGTCCGAAGCAGCGATGGTCGCGGCGTCGGCTCGATCGGGATCTGAACCCCGTCGCCGTATCTCAGCAAAGGTCGTCGCAAGCGTCATTGCGCTGCTGGTTGTGTTGGGTGCTGCGGCTGGATTCTTCTTGTTGCGAACGCCAAGTCATACGCTCGCCGATTACACATCGATGACTGCATCTGTCGTGCGCAGTGAACTCGAGTCCAAGGGTTTCAAAGTTGTAGAGGACGGGATCTATTCGGAAACCATTGGGGCTGAAACGGTGATTTCACAAGACCCGGTTGCTGGAACGTCACTTGCCGAAGGAAAGACAGTGACGCTGACCGTCTCGCTCGGTCCGCCTCCGGTACCCGTTCCTTCGAATCTGCCGGGAAAGACAATCGATCAGGCATCGGCGGCGTTGGTTGCAGCGGGACTCAAACTTGGAGTTGTCACTGACGCTTTCGATGAAACTGTCGGCAGAGGAATTGTGTTGTCGCTAGCCGAAGGCGTCGCTGCGGAAATGCCAAAAGGTTCTGCGATCGGACTCGTGACGAGTGCAGGGCCGAAGCCACGCACCATCCCAAATGTTGTTGGCAAACCGATTGCCGATGTCGCCGCTCAACTCGATGCGCTTGGACTCAAAGTGACTCGCGTCGACGAGTATTCCGACACTGTTGCCGAAAATATCGTGATTTCAACATCTCCGGCGGCTGGTCAGAATGCCGCGAAGGGAAGCACAGTCACGGTGACGGTCTCGAGGGGGAAGAAGCCGGTGACTATTCCCGCATCGATTGTGGGGAAGACGATTGCCGATGCGAGCGCGCAGCTCACAGCGCTTGGACTCACTGTCAGTGGTGTGACCGGCAATCCGACGAAGAACGTCACTGGGACGACCCCAGGGGTGGGAACGCAGGTCAAAGCAGGTTCGGCCGTAGCGCTCGTGACCTCGCCCTAACCGGTTTTTCACAATGCGACGCCGATACCATCGTCGGTCGTGGCGAAGACCGATCATCCCGAACTTCCTGAGGGGAACGGCAGTGTTGTGAACGCGGGTGGCGTCGGCGACGCCGACGAACTCGAACTCGGCATCGAGCCCCCAGGGGCCGACGAGGTCGTTATGGTGCCGTGGAGTCTCATTCTTCAACGGCGCGTCGCCGGTCGAGTGGATCGGAGTCCGCGCAAAGCGTGGATCATTCTGGCGGCCTCGCTCCTTGGCGTCTTCACCGCAAGTTTTACAATCACCGTTCTCACGGTGTCATTGGCTGACATCGCGCATGACCTTGGATCAACAAAAAGTATTCTCACCTGGGCAGTTACTGGCCCGAGTCTTGCAATGGCGGTCTTGGGTCCAATCGGCGGAAAAATGTCCGACCGTTACGGGGCTCGACGGGTGTATCTGATCAGCATCATCGGCGTTGCGGTGTTCTCTGGTGCGGCGATTCTGGCGTGGAATGCTCCGGCGCTCATCGCCGCTCGATTTCTCGGCGCTTCGCTTGGTGCAGCCGCAGGACCGGCCGCACTTTCCATGATTAACCGAAGCTTTCCGCCCCAACGAAGAGCACAAGCGCTTGGCTATTGGGCGCTTGTTGGCGCAGGTGCTCCAGTTATCGGCGTTGTTGTCGGTGGACCGCTGGTCGATTCGTTCGGGTGGCGTTGGATTTTCATTCTTCAAACGCCTATTGCGATCGCGGCGGTGGTAATCGGTTTTCTTGTTTTGCCGCGATCGGCTCGAGGCGATCGCCATCCCTTCGATATCGCCGGATCTGTGCTTCTGGCATTCGGCGTTGGCCTCGTGCTGGTAGCGCTGAATCGAGGCCCTGAAATGGGTTGGACGCATCCGCTTGTCCTTGGCGGATTCATCGTTGGGCCGTTGCTACTGATGTGGTTCGCTCGTGTCGAAAGTCGCACCGAATATCCGTTGCTCCCGATGCGCTATTTCCGCCGGCGAAATTTCACCTTCCCCATGATCAATCAGTTCTTTACGAACTTCACCTACATGGGTGGCTTTATCCTCACCCCGTTACTTCTCCATGACGTCCTCGGCTACAGCACAACAAAGACGGGGCTTGTTTCAATCGCGCGGCCGATTGCGTTTTCGATTGTTGGACCGATAGCGGGTTACCTCGTCATTAGATTCGGCGAACGAACAATCGGCATGTTTGGTTCGGTCGTCTTGGTCGGTTCAATGATGACGCTCGCGATGGTCACGGCCAGTACCGGAATGTGGTGGATCGAAGGGGCGCTTGTTCTCTCTGGGATCGGTATGGGTGCGTGTGCACCGGCCATGATCGCCAGCATCGCCAACTCCGTCGACAAGCGCGACTTGGGTGTTGCGAGCGCGGCGTCACAAACGGTCAGCCAAATCGGCGTCGTTGCTGGCATGCAGATTTTGCTCACGGTGCAATCGGTGGGAGCTTCGAGCGCGAATGGAACCGATTCCTACGCGGCGGCCTATCACGTTGGCGCGGTGGCGGCAGTCATCGCAGTCGTAGCTGCGTTCTTTGTGCGTCGTACGAGTCACGAAGAACCGCAGGCGTCTGAGTCGCTTGCAGTCGCTTGAGCAGCCGCACTGAACGATCCGACTGAACTCAGTCGGCAGTGATGTCGCGCAGCGCGTCGGCCATGGCTTGTGCGTTTGGATCGGGTGCTGCCGCCGAGGCCTGCATCGCGAGCATCTTGGACATGTCGCCCTCGACTTTGATTCGCCCGCCCATAAATGCCTGTATCGCTGCAGCGGCATCTTGATCGATGAAGATTGCGCGGGCGGTCGCGTAGTCAACCGTGACGGTGAGATCGGGGCCATCAAGGTGGCCATCTTCAATCACGACTTCGCCGCCGGTAGTGTCGATATGACCACTGACATCGGCGGAAAACGGCGTGTCGGTCACAATGAGATTCATGCGAACAGCTACCGGGGTAGCGGTCGAAGGCTTTGCCATGGTGTCTCGCAGCTCTCTTGCTGCGGCCATCCAGTCAGGGCTTAGGAATGCATGGGCGGTTGCCACGTGTCCTCCAGGGGTTCTCTCGATGGGTTGACCCTATCCACGCAGGGGTAGGCCGAGAGGGGTTGGGCCAGCAGGCATCTACGATGAATACCCATGTCTGCCCGTCTCACTCGCGACAATGTCGCCAAGGTTGCTGATCTTGCTCGGCTTGACCTCACCGAGGCCGATCTCGACCGCTACACCGAACAGCTCAGCGCCGTGCTCGATCACGCCGAGGACGTTGCCTCCCTTGACCTCGATGGGGTGCCTCCCACATCGCATCCGCTACCGCTTGTGAACGTGCTTCGCGCTGATGTTGTCGTCGAGGGCGTTGATCGAGAAGAAGTGCTTTCGCAGGCTCCGTCGGTTGAGGATCGACGTTTTCGTGTGCCAGCGATTCTTGGGGAGGAACCCTGAGATGAGCGCTATTCCATCAACAGCGATCGAAATCGCCGCTGCGGTCCGTTCCGGTTCTCTGTCAGCCCGCGAAGTTCTTGATGATCATCTTGCGCGCATCGATGCCCGAGACGGAGAAATCAACGCTTTCAATCTTGTGATGGTCGACGAGGCGCGCGCCGCTGCAGCTGCGGTTGACGCGCAGGTGGCTGCTGGCGAGGACCCAGGCCCACTCGCTGGCGTGCCTCTGGCGCTGAAAGACAACTTATGCACTCACGGAATTCCCACCACGTGTTCAAGTCGCATTCTCGAAGGCTGGCGTCCGCCCTACGACGCCACCGTTGTGCAGCGTGTGAACGCTGCGGGAGCGATCTCAATTGGTAAAACCAACCTTGATGAATTCGCCATGGGTTCTTCAACCGAGAACTCGGCATTTGGACCGACTCGCAACCCTCGTGACACGTCCCGCGTTCCTGGTGGTTCATCGGGCGGCTCGGCTGCAGCCGTCGCTGCAGGATTCGCACCGATTTCTTTGGGTTCCGATACGGGCGGATCTATCCGTCAACCAGCAGCTCTTTGCGGCGTCGTAGGTGTGAAACCCACCTACGGGTTGGTGAGTCGCTACGGGCTCATTGCATTCGCGTCATCACTCGATCAGATCGGTCCGTTCTCTACGACGGTTGCGGATTCGGCGTTATTGCTGGAAACGATCGCCGGCTATGACGGTCGTGATTCAACGTCTATCAATGCACCTTCACCTTCGTTAATCGAATCATTGGGCGAAGGTGTCGATGGACTTCGTATTGGATTCGTAACCGAGCTCATGGGCGAGGGCATTGCTCCCGATGTTGCCGCTCGAGTTCGCCAGGCTGCCGACGCGCTTGCCGCGGCTGGCGCCCAGATCGGCGAGGTTTCGGTACCGGCCGCGGCCTTCGGATTGTCCGCCTACTACCTCATCGCCCCGGCCGAAGCGTCAAGCAACCTCGCTCGGTATGACGGTGTTCGCTACGGAATGCGAGTCGACGCGCCAACAACGGCGGAGATGAACGCAGCGACGCGTACCGCTGGTTTCGGCGACGAAGTGAAACGCCGCATCATGCTCGGGACCTACGCGTTGTCTGCTGGCTATTACGACGCGTATTACGGCAAGGCCCTCAAGGTTCGCACGCTCATCGTTCGCGATTTCGAACGTGCTTACGCCGACTTCGATCTGCTGATCACACCGACCTCGCCGACCACGGCGTTCAAATTCGGCGATAAGACCGCTGATCCGTTGTCGATGTATCTCAATGACATCTGCACTATTCCCACGAATCTCGCTGGTCATCCGGCGGTGAGCGTTCCGTTCGGTGGCGGCGCCGACGGCATGCCGGTCGGAGTTCAACTTCTTGCGCCTGCGCTGGGCGAAGCAACAATGTTCCGAGCTGCAGCCGTTCTTGAATCCGCAGCACCAGCACTTGACGAGGTGTGGTCATGACGCTTACTCACGAACCCATCGAGGGCGAACATTTCATCGTTGCAAGCGAATCAACAGGCGATGAATGGGAGATCGTGGTTGGTCTCGAAGTTCACTGCGAACTAGCGACGGTCACCAAGTTGTTCTGTGGATGTCCAAACATGTTTGGCGATGAGCCCAACACGAATGTTTGTCCGGTGTGTCTCGGCCTTCCTGGTTCATTGCCGGTGCTGAACGAAAACGTTGTTGAGTTGGCGATGCGGTTAGGCCGAGCTCTTCAGTGTTCGGTTGAGCCATCGGTATTTGCTCGCAAGAACTACTTCTACCCGGACATGCCCAAGGATTATCAGGTCACTCAGTTCGATCGGCCGATCAATGTCGATGGATGGCTCGACCTTCCCGATGGCACTCGCGTCGGCATCGAACGAGCACATATCGAGGAAGACACCGGCAAGAACTCGCATGCTGGTGGCAGCGGTCGCATTCACGGGGCCGACTACTCATTGGTTGATTACAACCGCGCGGGCGTTCCCCTTGTCGAGATTGTTGGTCGTCCTCATATTCGTCATCCAGAGCAGGCCAAGACCTACATCGATGAATTGCGCGCCATCCTTCTGACCACTGGGGCCTCCGACGCCAAGATGGAAGAAGGTTCGCTGCGCGTCGATGCAAACGTTTCAGTCCGCCGAGTTGGCGATACGGAACTCGGCACGCGTTGCGAAGTGAAAAACTTGAACTCATTGCGTTCGCTCGGACGTGCCATAGAATACGAAGCACGACGTCAGGTCGATCTTCTCGAATCTGGCGAACGGATCAAACAGGAAACTCGTCATTGGGACGAAGGTGCAGGACGTACCCGCGCTGGTCGTTCAAAAGAAGAAGCTGAGGATTACCGCTACTTCCAAGAACCCGATCTTGTTCCTCTTGTTCCAAGCGCCGAATGGATCGCAGCAATCGATGCGGCAATGCCGCCACTTCCTGCCGCTCGGCGTGAAGCTCTGGCTGTTGCGTCCGGACTTGCGGTGACCGAGTCGGGTGTCGTGATTGCAGTGCAGCGTGATCTCGATCAACTTGCGCTCGCGACAATCGCCGCTGGTGGCGATGGAAGGCGTGTCCTCACTCACGTCGAGCACAATCTTTCTGGCGAAGGCTCCGCAGGACTCGACCCCGCAACGTTTGCGCAGCTCGTCGGCTTGGAACTCGGTGGTCAACTCACCGCCACCCAAGTAAAAACCGTCTTGGCTGAAATGCTTGTCTCTGGTCGCGCTCCCGACGTCATTGCCGCAGAACTTGGGTTCGAAGCAATGGATTCCTCCGAGCTCGAAGGCGTGGTCGACGGCTTGATCGCCGAAAGCCCCGAAGAGTGGTCCGACTTCTGCACTGGCGACGACAAGAAGCGCGCAAAGTTGCAGGGCTTCTTTACCGGCAAAATCATGAAGGCCACGAAGGGTCAAGCCGATGGAAAAGCCGTCGCCGTACTCCTCGAATCGCGTAGAGTCGAAAGCCTCTGATTCAAACGTGAGCGAATGTTTTTCTCTATGATCTGGTTGTCGCAAAGTCCCTTGGAGAAAATGTGATGCAAACGAAGAAAAAGCGTGCAGTGCTTTCGGTGCTCTTGATCGCGAGCTTCATGCTGGTCGGAGCCGCCTGTGGCGGTTCGTCGAACAACTCAGGTTCCTCGTCGGACACGAGCGCGAAGTCGGGCAGTGGCAGCGATGCGAGTGCCTGCGCCGATCTGTTCAATAAGACCGAAGAACTCGCCGCGGAGATGGATGCCCTTGACGCCGGTGAAATGTCTTCCGCTGCGTCGGCGATGGTGAAATCGCTTGAATCGTTCTCATCAAGTGTCCCGAGTGAGATTCGCGATGATTGGAAGACGGTTGTCTCGACCATCAAGACTTATACCGAGGCAATCGCGGGTATTGATTTCACGAACCTGAGTGACCCAACTACAGCGGCAAAGTTGGCGAAGGCCGGATCTGCGATGGACGATGCCAAATACCAAAAAGCGTCCGAGAATCTCGATCAGTGGACCCAGAAGAACTGCCCAAGTTTCGACTTCTGAGTTCGCTGTGGGAACTCAGAATCCTTGCCTCATGGCATTCTCAAATAATGGATGCGAGGTCGAGTATCAAGGCCGCCGACGCCCCAGGTGATTAGTGTTGGGAATGAGGCCTGCGGCGGTCGCGGCGCCAGACACGAGGGGTATCAATGACCAGTACAGGTTCAACAGGTGGAAGCGCTACGCCAGGTTCAAAGTCGAAGATCGCGGCTGGACTCCTGGCAATCTTCCTTGGGGGCTTCGGCATTCACAAGTTTTATTTGGGCTACAGGAAGCCGGCGGTGATCATGTTGGTGGGCGGTCTCATCGGCTTTTTCGGGTCGTTCCTGCTCCTCCCGTTACTTCTCATCATCGCCACATCGATCGTTGGATTCATCGAGGGGATCATCTATCTCACGAAGTCCGATGCCGAATTCGAGCAGATTTACGTCCAGGGCACGCGCGACTGGTTCTAACCATGTGACGAGGGGTCTTCTCGTCACTGCGACAGCTGCATGTGAAGTTGTCGCCTACGCGCCCGGGGTTTCTGATCGGTTATTCGCTCAGGGCGTGAGTTGTCCGATCAAGGCATGGTTCGGAACTCAATGTCCATTCTGTGGAATGACACATGGTGTGGTCGCCTTTTCCGGGGAGATGTGCTTGGCACCCTTGCTGAGAATGCCTTTGCATGGGTATTTGTGCTCGGGCTTTTGGTATCGCTGATAGTGGTTTTCTCTAGATTGCAGCGGAAGATCCCTTCTTTTTTCTCGGGTTCACGTGTGACCCTGCTTGTTGGTATCCCGTTTATGGCCTACTCGGTGGGCCGAAATCTGGTCTGAGGGCACCATTAGGTTCCGGCGAAACCTCCGAGTTGCCGTTTAGGTCTCCGGGCGGCAAGACTTACAACCCTGTGAGCACGACGGTCCTTACCTCGCTCGTAGTACACCGCTAGCACACGCCGGCTTCGACCGTCGCGTGTGCGCCCCCGGCCTCCCACTCGGGAGGCCGTTTACGTTCCGCCCGTTCGATCCGGCCCGATCCCGCTGATGCTTCGGCATCTGGGAGGACATCCATGAAAACCAACGGTGGTGCCGCACTCATCAAAGCTCTCGAACTCGAGGGTGTCGATGTGATCTTTGGTCTGCCCGGGGGAGCGATCCTTCCGGTCTACGACCCGATCATCGATTCACCGATCCGTCACATCCTTGTTCGTCATGAACAGGGCGCAGGACACATGGCCGAGGGTTACGCGCATGCAACCGGTCGTCCTGGCGTTGCGATGGTCACGAGTGGTCCTGCAGCGACCAACATCATCACGCCGCTTGCCGACGCGTACATGGACTCGGTCCCCATGGTTGTCATCACAGGGCAGGTAGGTACTGCCGGCATTGGCACTGATGCATTTCAGGAAGTCGACACAGTCGGCATCACGCGTTCGGTCACGAAGCACAACGAACTCGTGACAAACGCGGCGGACATCCCGCGCATCGTGCGCGAGGCGTTCCACATCGCGACCACAGGTCGTCCCGGCCCCGTGCTTATCGATATTCCGAAAGACCTCGTGGATCCCACGAACCCGAACTCGGCGCTCGATTGGTACTGGCCCGATTCCGTCGATCTTGCTGGGTACAACCCTCGCCTCGATGGCGATCCTGCGCTCATCAAAGATGCCGCGCAACTGATCATCGCTGCAGAACGCCCTGTCATCTACTCGGGTGGTGGCATCCTCAAGGCGCGCGCCGCAGAGTCGCTGCTTGCCCTTGCGGAACTACTCGACATCCCCGTCGTCACGACGCTCATGGCTCGCGGCACGATGCCCGATGATCATCCGTTGTGTCTCGGCATGCCGGGCATGCACGGCAACTACACCGCCGTCACCGCGATGCAGGAATCGGATCTACTCATTGCCCTTGGTTCGCGTTTCGATGACCGAGTCACCGGCAAGGTCGATGCATTCGCAAAGAACGCCAAGATCATTCACGTCGATATCGATCCTGCTGAACTTGGCAAGGTTCGCCGACCCGACGTCGGAATCACTGGCGACTGTCGTCTTGTCATCGATGAACTGATTACTGCGCTGAAGCAGATCGGTGCGCCAGAAGTTCAGCCCGATCGTTCAGCGTGGAAGTCCACGATCAGCGGATGGCAAGAGAAGTACCCGCTTACTTACGTGCAGTCCGAGCCGGGAGATTTGCTCAAGCCGCAGTACGTGCTTGAACAACTTCGTGACAACACCCCCGATGACTGCATTGTTGCATCGGGCGTCGGTCAGCATCAGATGTGGACTGCGCAGTACTGGAAGTTCAACCATCCCTACACCTGGATCAACTCGGGTGGCCTCGGAACGATGGGCTTCGCGGTTCCGGCAGCAATTGGCGCCAAGGTCGGGAGACCCGACCGCATGGTGTGGGCCGTCGACGGCGATGGCTGTTTCCAGATGACCGCGCAAGAACTTGTTACCGCTGCCGCCGAGCGCATTCCGGTGAAGATCGCCATTCTCAACAATGCGTATCTCGGAATGGTTCGTCAGTGGCAGGAAATGTTCTACGAGGAGCGTTATAGCGAGGTCTATCTCTCTCCTGATCTTCCCGACTACAAGATGTGGGCCGAATCCATGGGTTGTGTCGGCATGCGTGTCGAAGCTCCCGAAGATGTTCTTCCCGCAATTCAGCGTGCAAATGAAGTTGACGACCGTCCGGTTGTCATTGACTTCCGCACCGATGCGCGCGAGAAGGTTTTCCCGATGGTGCCTTCGGGCAAGTCGAACTCCGACATCGTCGTTGGTCCGGAGGACGAACGATGAGCCCCGCGGTGCGTCATCACATCTTGTCGGTACTCGTCGAGAACAAGCCTGGCGTGCTCGCCCGAGTTTCGGGTTTGTTTGCCCGTCGCGGTTTCAACATCTTTTCGCTTGCCGTTGCACCAACCGACGACCCCACTCGTAGTCGCATCACGATCGTGGTCGATGTTGAATCAGCACCGCTTGAGCAGATCACCAAGCAGCTCGACAAGCTCATCAATGTGTTGCAGATCGACGAACTTGCTCCCATCGATGCGGTCGAACGCGAACTCATGATCGTGACGGTCACCGTTACGCCTGCGTCCAAGCCCGCATTGCTTTCGCTCACCGAGGAATACAGCGGGGCAGTGCTTGACGAGGCCGGTGACCGAATCACCGTTTCTCTCGGAGGCACGCCAGAAGCGCTCGATGCCTTCACCTCTCAGATGGGGACCGCTGTCGTGGCCTACCAACGCACGGGCCGTATCGCCTTACCTCGCATCACGTCGTAATCCCTGATCTGACCCCGGGAACGCCTCCTTTTCGTTCCGGGCCCAATTCGTCGTAATCTCTCCAACCCGCCCTTCGGGCGATCCGATCCCACTACAGGAGTTCCCGTGGCCACCGTCTATTACGAAGCCGACGCCGACCGTTCATTTATCGCCGATCGCAAGGTCGCTGTCATTGGCTACGGCTCGCAGGGCCATGCCCATGCGCTCAACCTCAAAGACTCCGGCGTGAACGTCGTCGTGGGTTTGCGTGAGGGTTCGTCCTCGAAGGCCAAAGCTGAATCCGAAGGACTTACCGTGATGACGGTTGCTGATGCCACCAAGTGGGCTGACGTGGTCATGATTCTTCTTCCTGACACCGAACAGAAGTCGGTGTATGACGCCGACATCGCGCCGAATCTCGCCGAAGGCGATGCGCTGTTCTTCGCTCACGGTTTCAACATTCGTTTTAATCGCATCGTTCCGCCCACTGGCGTTGACGTTGTGATGGCCGCGCCGAAGGGTCCAGGCCATCTCGTGCGTCGTACCTACACCGAGGGTGGCGGCGTTCCGTGTCTCATCGCCGTGGAGCAAGATGCAACCGGCAACGCACGCAATGTTGCGCTTGCCTACGCCGATGCAATCGGTGGCACCCGCGCTGGTGTCATCGAAACCACCTTCACCGAAGAAACCGAAACCGATCTGTTCGGCGAACAGGCTGTTCTTTGTGGTGGCGTGACTGCACTTGTTCAGGCCGGATTCGAAACTCTCACCGAGGCTGGTTACCAGCCCGAGATGGCGTACTTCGAGTGCTTGCACGAGGTGAAGCTCATCGTTGACCTCATGTACGAAGAGGGCATCAGCGGGATGCGCTACTCAATCTCCGACACTGCCGAATACGGCGACGTCACCCGTGGCCCGCGCGTCATCACACCGTCGACCAAGGCCGAGATGAAGAAGATCCTCGCCGAAATCGTTTCTGGTCAGTTCGCCGATGAATGGATCGCCGAATCAGAGTCCGGTCGCAAGAACTTCAACGCCCTGCGAGCAGCTGGCGCTGAACACCCAATCGAGAAGACCGGTAAAGAACTGCGCGCCATGATGCCGTGGATCTCTGCTGGGCGGAAGAGCGTCGCCGAAACTTCAGGCGGCGCACAGGACTGATTCACCTTCAGGTGAAGGAACTCGCCGGCTTTGGTCGGCGGCGACGGTTTGTTATGAGGCGCCCGAGTGGCGCTGAAGACAGCGGGTGGAGTGCGCGAGGGGCCTTCGGGCCCCTCCGTCGCGTCTGGACGGCAATGTTGCGACGACGTCAGATCCGGACGATGTCGAAGCCGAGCCCTTCAACGAAGCCACCGTCTTGGGTGACGACGGGAATGTTGTGGGCCATCGCGGTTGCAGCGATCCAGGAATCGTTCACGCTCATCTTCGTCTTCGTATCCCGAAGGGTGATTCGTAATTGGGCCCACGCTTCAGCGACGTTTTCGTCGATAGGAAGCGGATTGAGTTCAGAAGCGTCGAGGAACGTTGAGAGACGAGCTGAGCGAGTAAGCGCATCGCGAGCTGTGAGGATTCCGAGTCGCAATTCGCCAATGGTGATGATGCTGACGGAACTATTGGTCGGGGATCGGTCGGTATCGAGTGGTCGGCCTGTCTCGAGTGCAATGAAAATCGATGTATCGAGTAGCCCCTGATCTGCATGCATGTCAGTCGAACTCGTCATTGTCGATGAGTTCATCGAACTCGCGAAGCTCATCGAGAAGGCCTGGGTCAGCTTGGCGAAGGTTCTTCAGGAACTTCTCGGTGTTGACCCAACGTGGTTTAGTGCTGATGGGTTCGATGCGGGCGACAGGACGCCCGTCGAGGGTGACAATGACGGTGTCGCCTTCGAGGACGCGATCAAGGACCGACCGGGTTTCGTTGCGAAGTTCACGGGCGCCGACTGTGGGCGGGTCAGAGGTGAGGGCCATGACGATGTTGTAGCACATGTGCGACATCGTGCGATAGTGGTTGACCGTCCATCTTTGTACCTACGAACTGTGCCTAGTTCTAATTGTTGAGTTGATTGGTCGGGATTAGGCCCCTAGAGTCTCGCTCCTGTCCGACCGGCCCGAGCCGGTTGATCGATGAGGAGTGACCATGAGCGACAACTGGGGTTTCGATACCCGTCAGATTCACGCAGGCCAGGAACCCGACCCCACCACAGGTGCGCGCGCGGTTCCGATCTACCAAACGACTTCGTATCAGTTCCGAGACACGACCCACGCTGCGAATCTGTTCGCGCTGGCCGAGATCGGCAACATCTACACCCGCATCATGAACCCGACGCAGGGTGTCTTTGAAGCTCGTATCGCGTCGCTTGAAGGCGCAACGGCAACGGCTGTCGGTCTTCCTGGTGCACTTGCAGTGGCATCAGGTCAGGCTGCCGAAGCGCTTGCTATTCAGAACCTCGCCGAAGCGGGAAGCCACATCGTTGCCTCAGCAGCGCTCTACGGCGGCACTTACAACCTTCTTCACTACACGCTTCCGAAGTTCGGCATCGATGCAACGTTCGTCGAAGATCCTGACAATCTCGACGAATGGCGCAGTGCGATCCGTCCGAACACCAAGGCGTTCTACGGCGAGACTATTGGTAACCCGCGTAACGACGTGCTTGACATTGAAGGTATTTCGAAAGTTGCGCACGAGGCCGGCATTCCGCTCATTGTGGACAACACCGTTGCGTCACCTTGGCTTATTCGTCCGTTCGAATGGGGCGCAGACATCGTCGTGCATTCGGCGACCAAGTTCATTGGTGGTCATGGCACCTCAATCGGCGGCCTCGTCGTCGACGGCGGTTCGTTCGATTTCTCGGCGAATGACAAGTTCCCGATGTTCACCGAACCCGACCCCAGCTACCACGGCCTTCAGTACTGGCCTGCGCTTGGTGCCGGTTCGTACATCATCAAGGCCCGCGTGCAGTTGCTTCGTGATCTTGGCCAAGCCATCACACCTTTCAACTCGTTCCTGTTCCTTCAGGGTCTCGAGACGCTCAGCCTTCGCATGGAGCGTCACAACGAGAACGCCGCAAAGGTCGCGGCGTATCTTGCCGGACACTCGCAGGTCGAAGAAGTGCAGCACGCCAGCCTGACGTCATCGCCTTGGCATGAGCGGGCCAAGAAGTACACCGCCGGCAAGGGCTTCGGTTCTGTGCCTGCATTCATCATCAAGGGCGGCAAGGAAGCCGGACAGAAGTTTGTCGAAGCGCTTGAGTTGCATAGTCACGTTGCCAACATCGGCGACGTGCGCAGCCTTGCCATTCAGCCGGCAACCACGACGCATTCACAGCTCACCGAAGCCGAGCAGATCACCGCTGGGGTGCAGCCGGGTCTCGTGCGTCTTTCGGTCGGCCTCGAGTCAATCGACGACATCATCGCCGACCTTGACAAGGGCTTCGCCGCTGCGAAGTGAGTGTTTGGTTGTCTCAAGTTGTTGGAAGAGGCCCGGTCGCTGACCGGGCCTCTTCGCGTTTCTGACCGGCTACGTTCGGGGGCAACAAGGGGGCGTTATGCAAGCAACATTTGATTTCAGCGGCAAGGTCGTCATCGTCACAGGTTCGACCAAAGGGTTGGGCCGGGCCATGGTCGATGGTTTTGCTGATGCTGGCGCAAAGGTCGTGGTGAGTAGCCGCAAGCAAGACCTTTGTGATCAGGTCGCGGCAGAGTTGACCGAACGCACTGGTTCCGAAGTATTTCCGTTGGCCTGTCACGTTGGTGAATGGGATGCGATCCCAGTTTTTGTCGACAAAGTGATCGAGCGATTTGGTCGCATTGATGTTCTCGTGAATAACGCTGGCATTAATCCCACAAGCGATTCGTTGATCGATACCAATATCGATCTTTGGCGCAAAGTGTTTGCCGTAAACCTCGAGGGTCCGTTGCGCATGGCGACGTGCGTTGCTCCGCATATGCGCGACGCCGGTGGCGGTTCGATTGTGAATATTGCGACGGTTGGCGCCTATAGCGGTGGTCCGGGCGTTGGTGCTTACGGTGCGTCGAAAGCGGGTCTCATCAATCTGGGACGCACACTGTCGAAAGAACTCGCACCGTGGAATATTCGCGTGAATACGATTTGTCCGGGTCCGGTAAAGAGCGAACTGACTGATGGCGCCGAGCGTATGGCGCCTGGATTTTACGAACGTGCTGCATCGGCGACCTCGTTGAAGCGTGTGGCCGAAACGGCAGAGATCATCGGCCCGGTGATGTATCTGGCTAGCGATCTTTCTTCGTTTGTCACGGGCGACGACATTGTCGTCGCAGGCGGAATGGCTCGTGGCTGAGGACATCGTCTTCAGCGGTGAGGTTGCCGTCATCACTGGGGCTGGTGGTGGGTTAGGGCGCGCCTACGCGCACATGTTGGGCGAACGCGGTTGTCGCGTAGTCGTGAACGATGTTGGGCGCCCACACGGAGACAATGTTCCGGTTGCTCAATCAGTGGTGGATGAACTCCACGCCAAGGGGATCGAGGCAATCGCTGACAGTCACAATGCTATTTCCGAAGGTGGCGCCATTATCCAGACTGCTCTCGAAGCATTTGGTGGCGTTGACATCGTGATCAACAATGCCGGCATTGGCGCTGGCTCGCCCATTGGTCCGAACTCGGCAGACGAGTGGCACGAAACAATCGATGCAACCTTGCAAACCTCGATCGCCGTCACCGGCGCTGCATGGCCGCACCTCGTCGAGCGTGGTGGAGGTCGAATCGTGGTGACTGGTTCGCCGGCGATGTTTGGTGCATCGACCACGATTCCTTATGCAGCGGCGAAATCATCGATGTACGGCTTCACTCGCTCTGTTGCCGCTGCAGGTCGCCGACATCGCATCGTCGCCAACAATGTCATGCCGTCGGCCTACACCCGGCTGACTCGGTCGTTGCCTCCGGGTCCTATGGCATCGCTCTTCGCCGATCACTATCCACCAGACGATGTTGCTTCTTTTGTGGTGTGGCTCTGTCACCAATCGTGTGAGGTGTCAGGCGAATCGTTTTCCGTAGGCGGAGGTCGAGCCGCGCGCGTTGCATTGGCCGAGAACCACGGTGTGCTGGTTAACGATCAGGCCCCCGAATCTTGGGCAGCACAATTCGAAGACCTCATGTCGCTCGATAACGTTGTCTTCCCGCTCTCAATGAACGACGAAGTCACCTGGCAGGCGCACACACTCGGTAAGTCAGTGCCCGAGGAACTCGCGCCGGGCGGTCCACTTGATTGGAATCGCAAACCTCGGCCGTAGCCGAGCGAATTGTTAGAGGTTCTCGACCACGTAATCGACGCACTTCGTGAGCGCCGCGACGTCTTCGGGATCGATTGCCGGGAACATGGCAACACGAATCTGATTGCGACCAAGTTTGCGGTAGCTATCGGTATCGACGATGCCGTTTGCTCGGAGCACCTTGTTGACCTCGTCGGCCGAAACCGAATCGTTGAAGTCAATGGTGGCGACAACATGGCTTCGTTCGTCGGGATTCGTCACGAAGGGCGCGGCATACGAGGATGCTTCGGCCCACGAGTACATGATCTCGGCAGAGCGATCGCATCGTGATGCTGCAAAGTGCAAGCCACCGTTGTCGTTTACCCATTCGACTTGTTGCACGGCGAGGAACACCGTGGCAAGAGCGGGAGTGTTGTAGGTCTGGTCCTTGCGAGAGTTGTCGAGCGCAGTCGTGAGGCTCAGCGATTCGGGAATCCAACGGCCCGATGCGCCGATACGTTCGATGCGCTCAACCGCGGCGGGGGAGACGGCTGCGAGCCAAAGTCCGCCGTCAGACGCAAGGCACTTCTGTGGTGCGAAGTAATAGACGTCGGTCTGTGACGCATCGAAGCGAAGACCACCAGCAGCAGAGGTTGCATCGACGAGCACGATTGCTTTGCCTTCGGAGCCAGCGGGGCGCACCAATGGCATCGACACACCGGTTGAGGTTTCATTGTGAGTGAACGCATAGGTGTCGATTGCTTCGTCGACGATCGGAACCGGATGCGTGCCGACTTCACTCTTGATGATGACCGGGTCATCGAGGAACGGCGCTGCAGCTGCGGCTTGTCCGAACTTCGAGGAGAACTCACCGAAGGTGAGATGTTGGCTTCGTCGATCGATCAGGCCGAAGGTGGCGATATCCCAGAACACGGTGGAGCCACCGTTGCCGAGCATGATTTCGTAGCCGTCGGGGAGGGCAAACATTTCGGCCAGCCCATTGCGCAGTCGGCTCACCATGTACTTCACGGTGTCCTGTCGGTGGCTGGTGCCGAGGTAGTCGCGGCCTGCTTCAGCAAGGGCAGCAACGGCCTCGGGGCGGACCTTCGAGGGGCCACAACCAAAGCGGCCGTCGGCGGGAAGGAGATCGGTGGGGATAGTGATGGGGGATGCGCTCACCCCTCCATCGTCGCATCTCGGGCCGGTGGTCGCGTTACGCCGTGAGTCACACCGAATTCGATGCGGGGGAGGGTCGCTGAACCGGTAGCGTTCGGGCGCCCACTTCAGTCGATCCAAGGACTTCCCCAATGGCCACAGAGCGCCTCTCTCGCCGTGTCTCCGCCATCACCGAATCTGCGACCCTTGCGGTCGATGCCCGGGCCAAAGCGCTGAAGGCGGCCGGCGAGCCCGTCATCGGGTTCGGTGCAGGTGAGCCTGACTTCCCGACACCGGCCCATGTGGTCGAAGCGGCCGTTGAAGCTGCTCGCGACGTCAAGAACCATCGCTACACGCCGGCTGCTGGCCTGCCTGAACTCAAAGATGCAATCGCGGCCAAGACGCTTCGCGATTCCAAGGTCGTGGTTTCGCCCAGTCAGGTGCTCGTCACCAACGGCGGAAAGCACGCGGTCTACAACACCTTCGAAGCACTCTTGAATCCTGGCGATGAAGTTCTGCTTCCGGCGCCGTACTGGACGACCTATCCCGAACCCATCGCACTCGCCGGTGGAGTTTCGGTTGTGCTTCCCACCGATGTTGAGTCAGGTTTCCGCGTCACCGTTGAACAACTTGAAGCAGCGCGCACTGACAAGACCAAAGCGCTTGTGTTCGTCTCGCCTTCGAACCCCACCGGCGCGGTGTATCCGCCTGAAGAAGTTCGTGCCATCGGCGATTGGGCCCTCAAGCACGGAATCTGGGTCATCACCGACGAGATCTACGAACACCTCACCTTCGACAACAACGTTTTCACCTCGATCCTTGCTGAGGTGCCCGGCCTTGCCGATACGTGCGTGATCCTCAATGGCGTGGCGAAGACCTATGCCATGACGGGTTGGCGCGTCGGCTGGATGATCGGCCCGGCCGATCTCATCAAAGCCGCCACCAACCTTCAGTCGCACTCCACATCGAACGTCGCCAACGTTTCCCAGCGCGCCGCAATCGC
>CAMAYJ010000042.1 GCA_945862505.1 Bifidobacterium breve | reverse complement strand
GGCCTTCATCCCGCACGCGGCGTTGCTGCGTCAGGCTTTCGCCCATTGCGCAAGATTCCCCACTGCTGCCTCCCGTAGGAGTCTGGGCCGTGTCTCAGTCCCAGTGTGGCTGATCGTCCTCTCAGACCAGCTACCCGTCGATGCCTTGGTGGGCCATTACCCCGCCAACTAGCTGATAGGCCGCGAGACCCTCCCAAACCGATAAATCTTTCTTCAGCTGACCATGCGGTCAAAAGAAGGTATCCGGTATTAGCACGGGTTTCCTCGTGTTATCCCAGAGTCCGGGGCAGGTTTCTCACGTGTTACTCACCCGTTCGCCGCTAGATCTTCACCAGTATTGCTACTGGATGGATCCCGCTCGACTTGCATGTGTTAGGCACGCCGCCAGCGTTCGTCCTGAGCCAGGATCAAACTCTCCATCGAAACCGTGTCCACATCCCGCCATACCCAAAGGTGTGGAAAGACATGACTCGATCATGAAAAGTCCGAGAGAGAGGGGCTCACCTCTCTGAATCTCGAAGTGGATTGGTTCTTTCGAACCGCACCGTGGCTTTCCCCCATACACATGGGTTCGGCCGGAATTGCTTGGTGAACGATCACGACTCGTACCTTCTCCCCATTCCCGATCCGGCAAGCCGGGGCGCGAATGAGCACGGGGAAGGCCGGTTGCGGTGATCGCCCGCACTGGCTTTTTCGTCCTCTGTTCCGTTTTCAAGGAGCACAACCCGAGGGGGCTCAGTCGAGAACGACCGGCCAGAACTCGGTGCACCCGAAGGTGCGGCAGCCGACGAAGATGAATTCGTCGGAAACAACTTAACTACCGGGCAACTTCCAGTTGAGGAAGCCGCCTCAGGAGCGGAGAGCCACCCTAGCGGGCGGGTCCGACCCACGCAACTCAACAGCGCAAGAAGCTCACGGTTGTTGAAATCAGGGGGGTCGACCCCCTCGTTGCGGCGAGGCCGCGTCGAGGTGGTCCGCGCACCATAGCGGTCCCCTCTTGGAAACGCACATCGGCCACCGCTGATCCCCTGCCGAGGGTTCCTTCGATCCACCAAAATTTCAGGGATTTGAAGAAAAGTGCAGTAGAAAGCGTTGTTTTTTACCTCTACGCGCCAGTGCGTAGCCATCGGCATTGAAATCCTCGGCCAACAGCACTCGGCCCTCGGTGACCACTATGTCGTTAAAGCTGAGCCCCGATTGGGCGATAAGTCGACGGCCTTCACTGCGAGAGGCAATTGCGTCGTTGTCCGCCAGGAATTCGACAAGATCACGGCCCAGATCAGCTGGGGCGACCTTGAAGGTCGGAAGACTTGATGCCAACTCGGCCCAATCGGCCCCGGAAAGCTCCCCGGTCGCCCGAGTGAAGCCCTGCGATGCGCCCACGGCTTTCTCGGCCTCGGCTTGGCCGTGGACCAGCGCAGTCACCGCCTTGGCCAGGACCTGCTGAGCCTGACGCTTTCCAGGGTCGGCCTGATGGTCGCTCAGCACCGAAGAGATCTCATCGACGGGTAGCAGCGTCATCTGCAACAGGAACCGCTCAACATCTCGATCGTCCACGTTGACGAAATATTGAAAGAACGCATACGGCGTGGTGCGCTCGGGCGACAACCACACGGCGCCATCAACTGACTTTCCAAACTTCTGACCATCGGCCCGAGTGACAAGGGGAACGGTCAATCCGTGAACGTGAGCTGCTTCTTTACGCCGAATGAGATCGATGCCCGCAGTGATATTGCCCCACTGATCGGAACCACCGACCTGTAATTCCACCTTCATTTCATTGAACAAATGGTGAAAGTCGTTGGCCTGAAGCAGCATGTAACTGAATTCGGTAAACGAGATACCTGCATCGGACTCGACGCGTGATTTCACTGAATCCTTGGCCAACATCGTGTTGACGGTGACGTGCTTGCCGACGTCACGAAGAAACTCAAGGACGCCCATGGGGGCGGTCCAGTCCCGATTGTCGACCAGCGAGGCTTGCGTGTCACCCGGAGTGAAATCCAACAACATCTCGAGCTGCGGTTTGATGGCGGCGAGATTGCTGTCGAGCGTCGCGGCATCGAGCAACGACCGTTCTGATGAGCGTCCGCCTGGGTCGCCAATCATTCCGGTGGCGCCTCCAGCAAGGGCGACGGGTCGATGACCAAAGAGCTGGAACCGGCGCAGGAGCATCAGCGGAACAAGATTTCCGACATGAAGGCTGTCGGCGGTGGGATCGAACCCGGCGTAGACCGCCACTGGCCCCTGACCCAGGCGGTCCCGGAGGGCATCGATATCGGTCGTGTCGTGGATCAAACCGCGTGCGGCAAGATCATCAAGAATGTCGGCGGTACTCACAGGGGGTCACTCTCTCCCGTCTTGATGAACTAGTCCAGCCGGTATTGCCCCGAACGTGGCGGATACGCGCTCCCCCGGTCGCCCGCTTTGCCAGCGGGGGTCCCACGGGCAACAGTTAGAAGCCATGGACATCAATGACGCCGCCTCCCCCGTCTCTGACGAGGAAAGCGAACCGATGTCCTTTCGGGCACGAACCGCAAGGATTCTGGCGCTGCTTGCAGTTTTGGTGATCGTCTTTCTCTGGGGATGGGCGCTGTTTTTCCCGCCATCTACGAAAGCCCCAGGGACCATGCAAGACCGGACGTTCCCGGAGGCTGCCGACCAAATCTGCACCACAGCCGCCGGCGAGCTGGCCCTGCTTCCAAAGGCGTACCAAACCACCGACCCGATCTCTCGATCTGAAGTGATCACGAAGACCGACGCGATCCTCTACGCAATGCTTGACAAATTGAAGAGCGTTGCCCCCCCAACCGATACCGAGGATGGAAAGAACATCTCGGAATGGCTGGCGGACTGGCGCTCATTCGTTGGCGATCGTGCGGCGTACGCAGAAGCGCTTCTCACCAACCCGAAGGCGCGTTTCTATGTGTCGACGAAAGACAAGGGTCAAGTCACACGACCCATCGACTTTTTTGCCACGTTCAATAAGATGTACAACTGCGTGACACCTGACGACATCTAAGAAGCGTCAGTTCAGTCCTTCAGGTAGTGCAACAGCGGTAATCCCTGGCGCACGAGACGACGCACGCTTTCATCGACATCGAAGTCATCAAGTTCACGTTCGGTGACCCAGTGAAGTTCACGAGACTCATGGTTGCCTACGGGAACAGAACCGTCGGGAGCAAGGACCAGGAACCGAATGTCGAGATGAAGGTGAGGCGGTTCGTTCGGAGGCCGGACCTCGTGAATATCAAGATCGAAGGCGGGGCGCACAACTCGGAGTCCTTCTATACCTGTCTCTTCCTGTGCCTCCCGAAGTGCAGAAGCGGAGAGGTTTGCATTTCCATCGACATGACCGCCTGGCTGTAACCACTTCTGCAGTTTTGTGTGGAACAGAAGGATGAACCGCTCGGTTCCTTCCTCGACGACGAGTGCAGAACCGGTGAAATGTGCTTCAGGGCAAGTGCGGAAAAGTGCATCGCTATGAGCGCGTGCAAAATCGCCCATTCGTTGTGCGATGGCAAGCTGTGAGGGATCTTGGGTGTCGTGATGATCGAGGCGATCGATAAGGATCGAGAGATCCTCGGAAGGGGCCAGACCTTCGTCGGAAACGATGACCGGAGACGCCAAAGTTGGTCGCGGATCAACCCCGCCACTTTCTGATCGCTCCATCGGGAATTAACTCCGAGCCTGGTCGGCGACGACTCTCGCGCTGAAGGCCTTGAGTTGTTCGGCAACGGGAGCGGGGCCGCCGCCGCCTGGAGTTGTCCGACGTGTCACCGCAACACCGGGGTCGACGAGGAACACTGCGTCGGGACCAAGTTCGTCCGACGCAATGACAAGCTCACGGAGCGCAATACCTTCATCGAGACTTCTGCGTACCAAGGCACCGACGATTGCATGAGCATCTCGGAAGGGCGTGCCGTTCACGACCAACCATTCGGCGAGATCGGTTGCCGCAGCAGTTGGCGCGTTCGCAGCAGCAGTCATCGCGTCGAAGTGGAACGTCGACGAGGCCAACAACCCGGTCATTGCGCCAAGAGCAAGAACAACGGTGTCGAGCGAATCGAACAGCGGTTCTTTGTCTTCCTGTAAGTCTCTGTTGTACGCCAACGGAAGGGCCTTCAACGTTGCGAGAAGACCGGTCAGATTTCCGATGAGTCGCCCAGTCTTGCCACGCGTGAGTTCCGCGATATCGGGATTCTTTTTCTGGGGAAGCATCGATGACCCCGTGGAATAGGCATCGGCGAGGCCAAGGAATCCGAACTCGTCGGTTGACCAGAGGATGATTTCCTCAGCGAGCCGCGACAGGTGCACCCCTAACAGCGCAAGCACGAAGAGCGACTCAGCTACAAAGTCACGATCACTCACCGCGTCGAGCGAGTTGTTGAACACTCCGGCAAACCCAAGATCAGCTGCCGTGGCGGCCGGGTCAAGAGGTAGTGACGACCCGGCGAGCGCGCCGGCGCCAAGCGGGGAAACATCGAGCCGCGCACGCGCGTCGATGAGCCGATCGATATCGCGAGCGAATGACCAACCATGCGCCAATAGGTGATGGGCAAGCAGTACTGGTTGTGCCCGCTGCATATGGGTGTAACCAGGAAGAGACGCGTCTCCGACTTCACCAGCCCGATCGAGCAGCACCTGTTGAAGGTCTAGAACCTTCGCGATAACTGTTCCGATTTCGCGTTTAGTGAAGAGCCGAAGGTCAGTTGCCACCTGATCGTTTCGACTCCGACCGGTGTGGAGTTTCGCTCCCGCTGATCCGGCCAGTTCGGTGACACGACGTTCTACTGCGGTGTGAATATCTTCGTCGGAGGCCACGAACAGAAACGAGCCGTCGGCAAGTTCCTTCTCGACTTCGTCAAGGGCAGACAGGACTGATTTGCCCTCTTCATCAGAGAGGATTCCGGCACGGACAAGCCCACGCACGTGCGCGCGAGAGCCTGTGAGGTCATCAGCAGCCAACCGAGAGTCGAAAGGAAGACTTGCGGTAAATGCCATCAGTTCCTCAGCTGGTCCGCCTTCGAACCGGCCGTGCCAGAGAGTGCTCATGTGTGGTTACTTTCCGTCGGTGGCGGTCGACTGTCGAGCCGCCCAAGTTTGAATGCCGAGTCCCCAAAGCTTCACGAAGCCTTCGGAATCAGCGTGGTTAAACGTGTCTTCCGCGTCGTAGGTTGCCAATCCGTAGTCGTAGAGGCTCCACGGGCTCCGACGACCAACCACATAGCAGCGACCCGGCTCGAGGCGGAGTCGAACCTCACCCGTGACGTACTGCTGCGTCGACTCAACAAATGCATCGAGTGCATTCTTGAGCGGCGAGTACCACATGCCGTCATAGACAAGATCGGCGTAACGACCCTCAAGTCGTTGCTTCTCATGCATGACGTCGCGCTCAAGGCATAACGATTCGAGATCTTGATGAGCGAGGATGAGCGCAAGCGCACCGGGCGCCTCATAAGTCTCGCGACTCTTAATGCCGACGCGACGATTTTCGACCATGTCGAGCCGGCCCCAACCATAGGAACCAACAATGTCGTTCATCTCAACGATCAGCGCAGCGAGCGAGCGAGCGTTGCCATCAATTGAGACCGGAATGCCTTTTTCGAAACCAACGACGACTTCCCGAGCTTCTGACGCCTTCACCGTTGTCATTGACCACACGCCTTCTGGCGGACGCGACCACGGATCTTCCATCTCTCCACATTCAATGGCGCGACCATAGAGATTGTCGTCGATTGAGTAGAGCTTCTCTTTCGTCGCAAGAACAGGGATGTTGTGCTTCTCGGCGTAGTCGATCGACATCTCACGGGTCATTCCCCAGTTGCGAACCGGAGCGAGAATTTCGAGATCGGGGGCTAGAGCCCGCGTTGCAACTTCGAAGCGGACCTGGTCGTTACCCTTGCCGGTGCATCCATGCGCCACAGCATCGGCGTTGTGAAGCCGGGCTGCTTCCACCAGATGCTTCACGATTACTGGTCGTGAGAGTGCCGAAACAAGTGGGTATTTGCCTTCGTAAAGCGCATTGGCCTTCAGCGAAGGAGCGAGAAACTCATCGGCAAACTCTTCCTGACAATCAACGACGATCGCTTCGATCGCGCCAGCTGCGAACGCCTTGGCCTGAAGACCTTCCCAGTCGCCCTCTTGACCAAGATTGCACGCAACGGTAATCACCTCCACGCCATAATTTTCGATCATCCATCGCACAGCGACCGACGTGTCGAGACCGCCGCTGTATGCCAACACCACTCGTTGTGCCATTGCTCTTCCTTCGTTGAATCGACTGTGACTAAGAACTGGTCTCAAAGACCAGCAAGATCAGAAAGCTGTGCTGCGACCGTGGAACCACCAATTTCAGAGGCCACCACGATCAGGATGGTGTCGTCGCCGGCAACGGTTCCAAGAATTCCGGCCAGACCAGAACGATCAAGGGCCGAAGCGACCACATGAGCGGAACCGGGTGGAGTGCGGATGACCACAAGGTTGTCTGAAGTCGCAACTTCAACGACCCAATCGCCAAAAACACGGCGAAGGTGATCTTCAGGAGCTCGTTGCTCTTTCGGCAATGCAGGAATGGCATAGGCCGACTCGCCACCAGGCATTCGTACTTTGATGGCGCCGAGGTCCTCGAGATCGCGAGACACCGTTGCCTGCGTCGCCAGCACGCCTTCAGTTGCGAGTAACTCAACAAGCGCTAACTGGTTGGCAACTACCTGTGACTCGATAAGTCGGGCCACCAAATGTTGGCGCTGCGTCTTTCCCAATTTCGACGGTTCTTTGATGTCAGTCATCGTTGCTCCATCAGCCAGACCAACGCGCCTCGTGCGGCGTGCATCCGGTTTTCGGCTTGGGGCCACACTCGGCTCTGCGGCCCTTCAAGGACCTCAGAAGAGACTTCCTCTCCCCTGTGTGCCGGCAGACAATGCATAAAGATTGCATCGGCAGCAGCGTTGGCCATCATTGCGTTGTCCACGGTGAATCCAGAGAATGCGGCTCTGCGCTTATCGGCCTCAGACTCTTGCCCCATTGATGCCCAGACATCGGTGTAGACGACGCTTGCGCCAGCCACAGCAGCCAATGGATCGTTCGTGGTCTGGAGATCGGCGCCCGTCGCAATAATCCGAGCAACATCGCTCTCTGAAAGTTCGTAACCGACCGGAGTGGCCACGTGAACGGTCATGCCCAGCATGCCGGCACCAATGGCCAAGCTTCGAGCGACATTGTTGCCGTCGCCGACATACGCGATAGTCCGGTGGCCAAGCGCGCTGATGTCGCCAAACTCATCAGCGATCGTCAGTAGATCGGCGAGGGCCTGCAGCGGATGAGCTTCATCGGAAAGCATGTTCACGATGGGAACAGAACTGACTTGTGTCATTCGTTCTAGTTTCGAATGTTCGAAGACCCGTGCACCGATTACTGCGTGATAGCAGCACAACGTCCGGGTCACGTCTTCGACGCTCTCGCGTGTGTCGAGACCGACTTCGTCGGGCCTGATTGTGAGCGGATGGCCACCGAGTTGAACGACTGCCATCTCCATTGAATTGCGTGTACGAGCCGAGGGCTTCTCGAAGAGCAAGGCCATACCAAGTCCGTCGAGGCTTCTCGGAACAATCGCGGCCCGGCTGAGGCCGAGCATGTCGACCAGTTCGGTCGTGGAGAGGTCATCGACCTCGAGTAGATGTCTCATGACTTCGCCTTGGTGAGGTGAGTGGCAAGAGCGGCCGCCAGAAGATCAACCGCTTGCAGGATTTCAGATTCAGAAACGATGAGCGGCGGAGCAAACCGCAATGCGGTCGGCGAAACCGCATTAACGATCAGTCCCCTGCTCAGGAGATCGGCTGCCACCGCTTTGGAATCAATACCTTCGGCAAGTTCGGCGGCCAGCAACAACCCGAGTCCGCGAACTTCGACCACACCATCAATAATTTCGAGCGAATGCCGCAATTGAGCGCCAGCCTGTTCAGCGAGTTGTGGTGCGTTGATCCGCTCAAGGATCGCGAGGGTTGCCCGCGCGGCCGACGCAGCAAGCGGTTGGCCTCCGTAGGTGGTCCCATGATCGCCAGGTTGGAAAACCGCAGCGACATCCTTCTTCGCCCAACACGCACCAATAGGCATTCCGTTGCCCAGTGCTTTTGCCATGGTGACAACATCGGGTTCGACACCAAAGTGCTGGAAACCGAACCACTCGCCGGTCCGACCGAGGCCGGTCTGGATTTCATCGACAATCATAAGGAGGCCGCGTTCATCGCAGAGTCTCCGCACACCCTCGAAATACTGAGCAGTGGCCGGATTCACCCCGCCTTCGCCCTGAATCGGTTCGAGCAAAACTGCGGCGATACTTGGATCGATTGCCGCTTCGAGCGCCTCGAGATCGTTCCATGCAACGTGACGGAAACCTTCAGGCAGCGGTTGAAACCCCTCCCACTTCGCGGGCTGACCAGTGGCATGAAGAGCACCAAGGGTGCGTCCATGGAACGAGCCGTACGCGCTGACGACTCCATAACGACCGCTGCCACCCCATTTGCGCGCAAGTTTGATGGCGCATTCGATCGCTTCTGCTCCCGAGTTCGTGAAGAAAATCTGCCCGCCACCACCGAGCAGCCGATCGAGGGTGATCGCAACTTCTGTACCGGGCACGCTGCCATAGAGATTTGAAACGTGAACCAAGGTGCGGGCTTGTTCTGCGATCGCCTCGGCTATTTCCGGGTTCGCGTGTCCTACGCCAACAACAGCAATACCGGCCAGGAAATCGAGATACTCATTTCCGTCTTCGTCCCAAAGCTGGCACCCTTCTCCCCGAACCATCCGCACGGATGGAGCGCCGTACGTGGGCATGAATGGGCAGTGATCGAGACCAGCTGGCGCATGCATTGCTTCTGAGTGAACGCTCATGCCACGACCTCCGATGTGATCATCGTTCCGACGCCCGCTTTGGTGAACAGTTCAAGAAGCACAACATGGGGAACTCTTCCGTCGAGCATGTGCGCGGCAGGAACTCCGGCGTTGATGGCTTCGAGGCAAGCTTCAACTTTCGGGATCATTCCGCCCGAGAGCACCCCATCGGCGATAAGGCCTGCAATTTCCGAGGGTGTGGTTTGCGCAATGAGGCTGGATTGGTCGTCGACATCACGCAACAAGCCAGCGATATCGGTGAGATAAATGACTTTGGTGGCACCGAGCGCGCCGGCGATCGCGCCGGCAACGGTGTCGGCGTTGATGTTGTAGGACTGACCGCTGAGATCGGCACCGATGGTGGAAACCACGGGGATGAGGTTCTGGGCCAAAAGCGATTCGACGATGGCGGGATTGATATTGGCGACGTCGCCGACGAAACCAAGTTCGGGATCGCGCCGATTGGCCTCGATGAGCCCTCCGTCTTCGCCCGAAAGTCCGACAGCCAAAGCGCCGTGGGTATTGATCGACGCAACGATGTCGCGATTGACCTTGCCCACGAGCACCATGCGCGCCACATCAAGTGTGTCGGCATCGGTGATCCGCAGACCATCTTTAAATTCAGATTTGATGCCAAGCCGCGCAAGGAGATCGCCGATCTGAGGTCCGCCGCCGTGTACGACAACAACCCGAATGCCAACCGAGTGCAACAGCACGATGTCGGCCGCGAAAGATTCCGCCAACGCCGAGTCGGCCATGACATTGCCGCCATATTTTACAACGATGGTTTTTCCCCAGAACTCACGAATGAATGGCAGTGCTTCGATGAGAACTTCAGCCGTGGCCATTGCCGGGCCAGCGTGTGATGAGGGAGCCGATGCTCCTGGCTTCTTTGCGGTGTTTGCGCTCATGAGGTGCCCATGTTTTCGTCGATGTATGCGTGTGAAAGATCGTTGGTGAGAATTGTTGCTGTGCCCGTGCCAAGACCGAGATTGGCAACGATTTCTAGGTTGCGTCCCGACATGTGTTCAGCGACGGCTGCGATGTCGTGATCGGCATCGATGGCACCACGACACACCGTGATTCCGCCGTAGGAAACCGAGAAGGTTAAAGGATCGAAGTCGATGCCGCAGGAGCCGAGATCACTGGCGATACGACCCCAATACGGATCACATCCGTACCAGGAGCACTTCACCAGATTGCTTCTAGACACGTACCGGGCACCGATAAGCGCTTCAGCGTCAGATACTGCACCGGTGACAGTCATGCGAACCACTTTCGTGGCACCTTCGGCGTCGGCACACATCTGTGCAGCGAGACTCGCGCACGCCTCGGCGACAGCGGAATTGAGGGCGTTCTCGTCGACAGGACCAGCGAATCCGCTGGCAAGCAGTAGGACCGTGTCGTTCGTTGAAGTGCAACCATCGACATCGAGGGCATTAAACGAATCCGCAACTCCATAAACAAGTGCTGCTTTGAGCTGCTCTGGCGTTGCCGCGGCATCGGTCGCAAGTACAGCGAGCATCGTGGCCATGTTCGGTGAGAGCATCGCCGCCCCCTTGGCCATTCCGCCTACGACGAACCCATCGCCGTTCACAACAACCTGCTTGGCAACGGTGTCAGTGGTCATGATGGCGGTTGCTGCGGCTTGCCCACCATCTGCAGAACGGGCTGCCACGACCGACGGGATGCCCGCGGTGATGACATCGATCGGCATGGGAATACCAATAAGCCCTGTAGAACACACGAGGACTTGCTGCGATTCGATGCCAAGAGCGGACGCAACCGCTTCGCACATCGCCTCGGCATCGTCAAGACCTTGTTGCCCAGTGGCCGCGTTGGCATTGCCGCTATTAAGAACAACAGCAACAGCGTGACCAGCGGTGGCTTCGAGATGGGCACGAGTTGTAATTACCGGAGCCGCAGTCATCTTGTTCCGTGTGAAAACGCCTGCAGCCGCGACGGGTTTCCCATCGGCGGTTGCCACGAGTGAAAGATCGGGATTACCCGATGCCTTGATTCCGGCGGCAACACCGGCCGCAACGAATCCGGGAGCAGCGGTAACGCTCATGGGTACACCCCGATCGAAGAAAGGCCGGTCGCTTCGGGGATGCCAGTAAGGATGTTGGCGCATTGCACGGCCTGACCGGAAGCGCCCTTGGTGAGGTTATCGATTGCTCCGATCGCAACGATGTGGCCCGTCCGTTCGTCGGCTCTCACCGTTACATGTGCCGTGTTTGAGCCCAAGCAGGCTTTTGTCGAAGGAGAACCGTCGGTGACGACAACGAATTGTTCGTCGGCGTAGAAATCTTCATAGATCTCGAGCAACTGCTCGGTAGTCTGCGAACCAGTCGGCTTCAAGTAGCAGGTGGCGAGCATGCCCCGATTCATTGGAGCTAGGTGAGGCGTGAAAAGTACAGACACGTCGGAAATCTTCGTTGACGCCAAAGTTGCGATGTTCTGTTCAATCTCGGGCGTATGCCGGTGATTCAGCAAGCCATACGCTGTGTAGTCCTCGTCGACAGTGCAGAACGTTGTATTTGGTTTCGGTGGCCGACCGGCGCCTGAAACGCCGCTTGCAGCGTCGACGACGATGCTGTCGAGATGCACAAGACCGTTTGTAATAAGTGGCGCGATCGCGAGTGACGTGCATGTCGGGTAACAACCCGGAACAGCTACCGCTGACGCACCGACGATCTGGGACCGATACAACTCGGGCAATCCGTAGGCGAACTTCGGAAGTAACTCGGGACAAGGGTGAACATCTCCGTACCACTGCGGATAGAGAGCAGCATCCTGCAACCGAAAATCGGCAGCGAGATCGACAACCCATTCCACGTTTTCGACAAGCGTCGGCATAAGCGCTTGCGAAGCTCCGTGCGGTAGACCACAAAAAACAAGATCGACACCGTCGAGCAGCGAGGGTTCGAAAAGTTTGAACTCCACGTCGACATACGCCGCCGAAAGACTCGGGTAGAGATCGCCAACCGCAACCCCCGCTTGGCTCTCCCCCGTGGCGAACGCGAGGTCGAACTCAGGATGGTTGGCGAGAAGCCGAAGAAGTTCCGCTCCGGTAAAGCCCGAAGCGCCGAGAATGCCTACAGAAGTCACCTGCACAACTTACATGGTGATGCATCCAAATGCAAGATTATGCAAGATGGACTGAACCGGACGCTTTTCTCAGCCTCGGAGAGTGGCTCCCAAGGCGTCAAGTGCCTTAACCACCGAGCGCTGAACCCCGCCAATGTCTTCATCGGTCAGGGTCCGATCGGGTGCCTGCAAACGCAAACGGTAGGCCAGACTGCGTCTCCCATCGGGGACCGGGTTGCCTCGGAAGACATCAAAGAGGCTAACGGTCACCAGCAACGGGCCCGCAGCCGACCGGACCGCCGCTTCGATCGAGGCCGCAGGCACAGCATTGTCGACCTCGAAGGCCAGATCGAGGTCACTCGAGGGATAGCGGCTGATGTGGTGATACCGGTGTTCTCCATGAGGCGCGGCGAGGGCGACACCGATATCGAGCTGCAACCAAGCGACGCGCTCATGAAGTCCGAGGGCATCGAGGACACCTGGGTCGATCTCGCCAATTTCTCCGAGTTGCGCTCCCCCACGACGCAGCACGCCACTGCGGCCCGGATGGAGTCCGGCCGGAGGCGCCGATTGGTCGATCACGACATCGTTGAGGCCCAGGGTCCGGGCAAGTAGAGCCCAAACATTGGCAGCGGCTGTTGCGTCACGACCAGCGAGAGCGACCGCCAGATGCTCACGCTCATCGGGAAGAGTCTCGCCAGATGGGGGAAGGGCAAAAACTTTGCCTAGTTCGAATAACGAAACACCATCGGTGCGATGCGATTCGTTGTATGCGATGGCGCGCAACAATCCGGGTCGAAGCGACGTACGCAGAATGCTTTCTTCCGCTGCCAACGGATTCGTGACCGTGACCGCTTCGGGCGGAAGTCCACAACGAGCGAGATCACCTGGAGCGAGGAACGGAAGCGGCATTGCCTCATGAATTCCGAGCCCAACAAGGATCTGTCGGATGCTGCGGCGATCGCGTTGGATCGGTGTCAAGGAACCCGTATGAGCAGAGGTCGGCGCGCGCCCGACGATCTTGCTGTAGCCGTAATGGCGAGCAATCTCTTCGATGACGTCGGTTTCGTTCGTTGTATCGGGGCGGAACGTGGGAACAGTCACAGAGAGAACATCGTCCTCTCCCCCAAGTTCACAGACGAATCCGAGCGGAGTGAGAAGGGAGATGATCTGCTCGGTTGAAATATCTGTTCCGAGAAGTTGATTGACGCGTGAGGTCCGCACACGAACCGCTGGAGTTGGTGCAAGTTCGCCGTTGACGGTGACGGAACCCTCAACAAGACGCGCTCCAGACGGGGCGAGCAATTCAGCAAGCCGGCGAGCAGCGAGATCAACGATGGCAGGATCAACGCCCCGTTCGAAACGAGCAGACGCTTCGGAACGAAGGCCCATAAACTTTGATGAGCGGGCAATCGCCATCGGCTGCCACCACGCGCATTCGAGCAGCACAGTTGTGGTGGTCTCAGAAATTTCGGTCGAGGCCCCTCCCATAACGCCTGCGATCCCAATTGCAGAATCGCTTGCATCGACAATAACGCCATCGCGACCGCCGGTGAGATTGCGTTCGACGCCATCGAGGGTGGTGATGGTTTCGCCATCGCGTGCCCAGCGGACTCGGAGCGCTCCACCCGGCATCTTTGCGAGGTCGTAGGTGTGATTGGGCTGTCCAAGTTCAAGCATCACGTAGTTCGATGCATCGACCACGTTGTTAATGGGGCGCATACCCAAGGCGCTGAGGCGATCGGCGATCCAGCGCGGAGAAGGTTCGATCTTGATGCCGTCGATAACTCGAATGTGGAAAAGGCCACAGAGATCGGGGTCGATGATGTCCACTGACGTGATCGAGCTTGCGTCGCCAGCGAGTTCATCAACGTTGGGTGCCGGAATTGCGAACGGCAGACCGAGTCGCGCCGCAAGGTCGCGCGCAACGCCGGCAACCGACATTGCATCGGGACGATTGGGATTGATCTCGAGATCAAACAGAACATCGGGCGTGATGCCAAGCGCTTCGACAATGGGCAGGCCTAGCGCGAGCGAAGGATCGAGAATGTAAATACCGGAATGGTCTTCACCAAGAGCGAGTTCGCGCCCTGAGCACAACATTCCGTTGGACCATTCACCGCGCATTTTGCGACGAGCGATTTCCATGCCATCGGGCATCGTGGTCCCGAGGGTGGCTAACGGAACAACATCACCAACGGTGAGGTTGGTTGCACCGCAACAAATCTGAAGGGCTTCACCATCGCCAAGATCGACGTCGACGAGTTGAATCTTGTCGGCATCGGGATGCGTGCGAAGTTCAAGAACCTTCACCGTGACGATGCCATCGAGGCCTTCACCGATGCGCTCAATGGATTCAACCGCCATACCCAGATCGCTCATGACGTCGCCGAGCGCGACGGGATCGTCGCCCGGGAAGGGAGCGAACTCCTGCAACCACGACAGCAGCACCTTCATGATGGGAACTGCTCCAAGAATCGAACATCGCCGGTATACATCTCGCGAATGTCATCGACACCGTGACGCATCAGCGCCAGACGATCGAGACCGAACCCGAATGCGAATCCGGACCATTCCTCGGGATCGAGGCCGACGTTACTGAGCACCGTTGGGTGCACCATTCCGCAACCACCAAGTTCGAGCCAACCGGTTTGTCCGCATGTGCGGCAACCGTTTCCTTCACAGAAAACACAATTGATGTCGTATTCAGCGGAAGGTTCGGTGAATGGGAAATAGGAAGGACGCAAGCGCGAATGGATCGAGCCACCGAAATACGCACTCGTGAATGCCTCGAGAGTTCCAGCGAGATCGGCAAACGAGATGTTGCGATCGACGACAAGCCCTTCGATCTGATGAAAGACGGGCATATGCGAGGCGTCGGCGGTGTCGCGTCGATACACGCGACCAGGCATGACGGCGTAAATCGGCGGTTCGCCGTCGGTCATCACACGGATCTGCACTGGCGAAGTATGAGTTCGAAGAAGAACAGTTTCGGGATCGCCGAGATCGACATAAAGCGTGTCCCACATTCCGCGCGCGGGGTGCGCTGCCGGAATATTCAGCGCTTCAAAGTTGTACCAATCGGTCTCGACCTCTGGACCTTCGGCGACGGTGAACCCCATACCGATGAAAACATCGACGAGCCGGTCCCATGTTTGTGTCACCAGATGTAGCGATCCGCGCTCGGGGGTTCCGAGAAGTTCAGTGAGATCGAGTTGCTCAGTGGCAACCATTGACGCTCGCTCGGCGCTCTCAAGATCGCTTCGGCGAACAGCGAGCACGGCCTCGATGGAGTCGCGCGCATCGTTCAGCGCAGACCCCGCAACCTTTCGGCCTTCGGGATCAAGACCACCCATACCCTTCTTGAGGAGGGTGAGCTCACCCTTCTTGCCGAGCAGGTCAGCTTCGACGGCGCGCAACTCGTCAACAGAGTTTGCGCCGGCGATCAGAGCGGGAGCCGCGGCTGCGATTCGGGTGATGTCGTCGATCATCGGAGGGTGAGCCTTCTAGCCACGGAGGGGTCGGTCCAATTCATTTTGCGACTCATTGGGAGAGACGACGTTGACGGGCACACTCGAAGAGTACGACGGCACCGGCCACTGCAGCGTTTATGGACTCGACGGCAGACTTCATCGGGATGGTGACTGACAGAGAACACTGATCGACGACCTCTACCGGCAGCCCATGCGCCTCTGATCCGATGAGAATCGCCACAGAACCGGAAAGGTCGATCGTTTCGGGTGCTGCTCCCCCGTCGACCACCGTGGCTGCCAGAACTCGTCCACTCGACCGGAGTTCCGCAATGACCTCGGTAATGTCGCCGGACTCGGCAATTGGCAGCCGAATGATTGACCCAGCAGCAGCGCGAACCGCTTTCGGACCAAACGCATCGGTAGACGAACCCGCAAAGATCACGCCGACACATCCAGCGGCCTCGGCAGCACGCACGAGCGTTCCGGCGTTTCCTGGATCAGAAAGATCAACGAGGACCAGGACAGGCCCGTCGACAGCAAGGAGTTCGGGAATTGTGGAGACGGAACGAACCGCGCTCGCAAGCGCACCTTGCGGTGAATTCGTATCGCTCACCGAGGCGAACACCGACGAGGGCAGACCCCAGACTGGGATCCCCGCTGCTTCGGCGTCACGCACGACCTCGCGTAAGGGTGATCGATCGTCGACTGAAGACCACTGATCGAGATCGACGTAAAGCTCATCGAGTTCGGCACCAGCAGCGAGCAACTCGCCAATTGGGACCGGACCTTCGATCACGAAACGACCAGCATCGAGACGCGCCTTACGGCGCCCCGAGAGGCGCCGTAAGGAAGCGATTCGTGGATTATTCGCCGAAAGCGGCGTCGGTTCGACGACCACCGGGCGAAAGATTTTTCAGGCGCTGGCCGCAGCAGCAGATGCCGCCTGGACCAGAGCGGTGAAGGCCGCCGGATCAGTTACCGCAAGATCGGCAAGGACCTTGCGATCGACCTCAATGCCAGCTTCCTTCAGCCCGTTGATGAACCGGCTGTAGGTCGTGCCGTTAAGACGACACGCCGCATTGATGCGCTGAATCCAGAGCTGACGGAAGTCGCCCTTACGAGCGCGACGATCGCGAAACGCATACTGGAGCGAGTGCATGACCTGCTCGTTGGCGGCGCGATACGAACGGCTCTTGTTGCCGTAGTACCCCTTCGCACGTTCGAGCGTCTGTTTACGGTGCTTCTTGCTGGCGACAGCGCGCTTGACTCTTGCCATCGGTGTCTCCTATTCAGTGAGAGATTCAGTAAGTAATTGGAAGAAACGGTTTCAGATACCGAGCTGGCGTCGCACGCGGGCGGCGTCACCAGGGGCGAGCACAAAGTCACCCTCAAGGTGACGCTTCTGCTTCGGTGTCTTCTTTTCAAGGATGTGATTCAGACCTGCCTTGCGGCGGGTGATCTTTCCGGAGCCAGTGATCTTGAAACGCTTCTTGGCACCGCTGTGGGTTTTCATCTTCGGCATAACTGCCTCCTGCTGTGATCCGCTCGAGGCGGGTGGGTATCAGGCTTCTTCGGTAGCGACGGGTTCGGTCGCTTCGACTGGAGCTGCAATAGGTTCGGTGACAACTGCTTCGGCAACGATTGGTTCAGCCGGAGCTGGTTGCGCTGCTTCTGGTGCAGTTGCTTCTGGTGTCATTGGAGTGGAGGCCACCGGTGTTCCTGAATCGTCGGCACTGCGTCGCTTTTCAGCAGCAGCCTGCGCCTTCTTGTCGGGTCCGAGGACCATCGTCATGTTGCGACCATCGAGCCTGGGGTAGGCCTCGATCTTGGCAACCGCGGTAACCGCTTCAGCAACCTGGTCAAGGATCTTGCGACCCAATTCCGGATGCTGCATCTCGCGGCCTCGGAACATGATCGTGACCTTGACCTTGTGCCCTTCGGTAAGGAACTGCTCCACCTTCTTGGTCTTGGTATCGAAGTCGCCGACGCCGATCTTGGGTCGGTACTTCATTTCCTTGACCACGACGTTGGTGCTCTTCTTGCGTGACTCCTTCGCCTTCTGTGCGGCCTCGTACTTGTATTTGCCGTAATCCATGATTCGACAAACAGGAGGGTTGGCCTTATCGGCCACCTCGACGAGATCGAGTTCAAGCTCTTGAGCCATCCGAAGTGCTTCGGGTAGCGGCGTAATTCCGATCTGGGCGCCATCGGGTCCGACGAGCCGCACTTCGCGTGAGCGAATGCGATCGTTGATCCGGGGCTCGGTGTTTGCGGCCGTGACTATGGCCGATCACTCCTCATTCGTGCCAGGTCCTCCCTGTGCATTGTGATTGGGACGTGGCGCCAGTTGTGTTTCGCTTCTGGGCGGACCCAAAAACGAAGAACGGCAGGCGCCGGGCGGAAGCCGACACCCACCGAGACCCTCCGGTACACACCGGAGAGACCTTTCGAGACAGCCATGCAAGAGCATGACACCCCAGAAAGAGAGGAGAATGTTGCGACCCGGGCGCACGGTTCAGAGTTATGCAACTGCTCTGAGGTGGCCGGGTGGGAGCCGAAGCCCCGCTTCCGTTCAGTTGTGAGACGCCTACGATACCGGTTCCACCCCACCCCAGCGCAATACGAGCCAACCGCGGCTCCTGCGATGGGGCCTGACCGGTACGAAAGAGAGCCCCCGATGAGCCTGTGGACCCCAGATGGCGAGGTGCCGGTCGATCGATCCGGCGCCAAGGAACGACCGGCCACGAGCGCCTCAGAAATGCTCGGAGGCCCCAATCTCGACGACCTCTCCCCGGAGGAACGAGCCCAGGCCGAGCAAATGATTGCCCAGATGGCCGAGGTGCAGCGCCAATTGATGTCGCACCCAGCGTCGGTCTTCGTGGCCAACCATCTCATGGGCCTCTACGAACTGGCGGCCGTGCATCTCGATCAAGCCGAGCCAAAGTACGAAGAGGTGCGTCTTGCGATTGATGCGATGACCTCGATGCTCGATGCCACCGAAGACCGTCTCGGCGAAAGCGGTTCCGAACTTCGTCAGGCCCTCACCGTTCTTCAGACGGTCTATGTGCAGCGGGTCAACGCAACGAAGTCCTAAATCTGACTGGAGCTACTGGGCGACAGCGGAGATCGCTACTGCTTCCCATCGGCCCATCCTGCCCGGAGCGACCGAGAACCAAACAGCTGTCCCAACATTGACCGTTCGCGTCCCATCGACAATTGCCGTGCAATGGAATGGGTATTCGGTACCGTCTTCCCTGCGCACTAGGCCGAGTCCGCGAGGATCATCGAACGACGCGACCACTCCCCTGCCATCGCTCAACGGCACGGTCTGTGGAGAGTTCGCCATGGTTACGGGACGATCTTGGAGATCGGGAGTTCGAGAATGTCGGTCGCCCCCGCATCGGAGAGTGCCGGGATAAGCACGTTGATTCCGCTTTTCTCGACAACGGACTCAACCGCGTAACCCGCACCGCCAAAAAGTTCGTTGACTGTTGGCGATTTCATTGACGGAAGCACGGCGATCACCGATTCAAGACGATCGGTCGGAACATTGAGTTTTACGAGCACCTTGCCGCGGGCATCGAGCACTCCCTCGAGCAATGTGCGGATTTGACGCATTGCGTGTGCCTTCGCCGGATCGGCGTACGAATTCGGATTCGCGATCAATTCGGTATACGAGACCAAAATCGTGTCGATGATTTTCAAGCCGGCGGCACGAAGCGCATTCCCGGTTTCAGTGATATCGACAATGCAATCGACGATGTCGGGAACCTTTGCCTCGGTCGCTCCATACGAAAGCTTGATATCGGCATTGATTCCCTTGTCGGCGAAATATCGGCGAGTGAGTTCGGGATATTCGCTTGATACCCG
>CAMAYJ010000041.1 GCA_945862505.1 Bifidobacterium breve | reverse complement strand
GTATCGCTTTTGACCTTCGCAATGAAAAGGAACGAAATCGTGCCTAGACCAGGATTCGTCCTCGACGTCGATCGCTCGACGCCACCAATTCTCTTCCACCATGGAGAGGGTTTCCGTCTCGAGAAGCTTCCCCCGGGACGCAGCCGCGTGATCTATCCGGCCGAGCCCGTCGAAGCACTCAAGAACCCCGACGGGGCCATTCGCGACGCGCTCGTGAATCCAATCGGCGACAGTGAACCGCTCACGGCCCTGCTCAAGCCGGGCATGAAACTCACGATCGCGTTCGACGATATCTCGTTGCCCCTTCCTCCAATGAAGCGCCCCGACATTCGTCAGCGCGTCATCGAAGCGGTGCTCGAACTCGCAGCCGCTGCTGGCGTCGATGACGTCATGCTCATCGCCGCTCTCGCGCTCCACCGACGCATGACTGAAGACGAACTTCGTCATGCAGTTGGCGATCGTGTCTACGACGCATTCGCTCCGCAAGGGCTTCTCGTCAATCACGATGCGGAAGACCCCGACAACCTTCTCTTTATTGGCGAGACCGAAAAGGGCGAGGAAGTTGAGATCAACAAGCGCGCCGCCGAGAGCGATCTCATCATTTACGTCAACATCAATCTCGTTTCGATGGACGGTGGATGGAAGTCGACTGCAACCGGCCTTGCTTCGTATCGCTCACTTCGTCATCACCACAATCCCCAGACGATGCGTCATTCCAAGTCGTTCATGGATCAGCACAAGTCAGAACTGCATTCGGCGAACTGGCGTATGGGCAAGGTGCTCCGCGATTCAGGCGTGAAGGTTTTCCAGATCGAAACCACCATGAACAACAACGTCTTCGGCACCGAAGGCCCCATGAGCGTGCTGCAAAAGCGCGAATGGGAATGGTCACTCAAGGACCGAATCACAGTTGCGGGCATGAAGACTGCACTCGATCGCATGCCGCAGCGCACACGTCGCTCGATCTTCAACTCATGGCAAGCACCGCACGCGATGACATCGGTGCAGGCCGGCGAGGTTGAAGCAGTCCACAAACTCACGACTGAGAATGTCTATGCCCAGCACCTCGTGCAGGTTGAAGGCCAGACCGACATTCTCACGATGGGCCTTCCCTACATCAGCCCCTACAACGTGAACTCGATTCTCAATCCGATCCTCGTTGCCTGCCTTGGTCTCGGTTACTTCTTCAATCTGTATCGCGGTCGTCCGCCGGTTCGTGAAGGCGGCGTGGTCATCATGAGCCACCCGACACCGTGGGAATTCCATCCCGTACATCATCCGTCCTACATCGACTTCTTCGATCAGGTGCTTACGCAGACCCATGACCCGGTTGTCATGTCCGAACAGTTTGAAAAGTCATTTGCCGAAGACGAGTGGTATCGCCATCTCTATCGCACGAGCTACGCGTACCACGGCGTACATCCGTTCTATATGTGGTACTGGTGCTCACACGCGCTCGAGCATGTCGGCCAGGTGATCATCGTTGGTGGCGATGTGCGCGCGGTTCGCCGTCTTGGTTTCAAGCCAGCGTCGACTCTGCAAGATGCACTCGAAATGGCCAGCGATGTCGTCGGTCGCGATGCAACCATCACGCACTTACATAACCCGCCCATCCTCATGGCCGACGTTTCCTGAGGACAGCCATGCGACCGATGCCCATCACCCGCAAACAGGCAACTCGCCTCATAAAACGTCTTCCGGTGAATCGTTCGGTCTCGACCGCAACTCGCACTGGTTCTCGCGTCACTCGTATGGCGAAGGCAATTATGAAGGCTCCTTCGGTTCCTGCCGGCGTTGATCTCCTGAAAAAGGAGAAGAACGTAGGTTCCAGTTACGACACCGATTGGGCCCGTTCGTATCCGGCACGGGTCGCCCGTGTGCTCATCCTCAATGGCGTCATGAAACCGCTCATTGATCTGCTGGCAACGCCGTCGATTCACGGCACCGACCGCCTCGCCGACCTCGAGGGCCCAGCGATCTTCGCCGCGAATCATCACAGTCACGCCGATACACCGCTCATGATGACGGCCATCCCTGAACCTTGGCGCAATCGCCTGTTTATCGGTGCTGCTGCTGACTATTGGTTTACCAATCGCGTCACATCGCCACTTTCTGCGCTCGTCATCGGAGCAATCCCCGTAGAGCGCACCAAGGTGTCGCGCAAAGCCATCGACCAGTCGCTGGAATTACTTGCAGACGAGTGGAGCATGTTGATTTTCCCTGAAGGCGCCCGCTCGCCCGACGGTTGGGCTCGACCCTTCACTTCAGGTGCCGCGTTTCTTTCTTCACACAGCGGCGTTCCCGTCGTTCCCGTTTTTCTTCAAGGAACAAACAAGGTCTTACCGAAAGGTCGGAATATCCCCCGACCAGCGGCAACCACCGTCGTATTCGGTTCGCCGATGTATGTCAATGAAGGTGAAGATTCACGCGCATTCGCTGCACGAATTCAAGAAGCCGTTGCTGCCCTTGGCGATGAATCTGCGACTGACTGGTGGCAAGCGCGCCGCAATGCTGCCGCCGACACCACGCCAACGCTTGATGGCCCCGATGCTGTTTCCTGGCGTCGTTCATGGGCCCGCACTTCAAAGACCAAAAGCCAACGGCGCAACTGGCCACAGGTATAACGCTCGTCCTCACTATCGAATAGAGGTCATCGGCATCCGGAAATTCGCGTCCTTGTCTTGCAATGCCGCATCATTCACGATCACCAAACAGTCTGTGTGATCAGCATCGCAACAGTTTGGGAAGCGTTCGCTCAACAGTCGCCGATTAGCTTCAATCGCTAACAAACGTCATCGACGCGACTCCCGACTTCTGATCATCGGGCAGCGCAGCAATAGCCGTTGCATCTGATTTCACGTAGCCGTTGAAGAAATCCAATGTTGCTTTTGCCGTGATTGGAAATGCGCTGGAATCGCTGAAGAGATACGAGTTGTGATCTGAGTCAATCAGCGTAAACAGCCCCTTTGGCGAGCGAGCACTGTTGAACAACCGCACTCCCTCGTCGTACGGGATCACCGTGTCGTTGTCGCCGTGCACAATCAATAACGGTGGCGTGCGCGACCAATCGAAGGTTCGTCCCGGAAGAAGCTGCGACATTCCAGCAATGATGATCGCGGCGTCGACACGCTCATCAACACAACAGGATTGATCAATAAGTCCGGCGATCGTGATTCCACCGTTCGAGTGACCAGCGACGCCAACCCGCTCACGATCAATCATTCCTGCCAGTGCTCGTCCATCCGCACTTGAGGACAACGAAATGGCGTGAGTGATCACCGCCGAAATGTCTCCTGATTGATTCGCCACATCACCGGCATCAGCCACGCCGGGAGAATTTTCGCTGCTCAGGGGAAAACCGGAGCTGCCACTACATAACCTGCCCCCGCCCATGTCGCCAAGAGATCGCCATATTGGGCGGGGGCCGTGCCCAATCCATGCCCAAACACGATGAGAGGGAATGGGCCCGAACCAGTCGCTGGTGGCGCATCGAATTGCGGCGTTGGATCAGGGATCGATGCAAAGTCATCGTCCTGAATCAACTCGGTGATTGGCGCAACCGCTGGGTACCAGACGCGAACTTGGAGTGTGCGGGACGGCTGGCCTGACTGGGAAGCATTCGCCGGAGTCGGCCGAGACTCATCGACAAAAGTGAACGATGTGATCCCGACGGGGAATGTCCCAGGCTCAAAATTCGACGGTGCTTGTTCAGCCGTTTCCTTGGCCGAGGATGAGCAAGACGGGAAAAGCCCCAGAAGTAGACAGACGGAAAGACCCAGACCCACCACAACCAGAGGAAAACCGCGCATCTGTCGCACGGAATGACTCTAGAGCCGAAGTTCGGACCACAATGGGGCCGTGAGCAGCACCGGCGTTGGCTACGCAGCAGCAGTTGCACTTGCCGCAATCTTCGCGATTGCCGCAGTCGCGAAGCTTCGCGATATCTCTGCGACCGAGCGCGAGTTCACCGGACTGGGTCTTCCGCGTGCCTCATTTTTTGCTCGCTTCGTTCCACTCGTTGAACTTTCCATCGTTGCGTTGTGCCTCATCGTCCCTCCGGCAGGGGCGATTGCAGCACTCGTCTCGCTTGCGTTCTTCACCACGTTTCTGATTGGCCGTCTCCGCGCTGGAGTGCGCGCGTCGTGCGCGTGTTTTGGTTCCTCCCGGGCCCAACCCATTTCCGCTCGCGATGTCATCCGCAACCTGCTGCTTATGGCCCTCGCAATGGTCAGTCTTGCTACCGATCGACCCACAGCGATCACCCTCCTTGACGCTCTCGTTGTGATTGTGGCCATCGCCGTTGCCGGCGGCGCCCTGCATCTGGCCGGTAGGGTCCGATCACAATGACCGACCCATGGGGCAACCCCCTTTCTCCCGATGACCAGCGACCGGTCAACCCGCAGCCCGAGGATTACCCCCCGGACTTCGCTCCGAACCCCGCGTGGCCAGGTGCGCAGACGCCCGATGCCCCGACGTCTTCGCCCCCGCCCCCGCCCCCGTTGCTTGTTCCAGACGGAAGCGCCCCGTTGCCGCCAGCGTGGCCGGCCACTCCTCCTCCCCCCCAACCCGTTTGGCAGGGGCCAAAGTTCTCCGGCCTCGCCATTGCCGCAATGGTGTGCGGGATCCTCTCCATTACCTGCACCGGATTTGTCGGCATCATCCTCGGTCCCATGGCATTGGGCCTTGGTATCAATGGCCGCCGAGCAATCGCTCGCTCAAATGGCTGGAAAAAGGGCGACGGCATGGCCACCACGGGCATCGTGCTTGGCGTTATCGGGATCGTTTTGTCAATCGTCTATCTGATCTTCTTGATCAAGAATCCGAATTTCATCACCGACTTCGTGGACAACCTCACCACCACGACCACCACCGGCGGAAAACTCCAAGGCGCCTGAGCCGTAGACTCGGCGTGTTTCGCTGAGCATCGGAAAGGCTCCCCCTCATGGCTGTTGCTGCCAATACCCCCATCGAACTGATCAACGGTGTCTACGGCCGTCTTGCCGAGAACGTTGCCATCGGTCGCGAGCGCCTCGGGCGGCCCCTCACCTTCGCCGAGAAGGTCCTCATCAATCACCTGCGCGACCCGCGTACCCAGGAACTTGAACGCGGCCGCAGCTACGCCGATCTCGACCCCGATCGTGTTGCCATGCAAGACGCAACAGCACAAATGGCATTGCTGCAGTTCATGACCGCTGGTCTTCCCCAAGCAGCTGTGCCATCAACGGTTCACTGCGACCATCTCATTCAGGCAAAGAGCAACGCGCGCATCGATCTTGCAACGGCAAACGATGTCAACGCCGAGGTGTACGACTTCCTTGAATCGGTCTCCGCCAAATACGGCATCGGTTTCTGGAAGCCAGGATCCGGCATCATTCATCAGGTCGTGCTTGAGCAATATGCCTTCCCCGGCGGAATGATGATCGGCACCGACAGCCATACGCCCAACGCTGGCGGTCTCGGCATGATCGCAATTGGTGTTGGTGGCGCCGATGCCGTCGACGTTATGACGGGCTATCCGTTCAACGTTCGTTGGCCAAAGCTCATCGGCGTGAAACTCACCGGCACACTCGCTGGCTGGTCGGCGCCGAAAGACATCATCCTCGAGGTCGCTCGTATCCTCACCGTGAAGGGTGGAACCGGTGCCATCGTCGAATACTTCGGTCCCGGAGCCGAATCAATTTCCTGCACCGGTAAGGCCACCATCTGCAACATGGGTGCAGAAATTGGTGCGACCACATCGCTATTCCCTTACGACCCCGCGATGTCGCGTTATCTCGCGTCAACTGGTCGAGCCAATGTCGCCGAAGCTGCCGATGCGGTTGCTTCCGATCTTCGTGCCGACGATGAAGTTCTCGCCGATCCTGCTTCGTACTTCGACGAGATCATTGAGATCGATCTTTCTTCACTCAAGCCGCTCATCAATGGTCCACACACGCCAGACCGTGCTCGCAAGGTCAGCGAACTCGGCGCCGAAGCCAAGTCCGAAGGTTGGCCCATGGAAATTTCTTCGGCACTCATTGGCTCGTGCACGAACTCTTCCTACGAAGACATCAGTCGCGCTGCAGCCATCGCTCGATTCGCGCATCAGAACGGGCTCAGCACCAAGACACCATTGCTCGTCACTCCCGGTTCGGAACAGGTTCGCGCCACCATCGAACGCGACGGATTGCTCGCCGATCTCGAGCAGATCGGCGCCACTGTGCTGGCGAACGCTTGTGGACCGTGCATCGGTCAGTGGTCAAGAAGCGACGTTGAAGAGGGAACCGAGAACATCATCGTCACCTCGTATAACCGCAACTTCCCAAAGCGAAACGATGGACTCGCATCAACGCTTGCCTTCGTCACCTCACCCGAAACAGTTGTGGCAATGGCATTAGCCGGGCGCGTCGATTTCGACCCGACTACCGATTCGCTTACGAACGCTTCTGGCGAACAGGTCATGATCCCAGTTCCCGTTGGCGTTGAACTTCCACCAAAGGGTTTCACCGCTGGCGAGAACACCTTCATCGCACCTCCGGCCGATTCTTCGAGGGTTGTCATCAAGGTGTCGCCCTCCTCTGATCGACTGCAACTTCTCGAACCGTTCGACGCATGGGACGGCAACGACTTCCTCAACCTTCCGATTCTCATGAAGGCCAAAGGCAAGTGCACGACCGATCACATCTCTGCAGCTGGTCCGTGGCTCAAGTACCGCGGTCACCTCGAAAACATCTCGGGCAACATGTTCATCGGTGCCGTCAATGCATTCACCGACGAAGTTGGCCAGGGTAAAGATCAACTCGACGGAACTACAAAGTCGTTCCCCGACATTGGCAAGAGCTACCACGCTGCTGGTCAAGGTTGGATCGCCATTGGCGACGAGAACTACGGTGAAGGTTCCTCACGTGAGCACGCAGCGATGGAGCCTCGTTTCCGTGGCGCCAAGGTTGTGCTTACCCGTTCGTTCGCTCGTATCCACGAAACGAACCTCAAGAAGCAGGGCGTGTTGCCGCTCGTCTTTGCCGATCCAAAGATCTATGACCTCATCGAACAAGACGACCGCATCAACGTGCTCGGCCTTGCTGATCTGACTCCCGATATTCCGGTCAAGTGCCAGATTGTGAAGCCCGATGGCACCACCATCGTCTTCGAAGGCATTCAAACGATGAATGACGAGCAGATCGGCTGGTTCAAGGCCGGCGGTGCGCTCAACATCATCCGTCAGCGCCAAGGCGTCTGAACGCTCAGCATTTCAGCACTCTAAAATTTCAGAGAGTTACCCACGAGGCAGTCCGAGAATCTTGGCGGCCTCGTCACAGGTTGCGACAGCAACACCCATGCGCTCGCACACTTCGACTGCGTTGCGCGTGAGTTCAGCATTCGTGGGCTGGCGATCGCCACCGTAGAACTCGAGTCCAAGGTGAAGGTGGCCCCCACGTTCGATTGCGTATTCGGCTAGGCCGGCTTCGATCGGATCTCCACCAACAACTGACAATGCCCACGGCACCGGACAATCGCCGAGCATCTCGAGATACGCATCGAGCGCCAATCGAGTTGGCGGCAAACCGAATGGCGCCCCCATGTACCCACGATCAGTCGACAGGTAGAACTTGATCATTGTGCCGGCCGGAAGCTTTCCTGCCTTCCAGTACAACATCGTGGTGCGCATGAAGGCCGGTTCGTAAATCGCAAGACTCGGTCCCACGCGATCGGCGGAAGCTTGTTCCATTTGAATGCGGATCGAGTCGTAACTATTTGAGTACACGATGCCTGCGTTCGGAATGCCGTCAGCATCGATACCGCCGAGGTTGGTTGAACCTGGATCACACAAACTGACTTTCATGAGTCCGGTTTCGGCGAGCAGATGCAAGTGCTCGAAATCAAGTCCACCGTTTGTGAAATTTGCTGTTGGGTACAACAACGCGTCGGGACGTTCCGCAAACACCGGCATCCACCCCGCCAAATAATCATCGGCGACCTCACGGGGATCACCAAAGACCGCACCATGATTGTGAATGATCGATGCACCCGCAGCGAGCGTCTCAAGCGTGTCGGTGGCAAGTTCTTCATGCGACCGCGGGACGTTCGGATTGTGTTCCTTGGTCCGATTCCCGTTGATCGCTGCTTCGATGATGACTGGTCCGCGTTCCATAGCGCCGACAGTAGGCCGAAAACGACCGAAGCCGACCCTTTGGGTCGGCTTCGGAGCGGAGGTGGAAACCGGGGGGACAGTCTCAACACCATCTACGGACTCTGCAGAGGGGGATCCGCTTTTTGAGTCCGACACTTGCTGATCGCAGTGTGCCCCTATGTTACCCATCGGTCCAACTGTTTATCGTGATCTGTGCCATCATTATTAGTGATGGACCTCCGCCAGCTCTCTACCCTGCTCGCCGTGGTTGATCACGGGGGATTCACTGCCGCCGCTCGATCGCTCCATACCGTGCAATCCAACGTTTCTGCCCATATCTCGCGGCTTGAGAAGGAACTCGGAGCGACTCTCATCGAGCGCTCCACCGGCCTCCCCACGGCCGAGGGAACTGTCGTGGTGGAACGAGCCCGGCGAATTTACGCAGAACTCGCCGCGCTCAGCGCCGACGTCCATTCGGTCCGATCCGAGGTGTCAGGGACTGCTCGCATCGGCATTATCGGAACCACTGCCCGGTGGCTCGCTCCGTTGCTCATCGAGACGACAGCCACAAGGCACCCGCTTATCCGGGTTGAAGTTCACGATGCCACCACGGCCTCGCTTCTTCTCAAACTCGACACCGGCGCAATTGATTTCGCCGTTCTCACGACTCCCACCAACGATCCTGGAGTCGTTTCGACCTCACTGTTCACCGAGGACCGCATCCTTGCCACGCCGGTCGGCCATCCGTTATTCGGACGTGACCACATCACACTTACCGATCTCAATGGCGTGAATCTGATTGTTGAACCGCCTGGCCGTCCGTTCCGTGACCAACTCGATGCGTTGTTTGCCGAACGTGGGTATGTCTTGGCAATGAAAGCCGAGGTGGACGGCACTCGGCTTATGGCCTCACTGGCTTTTGAAGGGTTCGGCGCGGCGATTCTTCCTGCTAGCGCGGTATCGACCCGATCCGATCTCGGCTGGCATACCGCACCGGTCGAGGGACTTCCCGGCCGAGCGGTAGGACTCGCCACCCGCCGGCAGGCGTTACTCTCGGCTCCAGCCCGAGTGTTAGCCGATGTCCTCAAAGATGTCGTCGCCGCTCAGGGCAACCGCCGTCCGGGCATTCACCCGGCCATTGGCTCCACCACCTCTTCTGGTTGATGACACCTCCCGCCACCTCCGCCCCCAAGAGCGGAAGGTTCGCGTCCAACACCGGGCGAGCAGTCCATCTCCGAGCAAAGGTCCCTGGCGTCGTCCACGCCGACATTGACGTTCTTGAAACGATAAGTGGGCCGCGCCCCATCGTTCGCGTTCGAATTGGCGGCGACGCAAACGAAGACGGTAAGGGTGGAGCGCTGTCACCGCTAGACGGCGAAAGCATCGCGAATGCTGCACATGTCGCGTTAGCGGAACGACTTCCAGTTGTTGTCGAACTTTCCTCAACCGGTGCTGACATCAGCGAAGGACTTGCCGCATTGCACGGTTGGGGCCAGGCCGCGAAAGCGTTGAGTTCCTGTTCCGGAATTGTCCCGACGGTGATGGCCGTTTCCGGACCAGCGGTATCGGGACCAGCACTGCTTCTTGGCCTCGCCGATCATGTGGTGATGACCGAAGACGCATACGCGTTTGTGAGCGGTCCCCACATGGTGCGCCAATTCACCGGTGTTCCCATCGACAAAATGGACCTCGGAGGCGCCGGCGCCCATAGTCGAACCACCGGCGTGGCTTCCGCCGTTGTTGCCGATGCGGCCGCGGCGATGGACTGGGTTACAAACCTGTTCGACTATCTGCCTGGCCATAACGATGAACTACCGCCTCGGTTAGTAAGCAACGACCCCGTCGACCGATTGACCCCCGAGGCCGGCGCCATCATCCCGGCAACGCCCACAGGCTCCTACGACGTTCGCACCGTGATTCGAGCGATTGCCGACGACGGAGAACTTTTCGAACTACGCGCCGCATGGGCAGCCAACCTCGTCACTGCCTTTGCATCAATCGGTGGACGACCGGTCGGCTTCGTGGCCAACCAACCGTGTGCACTCGCAGGAACGCTTGATATTCCGGCTTCACAAAAGGGCGCTCGATTCGTTGCGTTCTGCGATGCGTTCAATATTCCACTCATCACACTTGTCGACACGCCTGGATTCTACCCGGGCAAAGATCTCGAATGGCGAGGAATGATCCGCCACGGTGCACAAATGGCCTTCGCCTACGCCCGTGCCACCGTGCCGAGAATCAACGTCACACTGCGCAAGAGCTACGGCGGCGCCTACATCGTCATGGATTCAAAGCGCATGGGGAATGACCTTGCCCTTGCGTGGCCATCGGCAGAGATCGCGGTTATGGGAGCCAAAGGCGCGGTAGAGATTCTCAACCGCGGCATCGCCGATGACGATCGCCAAGCTCTTGAAGATGCCTACGAAGCGCGCCTTCTCAACCCCTATATCGCGGCCGATCGCGGATTTATCGATGCCGTCATCGACCCGGCCGACACTCGTGCGGAGATTGCCGCCGCTCTCGAGGCACTCGATCACAAACGAGAACGCCTCCAGCCCCGATCGCACGACAACACTCCCCTCTGACGTCATTGGTTTTGACTCGTTGGAGTTCGGTTGGGTGCTGTTTCCAAATCGTTCACGTCCGACCGACCGGACGTTGCTCTGGGGCCACTAGGATGGCTGTGGAGGGGATCCGAAAAGACGACGAAATACAGGAGTTCGACGAGTGGCCGAGAGTGTGACCATCACCGACAACCGAACTGGCGAATCGGTTGAAGTCCCGATTGTCAATGGCGGTGTTGACTCAGCGGCGTGGTCGAAGTTGATGCCAGGGACCTGGTTCTACGACCCGTCGTTCTCTACAACTGCTGCAGCCGAGAGTTCCATCACTGAACTTGACGGCGAAAACGGAATCCTCCGCTACCGCGGCTACCCCATCGAGCAGTTAGCCGAGCAGTCGACCTATCTCGAAGTTGCCTACCTGCTCCTTAACGGGCAACTCCCCACCGAGACCGAAATGGCCGAGTGGACACACGAGATCACGTACCACACGTTCATTCATGAAAACGTGCGCAAGCGCTTCATGGAGGGCTTCCACCACGACGCTCATCCCATGGGCATTCTTGTTTCAACGCTCGCCGCGCTTTCCACCTTCTATCCCGATGCGAAGAACATCTTCGATCTCGAAAGTCGCCAGAAGCAGATCATTCGCCTGATCGCCAAGATGCCGACCATCGCTGCTGGCGCTCACCGCCACAGCGTCGGCATGCCGTTCGTCTACCCAGACAACAGCCTGGACTTCACCTCGAACTTCCTTTCCATGATGTGGCGCGTCGCCGAGCCCAACTACGAACCAAACCCGGTTCTGGCCAAGGCCCTCGATGTCCTGTTCATCCTCCACGCCGACCACGAGCAGAACTGCTCGACCACGGCCATGCGTGTTGTCGGTTCTGCCCATGCCGATCCGTATTCATCCTCGGCTGCTGCTGCAGCCGCGTTGTACGGCCCTCGCCACGGCGGCGCCAACGAAGCAGTGCTTCGCATGCTCAACTCCATTGGCTCTCTCGACAACGTCGACGCCTACGTCAAAGACGTGCGCGAAGGCAAGATGGTTCTTCAAGGTTTCGGTCACCGCGTGTACAAGAACTACGACCCGCGGGCGAAGATCATCAAGAAGATCGCCTACGACGTCTTCGAGGTCACCGGCAAGAACGAACTTCTCGACATCGCCCTCAAACTTGAAGAAACCGCTTTGGCCGACGATTACTTCGTGAGCCGCAAGCTCTATCCGAATGTCGACTTCTACTCTGGCCTTATCTACCAGGCCATGGGCTTTCCTATCGAGATGTACACCGTGTTGTTCGCCATTCCGCGTATGGCGGGTTGGCTTGCTCACTGGAGCGAAATGCTCGATCAGAACTCCCGCATCGCACGCCCCCGTCAGCTCTATACGGGCTCCGGCGTTCGCGACTACGTGCCGATCGCTCAGCGCTAAGTACACGCGGCAACTACACGTCGATCAGGATCTTGCCAACGTTCGCGTTGGTTTCCATGTACGCATGCGCATCGGCAATTGCCGACAACGGGTAGCGAGAATCAATAACTGGTTTTACGAGACCGGCATCGAAAAGCGGCAGAATCTCGGCCACGAATCGCTGTGTAATGGCGATCTTCTCGCCAAGCGGTCGAGCTCGCAGAACGGTGCCAATCAGACTGGCCCGCTTCGGCAACAACATGCCGATGTTTACTTCGGTGCGGCCCCCGCCCATCGTGCCCACCTGAACAATGCGGCCGCCAACACGAATCGCGGCGATGTTCTTGTCGACGTAGTCGCCACCGATCACGTCGAGTACAACATCGACACCCGTGCCAGTGGTGAATGAGATGCACTCTGCAACAAAATCTCCAGACGCGTAGTCGATTGCAAGATCGGCGCCGAGTTCACGACATGCATTGAGCTTGCGCGCCGATGCGGTAACAATCACGCGAGCACCGAGTGCTTTGCAGATCTGAATGGCCGCAGTGCCAACCCCCGAAGCTCCAGCGTGCACAAGAGCAGTGCGACCAGAAGTCAGCCCACCTTGGGCTACAAGCGCGTCGAATGCGGTGATCCATACCTCGGGAATCGCCGCGGCATCTTCCACAGACACGGTGGTCGGGATGCGCATGAGTTGGTGTTCGTGAGTCACGAGTCGTTCGGAATAGGAACCACCGCCAACAATGCCCATGACCTCGTCGCCCACCGACCATGACGTGACTCGCTCGCCAAGTGCAGCGACACGGCCGGAAAACTCCACGCCAGGGATTTCCGGAGCCGGCGGCGTGAACCCGGCCAGCGGCGGGCTGGGATACAGACCGCGACGCTGAAGAAGATCAGCACGATTTAATGCCGTAGCCACAATGTCAACGAGGACTTCCTCGGGACCAGGCACAGGATCAGCGACCTCAGCAATGGTGAGGACATCAAGATCGCCATACGCATTGAGAACGACAGCTTTCATCGGCGCAGCCTACGCTCGGGCCATGACTTCGGACACAACGCACTACCGCACTTGCCCGCTCTGCGAAGCGACCTGCGGTCTTGAGTTAACCGTGCGTGAAGGCACCGTCGTTCGTATTCGTGGCGATCGCGACAACGAGTTCTCCAAAGGTTTCATCTGCCCGAAGGGATCGGTGCTGCACAAGTTGCACGCTGATCCCGATCGCCTGCGCGCGCCGATTGTTCGACGGGGCAATGACCCAGAAACCGCAACCTGGGAACAGGTTTCGTGGGGCGACGCGTTTGCGGTCATTGCTGAAGGAATTCAGGGTGTCATCGACCGTCACGGCCGTCACGCAGTTGGTGCATATTTCGGAAACCCGAGCGTGCACTCGCTCGGCACCGTCATCTTCAACCGAGTTCTCATCCAATCAATGGCGAGTCCGCAGATCTATTCGGCCTCAACTGTGGATCAGATGCCGAAGCATGTTTCGAGCGGTCTCCTGTTCGGCAATCCGATCCTCATTGCAGTTCCCGATATTGATCGCACCGATCACTTGCTGATTCTTGGGGCCAACCCCTACGAATCGAATGGTTCGCTCGCAACCGCTCCCGATTGGCCCGGACGCATTCAGGCCATTCGCGAACGCGGCGGCAAGGTCGTCGTCGTTGACCCTCGGCATACCAAAACCGCGGCGAATGCCGACGAGTGGCACTCGATTCGCCCCGGTGGCGACGCGCTGCTGCTGTGCGCGATGTTGCATGTGTTGTTCGCCGAAGACCTGATTGATGCCGGCCACGGCCCAGCAATGGCCAGCGGCCTGCGCGACATTGCCGATGCCGTCGAACCGTTTGCCCCATCCGTTATCGCCAACCGCATCGGCATCGACGCCGACACGATTGCGCGCATGGCCCGCGAACTTGCTGCTGCGCCCACTGCAGTTGTCTACGGGCGCATCGGCACACAAACCGTTGGTTTCGGAACGCTTGCGGCGTGGGCTGTCGACGCTCTCAACCTGGTCACTGGAAATCTCGATTCACCCGGTGGGGCAATGTTCCCGCTCACTCCGCACGAAAGCGGCCGCGGCAAGGGTCGTGGTCGCGGTTTCCGCATCGGACGGCGCCATAGTCGCGTGCGCGGGTATCCCGAAGTGCGTAGTGAGTACCCCGTGGCTGGCCTTGCCGAAGAAATCACGACACCGGGCGATGGACAGATCCGAGCAATGGTCACCGTTGGCGGTAACCCTGTGCTTTCGACACCGCATTCCGCCGCGCTTGATGCCGCACTGCGCGAGCTCGAATTCATGGTGAGCGTCGATCCGTATCTCAACGAAACCACTCGGCATTCGAACGTGATCCTTCCGCCACCGACAGCGCTTGAGCGCAGTGAATACCAAATGGCGTTCATTGGTTTAGCCGTGCGCAATTTTGCGCAGTGGGCACCACCGCTGTTCGACAGCGACTGCCTACAAGAACACGAGATCATCGGACGTCTTGCGCTCATTTTCACTGGTCCCGACGCGGGCACAGATCCCGCCGTCCTCGACACAATGCTGCTTGATGGCGCGCTTCAGGCGGCGATCGACGGAACTAACTCCCCGATCGCCGATCGGTCCATCGACGAGTTGCGGGCACTCGTCCAGTCAGACCCGTCGCGCACCGGCGTCGACCAAATTCTCGACGTGATGATTCGAACGGGTTCGCGCGGCGATTGGTTTGGCGCTGTTCCCGATGGCCTTTCGCTTGATGTCTTCGAAGCCAACCCCCACGGTATCGATTTGGGTGCGCTTGAACCACGGCTACCCGAAGCGCTGCGCACCGAATCAGGCACGATCGAACTCGCGCCGCAGATCATCATCGACGAACTCGCCCGACTGGCCACCACTCTCAACGAGCCTGTCGACACCACTGGCCTCGTGCTCATTAGCCGCCGACATTTGCAGTCGAACAACTCGTGGATGCATAACGTCGAAGCGCTAGTGAAGGGCAAAGTGCGCTGCACACTTCTCGTGCACCCCACCGACGCAACGCGACTTTCACTCACCGATGGCTCTGACGCTGTCATTGCCTCACGGGTCGGTTCGGTGACGGCGCCAGTCGAGGTCACCGAAGAGGTTCCTGTCGGCGTCGTAAGCCTTCCTCACGGTTGGGGCCATGACATGGCCGGCACACGGTCACAGGTCGCGTCCAAACGGCCAGGTGTGAACTCGAACCTCTTGACCGACCCTGAGCTTCTTGATCCATTGTCGGGCAATGCCGTACTGAATGGCATTCCCGTCACCGTTGTTCCCGCCTGACCGGTTAGGCCAGCGGAGTTTCTATCACCGGTGAATGCACGGCGTTCGCTTCCGCCTCAGCCTCTGCTCGAAGTGCCCGAGTCAGGAACAAGAACACGACACCCCACAGAAGACTTCCACCGCCGATGATCGCGATCGTTATCGACACTCCGACGAGTCCGCTCATTGCGCCAGCAAAGAGTAGCGAGAGGCTCATAGCCAGCGTGACCAATGATGCATCGACCGCGAAGATTCGGCCTCTGAGTTCATCGGGCGTGAGCACCTGCAATCCATAGGTCGTGAGCGCCCACTGCGCACCGCCACCCATATGGGCAACCGTGACACCGAGAACAGCGAGAAACAGATACGGCGCAAACGCGACACCGAGATACATCACTCCGTAACCAATGGCCGCAAACCCGCTGGCAAGAAGTACGCCGTGAATTCCTCGCCTCACCAAGCGAATAATCAAGAGCGGACCAAGCACAACGCCGATCCCTCGACCAGCGAGAAGAAGCCCGATCGCGCCATCGCTGCCGCCGAACTTCACTGTTGCCAGCACCGCCAACATTCCGACGACACCGGCGCCAAAACCAAACCCGATATGAGAACCAATGAGCGCCATGATCGCGGGATGGCGGCGAGCATGGGCAAGTACCTCGCGCGTATCGCGCAATGGACGCATGCGCTCGGTACGAACTTTTGCGGGTCCATCTGTCTGCAGCGATTCACCGATCGTCACGATGATCAACGCAGCAACCACAAAACTTGCGGCGTTGGCGAGAAATGCAGCATCACGCCCAAATGCCACAGTGAACAAAGCGCCCAGCCCTGCACCAACCGCGAGCATCGCTCCCCAGGTTGCACCCATCATCGATGTTGCGGTGGCGAGATCTTCTTCTTCGACAATGTTGGGAATACCCGCTTGTGCCGCGGGACCAAAGAACGAACCCAGCGCCGTCACACCGCCCTGCGCAACGAACACAATCCATGGCATTCCGTGTCCCGCCAACAAGAAAAGAAGTGCAGCGGCAGCTTGTGCTGATGACGCAAGGATCAGAACCTTGCGACGGTCGAATCGGTCGGCCACTGGTCCCGCAATCGGACCCATCACAAACGTGGGCAACGTTTGCGCGACCCAAAAGGCAGACGCGAGAAAATCCGAACCAGTCGCGTCGAGCAATAGGCCAATCGCCGCCACAGCGGCAAACCAGTCACCGCCGTAGCTAATGACCTGTGCGGTAAAAAGTTTTCGAAATGCGGAATTACGTCGAAGCAGCGCCCACATCAGTGGTTAGGCCGGATTCCAACCATCGACCATGCCCGTGAGTCCGGTGGGCTCGTGTGGGCCGAACGACAACTGCTCGAGCACGCCAACACCGACACGATCACCCATACGTACTTTGCAGAGCGTCTGAATGTGGATGCATGAAGGATCCTGCGGGTTGAATTCATCCAGCGGGATCGATTCGCTACCAACTTCAAGGGTTCCGTGCAAGGAACCATGCGACCAATGCGGGTGGCTGTAGCCGATACCGCGCATACGGAATGTGTAGAGCGGCTCAAATTCAATGCGATCGACGGTGCCATCGGCATGGCTCACTTCGATGGCCGCCGATTCCATCTCGCGACGGCCCTTTTGCCATTGGAGTTCGTAACGAATATCGCCGACCTCTTCAGGTTCGACGATGTCCGCACCCCACGTGGGTGCATCGGGCGATTCAAGAATCGGAACAACAAGAGCTGATTCCATCCACCGGGTTCCGTCGGCTCGTTCGAACATTGCAAGATGCGTGCACATATCGTCGAAGTGCAACGGGGCCCACAACCAGAAAATCTGCATTTCACCAGGCGTGAAGTTGGTTGGCGTTTGCACGCCAACACCCCGCACGCCCCACGATCGATCGCGAACACCGAACGTTGAATCGGCCTTCACGTCAATAATCTGGCCCTTGACGTTGATCGTGCCTTCCCATGTTCCCCACTGCGTCAGACGCGTGTAGTCCATGATCTTGACGTTGTTGCGCACGATCGTTTGCTTGGGCTCTTCAATGACTGCGGTGCGAGCACGGAACAACAAATCGCAAGAGATGCCTTCATCGTTTGGAGCAACGGTGAAGCGGATTTCCTTCAGTGGCTCAGGCACTGAAATGGAGATCGGACCGATCGTTGTTTCTCGTCCGAGCGGCATTGCCCCTGAGGCGAAGATCGAATGCTCGATGCCATCGACGACAACGCTGAATGCGGCATCGATCACACCACGGTTCGGGTAGTGCCCCATGGCGCCACCGATGAAGAAGGCACCGTCACGATCGCAACCGTTAAAGAAGTAGCGGTCGTAATGGTTGGGATCAGCACTGACGGTCTGGACGATTGGGTCGCCCGTTTGGTGGATCGGGAAATCATCGAACGGCGTGATCATTGTGCTGCCCCCTGAGGTTGGTTCTTATGCGACAACGGCCGCCCACGGGCGGCCGGAGTGCTTGAGAGTGGACCCGACTGGACTCGAACCAGCGACCCCTTCCGTGTCGAGGAAGTGCTCTAGCCAACTGAGCTACGGGTCCTTACAAGGCCCCGAACCCTAGCAGCACCTTGACCCCAAGCTTCCAAGCGAGAAGCCTACGATGACCATCCCATGTCCTCCCAGCGGCCTACAAAGCGATCTCGTGCCGCCATCGCTGCACTCGCAGGAGTGGCCACTGTGACCGCGGGGGCGGTGTTTATTACCTCTCGCACCGATTCGTTCTTCGGCGGTGCCGAGTCGGCCAACTCCCTCGAACTCATCACCGCCACCACCGAGGCCGAGACCACGACGCTTCCGCCCACCACGCTCGCCCCCACAACGACTCTGCCGCCGACAACCACCACAACGAAGGCGTGGCCCAAAGGTCCCGTACTCACGATTCCCGCTGCCGGTGCGGTCCCTGTCATTTCCAGAATCGCAACCGCCGACCCCGTCGTGTTTCTCACCATCGACGATGGCTACATTCGTGACCCGCGGGTACCCGAACTTCTTGCTCAGTTCAAGATTCCGGCCACATTGTTTGTCAACCAAGGCCCTTACCTTGCCGACCCCGATTACTTCACGCGGGTTACCGCTTCTGGCGGCTCAATTAATTCGCATACAAAGTCACACAGATTGTTAACGAAACTTTCCGCGTCAGCACAGCGCGCTGAAATCTGCGGGATGCGCGACATCATCGGCCAACATGTCTTCGTTCCCGGCCACTTGTTTCGCGCCCCCTTCGGCGTGAATAACACCGCAACACAAACAGCGGCGGGCAGTTGCGGCATCAACGCTGTGTTGTTTTGGCATGCGGCCTTGAATGACGGTCGCATCCAATATCAACAGGGCGACCAACTACAGCCCGGCGACATCATCCTCTCCCATTTTCGCAATGACCTGTACGACAACATTCAGGCCCTCTTAGTGCAATGCGCCCTTCAGGGCCTCACGATTGCTCCGATCGAGGACTATTTGCCTCTTCCCGGAGACGGCTAGGATGAGGCGCACATGGCGGCGTGGCCGAGTGGCTTAGGCAGGGCCCTGCAAAGGCCCGTACCCCAGTTCGACTCTGGGCGCCGCCTCCAGCAGAACGAAGGCCCGGCCGATTGGCCGGGCCTTCTCTGTCGTTTGGGACATCTCCAAAGTGAAGTACAGATAATTGACTGCGCTAAAATGATCTTTACGGCAGGGCGGAGAATGAGGTCTCCCTGCACACCCATGGAGGACCGATGTCCAGCCTGATCACCACGCCGACACCTAACCGCGCTTCACGGCGCTCACATGCCCGACGCGGAGGCGCTGTTGGAGCAGGCGCGCTGCTCGTCACCGGCAGTGCAGCTGCTCTACTCACTGCGTTTGCTGGTTCGGCCGGAGCGTCAACCACGATCACTGTCGACAGCAACAGCGACGGCGCTGCGAACGCCGCCAACTGCACGGACATCACACCAGGCAATTGCACACTTCGCGATGCTGCGCTCGCTGCTATCGATGGCGACACCATCAACTTCGACGCATCGATTTCGCTCATCACGCTCACGGCCGGAACGGTCCAGACCCAAGCGGTGAACATCATCGGACCTGGTGCCTCGGCGCTCACCATCACCACGACGGGAGAACCGGGCGCATACAGCATGTTCCGTGTCGGCGGAACCGGCGACGCCCTCATCAGCGGCGTCACTCTCACAAAAAACCGAGTGAAGGCACTCAATGAAGGCAAGTTCACCTTCGATGACGTCACCGTCAGTGGCTCCAGCAGCTCCTACGGCGGTGCTCTGTATGCAGGCAACACCGGCGATCTTGAAGTCAAGAATTCGACGTTTGAAAACAACGAGGCCTCGTCGAATGGTGGAGCGGTCTACGTCTACAACAGCGGCGAGGCCACAATCAGCGACTCTGTCTTCAAAGACAACGACGCTGAGGACACAGGCGGCGCGATTTATATATTTGGCGCGGATCTGACACTTACCCGCACCCAGGTCACCGGGAACACCGCACAGGAAAGTGGCGGCGGGGTGTACTTCGGACCTTCGGTTGACAACGTGTCGATCGCTGACTCCACGATCGACTCAAATACCGCAGAGGAATACGGCGGCGGTGCGTACTTTGGTGACGTCAGCAACGTTCTGATCAGCACTACGACGGTGTCGAACAATTCGGCCATTGGAGGTGCGGGTTTGGACTTCGGTGGCGACGCCATCGACGCAACAATTAACAATTCCACGATCTCCGCCAATGCCGCCGTCTACGGCGGTGGCGGCATCTACATCAGTCCTACTTCATCGATCACAATCAACCAGTCGACGATTTCCGCGAACACTTCCGCCGGAACCACATTGGGCTTCAGCGGTGGCGGCATCACCATC
>CAMAYJ010000040.1 GCA_945862505.1 Bifidobacterium breve | reverse complement strand
ATCCTCGGCAAGTGCAGTGCCGGCGTAAATCTGAGACATCGCGCGGGCGAACGACAGGCCGGGACCTCCAGGGCCACCGGGGTTCGTCAGCAGAGCACCGTTACTTTGACCGCTCGTGGCCGGAAACCGGTTCACCGCGATGTCGATGAACGTGCCGTGAGAACCGAAATGATCAAGCGGCACCGACACTGTCGCACACTGCTCACCTTCGATGGCCGCCCCGCTGTCACAGTCGCCCCAATCGATGGCGCTAGGCGTAAGGGGAGCTTTCGTCGGTTGTGGGGCTGACACAACCTCTGCAAGAGGGGTCGTCACGTCGACTACCGGAGGGTTGTTGCCGCTACACGAAATGGCGACCTGTGTTGCTTGCACCCACGCAGAAACGGTATCGAACAATTGCAGCGTCACCGTGTAAGTGAACGTCGAACCCACATCAACCAAATCACCGAACCAAACATCATCTACATAGGGTGCTTCCAGCGGGTCCACGGTTGGCAATGGACCTATCACCGGAGTGTCGACACTGCCCAAGGACGTCTCGACAGCAGGACTACCTGATGACACAACCCATGAACTGCGAACAGTCCAACCGTCAGGCACACCAGTAAGACTCATGAATGACGAAAATGCCGTCAGATCCGCGTTCAATTGACCGTTGATTGCCACCCCATCGGGAACACAGGTCACGTCATCGGGGTCGATGCTGAGGGCCACCGTGGGATTCCCGCTCGCAGGAACCAACTCGTCGTTCGCCTGCACCGGTGCGATAGGAACAAACGTCAACCCCACCATCACTGCCGACACCGCCACAACACCAATCAACCTGACGGCACTACGACCAGTACCACTGCGCCCCGCACTCAAACCCCACATTGATTTGCTCTATTCTGAGAGATGTATTTTTTTATATAAATAAAAAACTACACCATCAAAGCAAATCGGCATGCGGTATAGCAACTTCGACGACCTCAATCGCTCCGTTGGGTTCGAGCGGTGCATGACGTGAATCAGAGGTTGGCGCAGTCATCGCAAAGAGGTGTTTGCCTTCCGGACCCCCGAGCATGCACGCATAGGTGTTCATTGTTGTTTCGACCTCGTCGAGCACAGCGCCGCCTTCACCGATGCGCATGAGGCGCGGCGCAAGCGCGTTCGCGATCCACACCGCACCTTCGGCATCGAGACAAATGCCGTCGGGAGCGGCCATGTGCGCTGAAAGGTCGGCCCACAGGCGTCGGTTCGAAAGTGAACCATCGGGCGCAATATCGAACGCAGTGACTCGAAGCGCAAGCGTTTCGGCGACGATCATCGTCCTTCCGTCAGGCGTGATGGCCATCCCGTTGGGAAAGATCAGACCATTGGACGCAACGTTGATTGTTCCATCGGGATCAACAAGACACATCACGGTTGTGAGTGAATCGGGATCAGCGAACAATCCTTCGATCCCCTGCTCATCTAAGAACACTTCGAAATCGAAACCAAAGTTGCCGATATACGCGCGACCTTGCTGATCAACAAGAAGATCGTTGGCGTGCCAGGTGAAGTGATTACCGAGATCGGCATGCGTCGTTAGTTCGCTGCCATTCCAACGCATGAGCTTGCGATCGAGCATTGAGGTGACGAGTAAGTCGCCATTGGGCAGCCATCCGAGACCAGAAGGCTGCGATTCCACTTCAACAATGCGTTCGTCGTTGCCATCTAGATCAATGGCGTGCACTGCGTGGTCATAAAAGTCGGAATACCAAAGTCGACCCTCGTGCCACCGAGGGCCTTCACCGAAGAACAATCCGTCTCGGAGGATGGTGGTGCTCACGACGGAAGCTTGGCGTTCTTCACCACAACGCGCAACTGAACGGCGTCGGCTTCGAGGATGTTGCCCTTGGCTACTGCGTCATCAAGCGATGCAATCCAAGCGGCGTCGAATGCCGCACGACCGTTCGGAAGTGCCCACGACGCAAACGCTGCGGGCGGTGGTGGCATGGTTGTGCCGAACAGCCCGCAGAACGCCGAGCCAGTTTGGCCAAGACCCGACAAGATTGCGACAGGTACGTCTACCTGCGGTGTTCGAATACCGCCGGTGACAATGCCTTTTGCATCAAGGACAAATGCGCCGCTGTTGATGTCGAGCAGCGGACGCGACTCGGGCGCCTCTCCCGTGCGAATCCAGTTGTCGAGCGCGTTCAACGAAGCACGCAAGACATAGGTATGCGGTCCGGCGTTGATTGGCGTCGAACATGAAATAACACCGCCGTAGATAGATGAGGGCGGGGTGAGCATTGCTTGGAACAACGCTGCATCTCCGGCGCCATCACCGTTGTCGGTGTCACCAATGCCCAAGTTGTAGGCATCAGCATGCGCAGAGCCCGCAACTTCCCACGTGCGAATCATTTCAGTGTCGGGTTGACGAGCACCAACAAAGTTCAGGCCCCTGCCCAGCATGTCGGTTTCTGCTTGGAATTGCAGAACAGGAACCTTGAGATCAATTCGGATGCGCTGATCGGCGGGCATCTTCACATCAATATTCAACGCCGCGCCCGATGTTCCGCGACTGTGAATGAGATAGCCATCCCAAACGTCTGTCTTCGGTCCGATTGCATTGACATAGGTCGTGAGTCGGAAGGCAGATTGCGATTCACCAATGGCAATGACGCGCTCGGGCCTCAGGCCACCGAGCAGAACATCATTAGCAAACCACACCGCCGCGCCGGTTTGTGTGTACATGTCATAGGAGTACTGGTCGCCAGGATGCACGAGTGATCCATAACGTTCGGGATCAGCTGCTTTGAGTGTGAAACCGGCAACAAGGGCCATTGATGCTCCGCCATCAATACCAACAACCTGTGCTGACAAACCAACCCACGCGTAACCCTCACGAATGAGTTCGACGTGTGTGTAGGTCCAATCCGGCGCCGCATCAAGACCACCGGACACGTTAAACCACTCAACAATCACGTTTCCGTTGAACTTGGCTGGGTCGGTCGGACGACGAACGATGGCGCGGGTCTTGTACGCAGCAGTGGTCGCTGGGTCGACTGACCAGTTGCCGTCAACTGTTAGCGGTTGCCCTGACTGATACGCCGTCGCAGTTCCACTTATGTAGAACTCCGACTGTTCGTAACCTACGGCGGCAACGTCAGAACCGGCAGCAGCGATAAACGCTTGGCCTCGACCGCCGGTTGCTGGAACAACGGTTGGCACCGTGACCGAATCACGCGATGGAGGCGAAGGTGCAATCACTTTCGGACCTTTCGTCGATGACGAACTATTCGATGAACAGGCCACGAGCCCAACCCCCAAGAAAGTGACGACTAGTAGAGCACCCAATCGTTGCCAGGTTTTCATTTGCGTCTCTTCCATTGGGGGCGCGGAAACGACTGATTACTGCAGAACCTTTGATGCTTTCGCTGCGGCAATCAAGTGATCGACATCGTCGTTAAGAATTGCCCCAGCTTTGGCGGCGTTCTTCGTTGATTCGGTGAACTTCGCAACGAATGCGTCGTGGGTTGCGTATTTCGTGGTGAGCGCAGCCGAGGTCAATGGAGCCGTGCCACCAAACAACGAACAGAAGGCGTTGCCTTTCTGTCCCAGGCCTGTCAACACAGCAATGGGTACATCGACATGCGGGGTTCGAATTCCGCCCTTCGCAATTCCAAGTTCATCGACGTTGTAACCGGTACCGGCGGCATCCACCTCGAGTTGCGGTTGCGACACCGGAACCTGGTTCTTCGTGATCCAGAGATTGAGGCTGCGCAATGCGGCGCGAAGAATGTAGGTGTGAGGCCCAGTGTTGATTCCGTCAGCACACGTAATGAGGTTGTTGTACACACTCTTCGGCGGGGCGAGCATCGAATTGAAATACGTGATGTCGTTCTTGCCATCGCCGGTATCAAACCCACCGCCACCGAGGTTGTAGTAGTCGGCGTGCGCAGTTCCGGTGGCTTCCCAACCGCGGAACATATCGGTGTCGGGCTGGCGAGCTTTGACATAGCCCCTCGCACCAGCAACGTCGGTTTCAGCGCTGAAGGTCAACACTGGTTTACCGAAATCGGTCCGGATCATCGTTCCTAGAACTGGTGTCACCGCCGGCAACGGATCGACAGAGAGTGGAGCAGCGTTCCCGCTGCGACTGTGCACGAAGTAACCGTCGAACACGTTCGCAGTCGGCGCAACTGCATTCACATAGGTGGTGAGGCGGCTTGCCGACTGTGACTCACCCATTCCGATGACGTTCTTGACCTTCAGATCCCCAAGCAACGTTGATGCATTGCGACGCACCGCGGCGCCAGCTTGGCTGAAGATGTCATAGGAGTAGTTGTCGCCAGGATGTGACAGTGAGGAATAGCGCGCAGGGTCGAATGACTTCAGAACGCGATCGACACCCAGCGACATGCCGCCGCCTTCAATGCCAACTCTCTGAGCAGAAACTCCAACCCAGGCGAATCCCGATCGAATGATTTCCGGCGCCATGTAGGTCCAGTCCGGAGCGGTATCGAGACCAGCGGTGACATTGAGCCATTCAACAATGACTGTGCCGTTGAATTTCTTCGGATCGCTAGGACGACGAACCACAACTCGCGAGGCATACGGTGCGGTTCCTGCGGCGCGGGTCGTCCACATTCCGTCTGCCGTTAATGGCGCGTCGCTTGTGTACGCAGTCGCATCGCCAGAGAAGAAGTATTCGTCTTCTTGATAGCCAACGGTTTTGAGGTCGAACACGCTTGGCTGCTCGCCATCCTGCGGAGGAGACGGCGCAACCACTACAAAACCTTTGCCCCCACTTATTGGTCCCTTGATGGTTGCTTCGGCAACAGGGCTTGAGAACACCGTCGTGGTCGTCGAAGACGAGCCCTTTGACGATGAACAGGCTGAAGCGGTGGCACCAAGCACCACGACCGCAATGCCCCCTGCCAAGAAACGCAAAGAAGACTTGTAACGCATTGTTCCCCCGTATCACTTTTGATCAATGTCAAATCATCGCACAGGCCCGGCATTCTCTGTCGCCTCGGGCCTACGATCACCCGATGAGTCAAACCTTCGTGCGTCGGGTTGTCACTGGGATCGACGCCGATGGACGCCACGTCATTACTGACGATGGCGCGGCACCCAACACAATCGTGACCGACACCGTTGCGGTGAGTGAAGTGTTGTGGATTGACGGGCCGCTGCTTTCGATCGCCGATTCTCCCGACAAAGCCGATTCCGGGTTCGCACTTGAACCACCACCGGGTGGAGCTAGCGCACGCATCATTCGGATCCCTGGGATTCCCGCTGGTGCTGATCCCGACACCACTTGGCTGCGCGTTGCTGGTGACTCCGAAAGCACACCCGGCATGCACGCCACCGACACGCTTGATCTCATGGTTGTGCTCGAGGGTTCGGTTGTGATGGGTCTTGAAGATGGAGAACGCACTATCGGCCCCGGCGAGTTTGTGATTCAGCGCGGCACCTTGCACCGGTGGCGACCGGCCGACGAACACGGTTGGACCTATTTCGTCGCGATGCTTCGCCCTGATGTCAACGCGAACGCCGACATCGTCGGTGTGAAGCCTGCGACCGCCGGAGACAAACCAGTTCGTCGCGTTGTCACTGGTTCGCCAGTTGTTGATGGCGGTTCCGCCGATCGTCGCGTGGTTGCTGGTCCCCCTGTTGTCGATGGTGGCGCTGCCGATGCGATGTCCTCGCCGACCACAACGATCACCGATCTATGGCATATCGGCGGCCCGCTGCAATCAGTCGACCAAGGCGGCGACCCTGATGGGCAATGGTCGCTAGTTCCGCCAGCCGGCGGCTTGTGGTTCCGCCTTGTTGAGCTCACTCCCGCGCCCCCCTCCGAGGAAGGTTGGCATGCCACCCTGACAGTTGATGTCGATGTCGTGTTGCGCGGACGCGTGTTGCTCGAACTGCCCGACGGCGTGCAGACCGAACTTGGTCCCGGTGACGTTGTGATTCAACGCGGAACGAATCATCGCTGGACAGCAATCGGCGATGAACAATTTGCAATGGCGACGGTGATGATCGACGCCACTCAGTAACAATTGTCTTTGATCGCTAACGAATCAGTAACGAGCGATCAGGGCAGCACGATCGAGAACTTCGGGTCGGGTGGATCGAGCAATGCGCGAATCGAATCAAGTGCGCCGAGATCGCCTTCAGCTGTTGCGATGCCCTGTTCAACCAACGCCTCGAGTGTCACTACTCCGACGATAAGCAGAAGTAGTTGTGAGTGCGGGACAGTTACCGACAACACCGCATCGTCAGCATGTCGATTCGCAACGTTTGAGAGCACACCGTTTTCGAGGCGAAGCAAATGCTGTTCACCCGTCTCGGCGATCGTCCAATTGATAGAGAAATGCTGGTCTCCCGCCTTCATCCCATCAATGCGAATTGCAATCGCATCGAACACCTGTGTCACAGAGATATGCGCCATGAGTGCAAGCGCGTTCTGGCCTGTAGGACCAGCGACCTCGATGCCTCGAAGTTCTTGCGCACCAGTGAGGAAGAAATTCCGCCACGTGGCGTTCTCTTGCGCGTAACCCATTTGCGTGTAGGTACGAGCGAGTAGCTCGCGCGCTTCCATATTCGTTGGATCGGCAAACACAACGTGGTTCACGACTTCAGCCACCCAGCGATAGTCGCCACTGTCGAAGCTCTGCTGGGCTTTCTCCAATACGGACTCGGCGCCACCCATGAACTCGACATATCGAACAGCAACTTCCTCGGGTGGGTGCGGCCACAGGTGCGCAGGGTTTCCATCGAACCAACCCATGTAGCGCTGGTAGACGGCTTTCACGTTGTGACTTACTGATCCGTAATAGCCACGGCAATGCCACGAAGACGCGAGCGTGGGCGGAAGTTCAATCATTTCGGCGATCTCAGTACCGGTGAATCCGCGATTGAGATAGCGAAGCGTCTGATCATTCAAGTACGCATAGAGATCGCGCTGTTTGGAGAGGTAGTCGACGATGTTGTCGGTTCCCCAAGTTGGCCAATGATGCGAGGCAAACGAAACATCGCTCACCGCAGCGAACATCGCAATGCTTTCGTCGAGAAAACCTGCCCACGCATGTGCGTCGCGCACGAGTGCGCCACGCAATGTGACGACATTGTGCAAGTTATGGGTTGCGTTCTCGGCCATGCAGAGGGCTCGAAAATCGGGGAAGTAAAAGTTCATCTCCGCCGGAGCCTCGGTGCCCGGAGTCATCTGGAACACGATGCGCACACCATCGAGCACAAGTTCTTGTCCGGTGTGAGTGATATCGATCGTTGGTGGGAGCAACGACAACGTGCCGTTGGAAGGGGCCGGACCGAGACCACAGGTCATCTGTCCCTCAGGGCCGCGCGGCAAAAGCGTTCCGTACATATAGGTAGCGCGACGGCTCATGGCCGTTCCGGCCTGAAGATTTTCGCTGACTGCGTGTTCGAGAAAATGTTCCGGTGCAACAATCGGAATGTCGCCAGGGTCGCCGTTGGGAACTACTCCCCCGGCGCCACCGAAATGGTCGATGTGACTGTGTGTATAGATGAGTGCCGTTACCGGACGATCACCACGAACCGATCGATAGAGAGCAAGCGCAGCAGCCGCTGTTTCACAGGAGACAAGTGGGTCAATGACGATGACACCCTCATCGCCTTCAATCATCGTCATGCTTGAAATGTCAAGGCCGCGAACTTGATAGATGCCCGGGACAACCTCGAAGAGACCGTGGATGAGATTGAGTTGAGCCTGTCGCCACAAACTTGGATTCACTGTTGCCGGAGCATCACCTGAGGTATCTCCGTAGGGGCCGAGGTCCCAGACAACACGGCCGTCGGTCGCCTCAATCAGCGTGTCGTCAAGCGCGGCAAGAAAGCCACGCTGCGCATCAACGAAATCCTGTTCATCGTCGAACGGAAGATCCATAGTGACTGCGTGCTGATGTGCCGCAGTGTGTTCGGAGACTGACATTGCGCAACCTCAATCAAGACGGGTGTGGAAGTCGATAGACCGACCGTAGTCCGCGAGATCTTTCGAACGCTGTTGACCAGACGCTCTATTCCGAAACAAATCAGTCGAGCGTTGGCGGAACAGCCAGGCGCAGCGCCTGCATGTCTTCGTGACGAGCACGAATCTGATCGTGATAACTCGGTTGGGTCGGAATCCAGAAATTGCCGGCTTCAACCGCATCAAACACAAGGTCAGCAACTTCCGTTGGTGACATTCCACCGGCAGTTGAATCAGCAAGCATCGCTTCGACAAATTCCGCATCGGGGGTTGCTTCGCGACCGCGATCGATCCAGCGTTCTTGGCGGTTGCGGCCCGACGTACCAATGTCGGTGTTGATCAAACTTGGAACGAGAACCGAAGCCGCAACGTTCTTTCCTGTTGTTCGAAGATCCTGCGCCAAACAATCAGTGAGACCCACCGCTGCGAACTTCGAAGTGAAGTACGGACCTGAATAGGCGCCGGTGACAAGCCCGCCCATCGAGGCGGTATTGACGATGTGGCCTGGAGCATCGTCCTCGAGCATGCGCGGCACGAATGCACGCACTGCGTGGATGAGTCCGTCGACATTGACACCCATGACCCACTTCCAGTCCGCCATGGTGCGTTCCCACATCAGGCCGCCGCTGAACACACCTGCGTTGTTGCAAAGAAGGTTGACGTGTCCGAACTCAGCGAAAGCGGTGTCAGCCAGACGTTGAACATCTTCTTCAACAGAGACGTCGGTGCGCACGCCAATCGCTTGTGCACCGATCTGTCCAAGAGCGGCGACAGTGTCATCGAGACGCGGTTGTTCAATATCGGCGGCAACGACACGCATACCCGACTGCGCGGCTTTCTCAGCCAAGGCGCGACCGATACCACTGCCCGCGCCGGTAATGACTGCAACCATTCCCGCTTCGATTTTCATAGATTCCTACTTGTCTTGATCAAGCTTGAAGACGCGCAAGGCGTTTTCACGCAAGAACTTCGGCCATACGTTGTCGTTAAACGGAACGTTCGGCATATCAGAGAACTGACGCTCGAGCGAAAGTCCTGCGGGGAAATAACCGCAGTACATGATTTTGTCACTGCCGCGAGTGTTCGCGTACTTGATAATGTCCTTGGGGTAATGCTTCGGAGCAAATGCGCTTGTCATGTAATGAAGCCCTGGCCACTTGAGCATGAGCTTCACTGCGAGTTCGGTCCACGGCTCGCCACCGTGCATCATCACCATGGTCAGGTCGGGGAAGTCGTAGAGAACTTCGTCGAACTGTTCCACGTGCTGTGGCCAACTTGGCATGCGCGGTCCAACGATCCCGCCGTTGATGCAGATCGGAATGTCGAGTTCACAGCACGTTGCGTAGATCGGATACATCTTCTTGTCGCCGATACCGACCTGCGGAACCATTCCGCTGGGGAATGTCATGGCAGCAACAATGTTGTTCTCGGCCTTGAGCCGCTTCAGATTGCGAACAGTTTCCATTCCCTTGTTGGGATCGGCCTGTGCACACAGATGAAAGCGGCCAGGGCGTTCGGCCTTGGCGCGAATCGAATGTTCGTTCACACCGGTCATGCACTGTTCGATATTGAACGCGTCCATTTTTTCAACGATCCAGGCAACGACATCGGTATCGGGCGTCACGACATCGGGGACATCTTTGAACATGTATTGCGCCGGGAATTCCATTTCCTTCAGCGATTCGTTGTCCTTCAGGTTGGCCTTGAAGAAGTCGTACGCGGCCTTCTTGTCTTCGACACTCGTGTATGGGAAACCCATTCCGAGATCAACAATGCCGAGATCTGTCGGCATACCCATGTTCTGTCCCCCTGCTGCGGTGCGCCGATCCGATAATCGGGCAGTGCGACGAGTGTAGGACTACTCGAAGTTCGGCTTCACCTTGCGATCTTCTGCGACCTAGCGTTTCGGTGTGAGCCCGTCTGATCTCGACCCAATCCTGTCGCTCATCATTGGAGCGCACGCTATTAAGGGTTCCACTGTGATTGTTGGGGTCACTGGCGGAGTGGCCGTCGGAAAGAGCACATTCAGCAACGTCGTTGCCACACTTCTTTCCGAAGACACCGGCCTCGATGTCGCAACTATCACCAGCGACGGATTTCTTTACCCCAATGCCGTCCTTGCCGATCAGGGCCTGACCGACCGCAAAGGGTTCCCCGAGAGTTATGACGTTGCAGCGATTGCCGCGTTTCTTGCCGAAGTCAGAGCTGGCAAGCCATCGTCGGTTCCAGTCTATGACCACCACATCTACGACATCATCGATGATCACATCGAAGTCGCGACTCTCGATGTGTTGATCTTCGAAGGGGTGAATGCCCTGCAGTTCCACGATGAGTTCGACGTGAGCATTTATTTAGACGCCGACGAACCGATCATGCGCGAGTGGTTCATTCAGCGCACGGTCAAATTTCGAGACGCAGCTCGCATCGATTACTCCCCATTCTTCGATCCATGGATCAACGTCCCCGACGAGCTATTTCTTGAGATGGCGAACGGCGCTTGGGACCTCGTGAATCTTCCCAACCTTGTTGACAACATCGAACCCAACCGACCACTGGCTCACGCAGTGATTGAGTGGGAGGCTGATCACTCCATCCGCTCGATCAACATCCGCGAGTCCTCATGAGCGAGATTGATCTGCTCTAACTCACTCCACCCGAATTCCTCGGCGAAGGATTCGACGGTCGATTACGAGACAGAAACGCACCGGCATCGGCCAGAATTAATTGGCCCGTGATGCAACGAGCAAGATCGCTCACAAGGAACACCGAAAGACGTCCGAGTTCATCGAACTCTGTCGGGCGTTGTAGTGGGGTTGCAGCAACAAGCGCTTGGAAGTGTTCGTCATCGAACACGTCTCGGACTTTTTCGGTAAGCGTGGTGCCTGGCGCAATTGCATTCACACGAATGCCTTGCGGGCCGAGTTCAACCGCCATTGTTTGCGTCAGATGATTGATCGCTGCTTTCGCCGCTCCGTACGCAGCCATGAACGGAGCAGGACGAGTGGTTTCACCCGAACTCACATTCAAAATCACTCCACCACCCGTTGCCGCCATGTGTCGCGCTTCGGCGGCAGCAGACAACGCCGTAACAACAAGGTTCTGATCAACCAATTCCCGCCAGTGCTCGCCATCAAGCGTCATGAATGGCCCGGGCGATGCTTCGCCATACATGCCGACATTGTTCACGGCGATATCGAGTTTGCCGTTGAAGCGACGAACCGTGTCATCAATCGCAGCGACAAAAGAGTCATCGTCTCGGGCATCGGCGATCACTGCGAACGCATCGCCGCCCTCAGCGGAAATAGAGCGAACAACTTCGCTGGCTTTCTCAACACGAACGTCATGAACAGCGACGCGTGCACCCGCTCGAGCCAGCCATCGTGCGATTTCCGAACCAATACCGGCACCCGCCCCGGTCACAATTGCATTGCGACCGGAAAGGTCGATCTCAATACTCATTGGGTGATCCCGGTGAACAGCGCGATCAATTGATCGACGGCCGCTTCGGCCCATGCGTTGAGTGTGGGTTCGTCAGTACCGCCGATCGGATGCGGGAGAACAAGTAACCGCGTGCCGGGTGCACCGAAACTTGTTGACAATGTTTTGGCCACCGGTTCGAACTGCGTGGTTGTAGCAACAACCGTGGGCTTGCCATTGCGTTCAAGCTCGATGGCATCGTGCACGGAATAGGCAGTACACGAACCACAGTCGGCCGCTCCAGTGATCACGATGTCCGCCTCGGCAAGAAGTAACGCCAATCGATCTTCCGCTAAAGGAATAGCGGCATTCGCAGACTGACCAAGCGGGCCTTTTTTGGTGATGACCGAAACCACCGCGCCAGTGCGACCTGCCAGAGCTTCGGCGGCATGGATCATCACCACATCAGCGTTGGGCTTGCCGTTGTCGAGAACGGCGATGCGCAGACCCTTCAACGATGCCGGTGACGCCGCCAGCGAGGTTGAGATCGGGCCGGGTTCAGAATCGGGGAGGTACACAGAAACAGTCATGGTCAACCCTCCAACGGCAGTGTTGCGCTGCGAGTCATTCCCCACGAGGGAACTACCAGCGAGTGTTTGCCGGGTCCGCCCGATACCAGAACTCTGATGTTGTCCGCATCGCCAGTCATCGGCAGAAGTTCGTCGTCGTCAACGGCTTTCATCCAATTCGCCCAAGCAAGTTCTTGGAAATGTTTGCGGAACACCCAGGCCGGGATGCGGGCGGTATTGAATAAGTAGTTCGAAACGTCGCGTCGTGTCATTGCGCGCTCAGCGATGCTCGCCGCGTGTTCGGGGCCGAGCACAATGAAATATTCCGCTTGGCTAATCGGCGCGTTGTTCTGACCAAGCGAGGTCATTGCCGAACCGATCTTGTCGAGAATGAGCGCGGGGTCGCCGGCAGCTTCCGCGTCATGCACATTGTGCGGACCTTCGCCGCAATGCACGGTGACCGCGCTCGGCGCCGTTACGCCCCGTGATAGCGGGTAGGACTCCCACGGTGTCGCTTCGAGGTTTTCTGCCGCACAGAACGTGTACTTCGCGGGCTGACCATGCGTTGCCGCGTCGCCGAAACCGGGTTTGGCCCCTGCCACATGCAACAGCACAAGACGAACGGCGCGCCCGACCGTTGCGTTCGCTCGATTGCCTGGCCCGAATGCGCCGACCCCGGAAGTGAACCCGGCGGACTTCACGATTTCGCCATGAACGATGATCATCGGCGCAACCGGGTGCGTTGTTGCATTCACACCGCGAAGATTGACTTCGGGTCGAGCGAGTGCTCGTAGCGCAGTGAGCACAACTGGAAAAACCTCGGGGGGACAACCAGCCATCACGGCGTTAATGGCGATAACGCGTCGAGTGACGATTCCCGAACGCGGCTGCAACGTGAACAGCACCTCGTCGGCATCGCCGGTGGCGAACTGCATCATCGCTTCCACCCGTTCACGGGTTGGCGCCACGACTGGAAGACCGTCGCCAAGTCCCCGCGAAGAAAGCAGTTCGAACATCGCCTCCGGCGAGTCATCGGCAATGTCGACGAACTCAGGTTCGTAGCGACGGTCTCTCTCAATAACCTCAGACATAAACACCCCCAGCGAGTACAGCCCCGCCTTGCGTGCTGACACCGTATCGTGGCGCATGGCCACCGTCCCCGGGCATCAAGAGATCGTTGACACCCACACGCATGTGGCAATCAGTGATGACCCTCGCTTTCCGCTCTCTGCTTCAGATCTCACATCGAGTTGGTGGACATCGGGCGCAACGATCGACGACGTACTTCACCAACTCGATGCCAACGATGTCCATCGCCTCGTTCTTGTTCAAGCAGTAGGCGCCTATGGCTACGACTGTTCCTATGCCGCAGCATCAGCCGCGGCCCATGCCGATCGCGCTGCTTTTGTCGCTGCCATCTCGATGCATGCAGATGATCCCGTTGCCGAACTCTCCGCGCTTTGTGAGGCTCCACCAAGTGGTGCAGTGATTGCCGGTGTTCGGCTCTTCGGTGTTGACGGCATCGAGCCAACCTGGCTCACCGATGGTCGCGCTGCTGCGGTCTGGGACTTCGCCGCTGAGTACAACCTTGTGATTGTGCCCACGGTCTTTGCCAATGAGTTCAAACACATCTGTGCTCTCGCGCAACATGCACCGACCGCCAGCGTTGCGATTGATCACTGCGGCTTCACCGACATGGTCGAGGGCGATGGCCAAGCAATGCTCTTCGCCCTTGCCGATATTCCGTCACTTCACTTGAAGGTGACTTCGTATGTTCTTGAAGCCGCCGAACGTGACGACGGCGACGCCGCAATACTCATTGAGCGTTTGGCCGGAGCGTTCGGGGCCGACCGACTGTGCTGGGGCTCAGACCATCCGCAAGATCAACGCCATGACTACGCAGGCAAACTTGCACTCGCGCGCCACGCCACGCGCGCGTTCGACGACGCGTCACGAAACGCGTTCTTCAACACAACCGCAAGCCGGTTGTTTTTTACTTAAAAAAATCGATCAGCCGAATTCGTTGCGGACTGCCCGCACAACCTCGGAGTAGACGTCGAGCGCCTCTTCGTACTGTTCCGGATGATTCACCGTGACACGAAGATCGGTAACACCTGCTTCGATCATTGGCCGTGAAGCAGCCATCGTGGCAACGAGATCAAGGTTTCCATCGCCATCGCGAACTGCGGCGGCATGGCCTTGCACCTGGAACGACGGATCGCCACCAGCCTTTTCGACTGCAGCGCGCAATTTCGGAATGGCGTTCACAAGATCGCCACCGTCGGCACCCCACGGAATCCAACCTGAACCGAACGCGGCAAGACGACGAATTACACGAGCGTTGATGGTTCCGCTGATCCAGATCGGAACGCCTCCGGCCTGACGAGGCTTCGGCATCTGATGAATCTTTTCGAATGACAGTTCTGGCGATGAATACGTGGCGACTTGTTCGCGCCACAGCAATTGGCACACCTCGATGGTGTGATCGAGGAGACGACCGCGATTGTCATAATCAAGCCCGCACGCGTCGTATTCCTCTTTCTGCCAACCAACACCGACGCCGAGTTCAAGGCGACCGCCAGTGAGCACATCGATTGTTGCGGCCTGTTTGGCGAGCACGGTTGGGGTGCGCAATGCCGCAATCAGAATTGCGGTGTTGAGGCGAATTCGCTCGGTGAGCGCGCCCATCGCGGTGAGAACAGTGAGGGGCTCAAGCCAGTTGCCATCGGAATCGGTGGGCTGCTTGCCGCCAACCGAGCCACCCTTCTTCGGGTCGCCATAGGCCTCGAGGTTCTCGCCATAGGCAACGTGATCGCTCACGGCTACACGATCAATTCCGGCCACATCGGCAGCACGGGCCTGATCAAGGACATAGGAGAAAGATCCAGGATCGTCCTGTCGGAATGTGCGCAATTGAATAGAGACCTGAGGTGTCGTCATGGGCTCATGTTGGCACGCCCACTGCTTGAGCGCAGATGCATGACAGGCCGCTCGGTTTCGTCTAGAACCTCTCGGTGATTCCGCTCTGGGCCCAGATCGCCGGCGCCGCCGCCGCCATTGCATCGATTACCAGTTCGTCGACCCAGACAACTCGAATGTTGAAGTCTCGAACCGCTGCCGGCATCTCGCCGTCAACATGGATTCTTCTCACTATTTCTTCTGTGGCGTGGTTTGGCTACGGAGTTTCGGTTCGCTCGCCGCAGCAAATCATCGCCAATGGTTCGTGGGTTGTTCTCATCGTCCCCCTCACGTGGTTCATGCTCCACGATCGGCCCCGACGCACGCGGATTCTTGCCGAGGTCGGCATCGCCCTTTCGCTCGTCATCGTCATCGCTCTCGGAACGGTGAACGAGAACTTTCCTGGTTGGATCGGCATTCCCGCATCGCTGCTCGTTAGCGCTCCACAAATCCGCTATTCACTTCGTCACGGACGAGGTCCAGGAATCTCTGTGGTTGCCTGGGCCTTTCTCGCGACATCGTCGTATCTGTGGTTCACCTACGGCATCGGTTCACGAGAACTTCCCGTCATCGCAAATTCGGGAATAGCTGCGCTTTTGGGAACGATCGTTGTGGTTGCGCTTCTTGTTCGGCCTGCTCCAATCGAGGGCTCAAACGTGGAGGCGGCGAGCGATGCTGACTTCGTGTCCGGCGGGATCAACGATGTGGAAATACCGCTCTCCCCACGAAGCGTCTGACGGCGCCATCGTCGGCGTGTATCCAGCGGCGACGAACGCGTCGTGAACGGCGTCAACGTCGTCGACCCACAAAATGAATCGGCCCCACACCTGCGTTGGTCGAACCCAGGTGGCATCGAGTAGCAGATTCAAAAACTGCGCATTGCCAAGTCTGAGTGTCGTAAATGATGCTTGGGCACCGCCAAAGGCCAACTCACACTCCAGAACTTCATAAAAAGCGACCGACGCTGCCATATCGGCAGTGACCAAGGTGATTGCATTTATCGATTCGACTCGTTTCGCCATACCTCTCTATTGAGTCACATCGGCGCTGGTCTCGCGTGCGGTCTGGCCTTGGGCGCGACACAATCAGTAGATGGCCCTGACCATCACTCCCCTGCCCGCTGCACTTGGCGCCACCGTTACGGGGCTTGATCTTTCCAGTGGCATCAGCAACGAACTCGTCGACTCGTTGCATCACGCGTGGTACGAGCATCTGGTGCTGTTCTTCCCCGAAGCGCACCTCACCCTCGATCAGCACATCGCGCTAGGCCAAACCTTTGGACGGCTCGCCGCGACAACAACGGGCGACGAGGACTACCGAGGCCAGCCAACGCTCGGGCAGAACGGTGAGGTACTCGTTCTCGATGCGTCAACCCCACAGGGACGAGCCAACGCGTGGCATACCGATGTCACCTTCGCGAAGACGCCACCCAACGGTTCGCTGTTAGCGATGCAAATTTGTCCGCCAACCGGTGGCGACACGTTGTGGTCGAATCAATACAAGGCCTACGACGCGCTAGCTCCAGCGATGAAGGAACTCATCGGCGGTCTTGACGCAATGCACGGTCGGCCTGGCCTCACCGGGCTCAACCCGCATCCCATGGTGAAGGTGCATCCCGTCACGGGTCGCAAGGCGTTGTTCGTAAATCGTGGCTGGACCACTTCAATTGTCGACATGAGCCAGACCGAAAGCATCGGCCTTCTTGCGTCACTGTTCAACCATGCCGAGAAGCCCGAGTTCAACACTCGCTGGCACTGGACTCCAGGCGACGCGGCGCTATGGGACAACCGCTGCACCATGCACTACGCGGTTAACGACTATGAAGAAGCTCCCCGCATTCTTCATCGCGTCACCATTTATGACCGTTAGCTCGACCGACGGCTCCGTCGCTTCCGAATGCCTTAAGGCTGATGCACGCCTCGGCGCCGAGCCAAAAGGTCGCTCATTAATGACATCACTTCGTTTAATCGTCGCTCATTAATGACTTTAACGACACGTTTTCATACCAGGACTCGGTTTCCTTTAAACGGTCACGCGGGCGCAATAACGGGGGATGCAGCGTTTCGGCCCAGCCACGGCGGTAGTACTTTGCCGGGCGGCCCCGCGTGCTCGGCTTCGACGACGTTTCCATTAATGACGATTCCATGCTCATCGACATGAAGCTTTTAGACGGAAGCAATTGATACATCTCTGAATCGTCAGCTTCCAGGAATCCTTCGATGTGCAGCACGCGCTTATTAAACGTTGCGCGATCGACCTCGTACCCCCAGACCGCTTCACATGCGTGACGAAGTTCGGTGAGCGTGAACGATTCCGGACACAACTCGAGAATTGCGGACGTTTCTTCCACAAGTACCTGGACGAACTCCAGCGCATCTCGCAAAATCTGATTGTGATCGAAGGCCAATGAAATCTCACCATCGAGCACTTTGCGCACCGGGACGATCTCGACCTCTTTGGCGTCGGTTCCCGCTTGCAGCGCAACATCAATTGACGTGAGTGCCGTGTGCGCCACGGTGACCACCCGCATTCGAGGGTCTCGCTTGGGTTTCCCGTAGGAGCGGAACTGATGAATCGCCGACTCGGGCAGTTCCAGCCCCGCCTCTTCATGCAACTCTCGAATGGCGGCCTCCGACAGGTCTTCGCCGATATGGACGAAGCCCCCGGGCAGCGCATAGCGGCCAGCTTCGGTGTCGCCGCCGCGAACAATAAGGACCGCCGCGAGTTCCTTCCGGGGAGCCTGGCCCGACTTTGGGGGAACCGGCCGATCCATGAGCGTGAACACAGCGATATCTACCGTCACCGCAAACGGCGGAAATTCAGAGGGATCGTAGGAATTCGCTGTCACAGAGCCACTTTATGCGGTTGCTTGACACAAAGTCACATCTATGACAATATGAGGATGTTGACAGCATAAAGGTTTCGATCGGAGATCGTCCATTCGGCTGTCACAGGGGGTCTTCATACTTAGCCCCCTTCCCTCAAAAACCGGCGGCGGACGCTGGCCGGAGAACAGGAGCCCCACTTGGCACATCAGTTCAACACTTCCCCCAACCACGACCCTCAGAGCTTCGGCGCTCGGGTCTACACCACCGCCCAGGGCTTGGCCCGGGCCCGGTTCGAGCGCGGCACCGACAATGGCGCGCACGACATGGCCATGTTGGTCTTCTTGCAGTTCTGGTCCGATCCAAAGCGTTGGATGGCCACCTACTCCCCCGAGGTGTTTGCGGCCGTCTCACTGCGCAACCGTGCCGAGGACTGGCGCCGCACCGAACGCATCCAACGCGGCCAGGGCGCACACCTAGTGGAGCGCGACGGTCAGCGCGTTGCTCGGCGTCAGATGGGTTCGCTCGACGAGCTCACTGATCGCATCGGCGACGTCACCACCAACGGTCACGACTTTGCCGATGCAGTTGCCGCGCAGGTCGATGTACGCAACGCACTTGAAATGCTCTCGGCATTGCAGCGCGAATTGGTGTGGCGTGTCGATGTCGAGGGCTACACCGTTGTCGAGGCTGCACGCGGCCTCCACAAGAACCGTTCCTATTGCCAACGTGAACTCGGCAAGGCCCGCGAGTTCATCCGCGAGTACGTGGTCGCGGCGTAATCACGTCTGCGTGTCAGTTTCACTGGTCAACTTGTCACTAGTGATATGGCGCTCCCAAAGTTCCATTGCGGCTTCCGCATCGAGTGACTCAACATCACGACGAGCAATTCCTGCCGTATAAACAAGGCGCGAAAGCAGCCACTCGGGCACTGGTTCACGCCGTTGCTGCTCGGGGGCGCGAAGCCCCATAGAGGTTCGCCCTAGCGACTCGATGACATCGGAAAGCGCGATGGTTTGCGGATTTTTAGGAAGCGTTGTTACACGACGTGTCATCTCTGCATAAAGAGCCGACGCGACACGCGCTCCATGTCCCCACACCTCTGCAACTTCACAGACGATGTCACCATTCGATCTGGTGATCTCCCGCCAGAGAATCCGTCCCTGGCCATCACCGACTGATACTTGGCGGAGTCCGATGAGATCGCCAAGCACCGGTTCGCCAATCGTTCGATCAGTCTCAATCGCAAGTAACCGTTTCACTAACTGACGAATGATCTGCGGGTTTGACCGAACCAGCATCGTCAGATCATGGGCGGCAGGTTCAAGAAAGCGCACTCGGACGCGAGACGTTGCCATAAGCTCGGCGCGAACCGCTCAGAGATACCCGGCGCGGCGGTCGGCGTCGAGTTCCGTTTCAAGTTCGGCCCGGTTGAACCCGAGCGAAGCAATGACCTCGTCGAGACCAACTCGCACGCCGTTGTCAGTGGCCAACCGAGCAAGCACAAGCGCGGCGCTGCGAAGGTCGGCCTCAAGTTCCTCGAGCTCCTCGAATCGGGCGAGACCCACGACCGCGGCTAACGGGGTCCCGTGCTTTTCCACCACGATGTCGTGGCCCTGGCTGGCCCGGCGCACTAAATCCGAGATCCCCAGGCGTGAGGCCTCGGTGACGGTGATGGATTCGGCCGACGTCGCATTGGACTTCACTTGAGGGGCCATGCGACCACTATACAGATTTCTACACAGATTCCTGTAGCTCGCTCAGATCATTAGCCCGCCTTGGAAATTTTGATCGTTGTGCACATTTCGCCGGCGGTCGTGCGTTTCACATCTAACAAGGCGAGGAGGTTGCCACCATGGCGATCGAACAGTTGGAACGGGCGTCGGTGGGACGTCCGATTACTCGGGGTGGAGTGTCACTCTTCCCTATTTATATTCACGGCGGCGGTGGCATCGACATTGGTGCTCGACCAGCCGACGTCCAGATCACCGAACAAGGTTCGGCGGAAGTCCCGACAATCACTGTGACCAACTCCGGGCAGCGTCCTGCGCTGTTGGTGGAGGGCGAAACCGTCACCGGTGGTCAGCAGAACCGAGTGCTGAACGTTTCGGTACTTGTGCCTGGTGGCGCAACCATCAACGTTCCGGTGTCGTGTGTCGAGGCCGGCCGATGGAATGGCCGTTCCGCATTCGGACGGGGTCGCACGTTTGCGCCGCGTCGTGTGCGCCGAGTCAAGAACATGACCGTGAGTGATTCGGTGAAACGCGGCGGAACGAAGTCTTCCGATCAGGGCGCCGTGTGGAACAGCATCGATTACGAGCTCGACCGTTTGAAGGTCGACTCCTCTACTCGTGCGATACACGCGTCGGAGTTGCTGTTCGAGGCCGACAGCAGTTTGGCCATCGCCGCCCAGGAACTCGTTGGCGTGGGCCCGTTGCCGGGCCAGTGCGGCATTGTGCTCGGTCACGGCAAGCGCATCGTTGCTGCCGAGATCTTTGCTACTCCCGAATTGCTTGCCGCAAATTGGGAAGCACTGATTCGTGCAGCATTACTTGATGCACCAGAACGCATCGAAGGCAGTCC
>CAMAYJ010000039.1 GCA_945862505.1 Bifidobacterium breve | reverse complement strand
GCTATCCACTCTCAGATCCACGCCGCTCGGCCTGATGTCATAGCCGCCGCTCACACACACTCCATCTACGGCAAAGCATTCTCGACCTTGGGCCAACTACTCGATCCGCTGACACAAGATGCCTGTGCCTTCTATGACGACCACGTACTTTTCGACGACTACACCGGCGTCGTTCTCGACTCGAGCGAAGGTCGCCGTATCGCCGAAGGGCTGGGCATGAAGAAGGCGGCAATTCTTCGTAACCACGGTCTTCTCACGGTCGGACATTCCGTCGATGAGGCCGCTTGGTGGTACATCACGATGGAACGCAGTTGCCAAGCGCAACTCCTCGCCATGGCCGCGGGCTCACCGATCTTGATCGACGACGAATGTGCAGCGATGACCCATGATCAGGTGGGGCTTCCGTTCGCCGGCTGGTTCTCATTCCAACCGCTCCATGCCACGATCGTGCGCGAACAACCAGATCTTTTCGACTAAGTTGAAGTTCACAATTGACGCTGATCACCGCATGCGGGAGAGATCACTCGAGACCCTGATGGGGAGCTTCTAACGGGGCAATCTTGACGGAATCGAATGGCGCCGAAGGAGCAACCCCCCGGGAAACTCTCAGGCTCATGTACCGCACGCGTAGGCAACTCTGGAGAGCAGTCATCGCTTCTGCGAATGACTCACCGACGGGGAAAGTCGAGACCAACGGGAGTTCTCTTCCAGCGGTTGACACGAAACTCTCAGGTACCACAACAGAGCGGGGTCCCGACTAGTGCGCTTACGCGCCACAACCATCGAGGCCGCCATGACCGATCTCCGTCCGTCGTTAGAGCAGTTGATTGCATCAGACCAATTTGTTGGTCGGCATATCGGACCGTCTGACGATGACATTGCCAAGATGCTCGCTGTAGTTGGCCAACCGACACTCGGGGCATTGATCGATTCGGTCGTGCCACCATCGATCCGCTCAACCTCTCCCCTCGCCGTTCCTGAGGCTGTCGACGAAGCTACGATGCTCGCCAGATTGCACGCGATCGCCGAGTCGAACGTGGTTCGCACATCGCTCATTGGCTGCGGTTGGTATGGCTGCGTCACTCCCCCAGTGCTGCGCCGCAACGTGCTGGAGAACCCTGCCTGGTACACCGCCTATACGCCTTATCAACCGGAAATCTCTCAGGGTCGGCTCGAGGCGCTACTCATGTACCAGACCATGGTGTGCGATCTCACCGGCATGGACATCGCTAATGCTTCAATGCTCGACGAGTCCACCGCTGCTGCCGAGGCGATGACATTGCTCTACCGATCAAACGGTAAACGCGGCGATCGATTTCTCATTGATCGTGACACTCATCCGCAGACGGTGTCAGTGCTCCAAACAAGAGCAGAGCCTCTCGGTTTCATCATTGAAATCGTCGATCCTGACGCACCAATCGCTGATGACGTTTTTGGTGTCCTTCTTTCGCATCCCGGCTCTTCGGGTTCCATCCGCGACCTTGCTCCGGCGATTGACGCGGCCCACATCGCTGGGGCTCTCGTCGCGGTCACCACTGACCTACTCGCGTGCTGCCTCATCACTCCCCCAGGAGAACTTGGAGCCGATGCCGTTGTCGGATCCTCACAACGCTTCGGCATACCGCTTGGCTTTGGTGGACCAAGTGCCGGTTTCCTCGCCACTCGCGATGAACATCGTCGTGTTCTGCCTGGTCGCTTGGTGGGCGTCTCCATCGATGCAGCCGGTCGACCCGCTTACCGCCTTGCGTTGCAAACGCGAGAGCAGCACATCCGTCGCGAGAAAGCCACATCGAATATCTGCACAGCCCAGGTTTTGCTTGCCGTATTGGCGGCCCTCTATGCGGCTTGGCATGGACCTGATGGGCTCAAGCGCATCGCCACTCGTGTTAATCGTCTGACGTCGGTTGCCGCCACCGGGCTACGTGAACTCGGCTTAGAACTTGTCAACCAAACGTTTTTCGACACGCTCACAGTAAAGGTGCCCTCGGGTTCTGACGAACTCATGACCGTGACTCGAGCAGCCGGTCTAGAGATTCTCCGGATCGATTCCAACACGGTCGCGTTCTCTCTTGACGAGACCACAACGCCTGTGACCGTTGCGACGCTTCTCGCGTGCTTCGGAGCAGTTGATATTTCGGTTGCCGGTATCGATGAACGATCGGAATCTTCGATTCCCGATTTTGCCATCCGCTCAAGCGCCTATCTCGATCATCCAAATTTCACGAGTCATCACAGCGAAACGGAGATGGTTCGTTATCTTCGTCGACTCGCCGACGTCGACCTCGCTCTCGATCGGTCAATGATTCCATTGGGTTCGTGCACGATGAAGCTGAACTCTGCCGCAGAGATGGAACCGATTACATGGCCGGAGTTTGCCAACGTTCATCCGTACGTCGATCCCTCTGATGCGCAGGGTTACCGAACCGTGATCACCGATCTCGAACGCTGGCTTGCCGACATCACCGGTTACGACGCTGTCTCCCTACAACCAAACGCTGGCTCACAGGGTGAATTCGCAGGCCTCCTCGCTATCCGCGCGTGGCATCTCGGAAACGGCGATTCCAATCGCGATGTTTGCCTCATCCCCGCCTCTGCTCATGGCACGAATGCAGCGAGCGCTGCGATGGTCGGAATGCGCGTCATCGTCATTGCCTGCGACGAGAACGGCAATGTCGATGTCGATGACCTGCGCAGCAAAATCGTAGAGTTCGCGGGCAGCCTCGCAGCGTTGATGATCACTTACCCATCAACGCACGGCGTATTCGAGGAAGCGATCGGTGAAATATGTGCCGCAGTTCATGATGCTGGCGGCCAGGTCTATCTCGACGGCGCCAATCTCAACGCTCTGGTCGGCGTCGCTCGTCCTGGTCATTTCGGTGCCGACGTCAGTCACCTGAACCTTCACAAAACATTCTGCATCCCCCACGGTGGCGGTGGTCCAGGAGTTGGACCAGTTGCCGTCCGCTCGCACCTTGCTCCTTACTTGCCCGGTCACCCGGTCATTCCAAGTGCCGGCCCGGTACGCGACTCTTCAGCAACGGGCCCAATCGTCGGTGCCGTCTCGTCAGCTCCGTATGGTTCGGCGAACATCTTGACCATTCCGTGGGCCTACATCTCGATGATGGGTCCTGCAGGTCTTGAACGCGCAACGCACGTCGCAATACTCAATGCGAACTACGTCGCACGTCGCCTCCAAGATGCGTATCCGGTTCTGTACACCGGACGCGACAATCTTGTTGCTCACGAATGCATTCTCGACCTTCGCCCGATCACGAAAGATACCGGCGTGACTGTCGACGATGTTGCGAAGCGCCTTATCGACTACGGATTCCATGCTCCAACAATGTCGTTCCCGGTGGCCGGAACACTCATGGTCGAGAGCACCGAAAGTGAAAACCTTGCGGAGCTCGACCGTTTCTGCGACGCAATGCTGGCAATCCGCGCCGAGATTGATCGAGTCGCCGCGGGCGAATGGCCCGCTGAAGATAATCCTCTCCACAATGCGCCTCACACCGCAGCTGATCTCACAGCGGACAACTGGGACCATCCCTACTCACGCGAGTGTGCGGGCTGGCCCAATGGTCACGTCGCTGCTCGCTATTGGCCGCCGGTCAGCCGCATTGACGGCGCGTACGGCGACCGCAATGTTGTCTGCTCATGTCCGCCGATTGAGGCCTTCGCAGAAAACTAACTAACTCACAAAAGGTGTCTTCACGACTCGAGCTTCAAGCATCGTGCCGCGGACATCGATTTCAAAAACATCCCCCACAGTCGATTCAGGGGGGAGGAACCCGAGCGCTATTCCGTGTCCAAGTTCAGGCGAGAAGTTGCCGCTCGTCACTTCACCAACGATCGCTCCGTCGCTCAAAATCGGAGAACCCTCACGCGGCGGTCGGCGACCCTCTGTTGCTAGTCCAAACAACCGACGCGAGATCCCCCGATCACGTTCAGCGGCAAGAGATTCCGAACCGCGAAACGGCCCTTTGTCGAAACGCACTGCCCAACCGAGTCCGGCTTGCAGTGAAGTAATGCCCGATCCAAGTTCGTGCCCGTGCAGGGGCAATCCCGCTTCAAGCCGCAACGTGTCTCTCGCACCGAGACCCGCTGGAGTCACGCCTGCATTAACGATTGCCTTCCAAAGTTCTTCTGCGTGCGATGCGGGGATAGCAATTTCTACGCCGTCTTCCCCGGTGTAACCCGTGCCAGCGACCACGACATCGATGCCATTCCACGTAAGTCGTCGAACATCGAAGCGCGCCACGGAGGAAATATTTGGGTCGATCGTTTCCAGCAGCGTGCGAGCTTGAGGACCCTGAACAGCGAGGATGGCCCGTTCAGAAGTGACATCCCCTGCTTCCACGGCAACACCGCCCATGGATTGGGCGACTTCCTCGATCGCCCCGGTGACCCGATCGGTATTCGATGCGTTCGGCATCACGTCGAACGTCTCCGCATTGACCCACCAGATGATGATGTCGTCAACCACCGATGCTGTCTCTTCGTCGAGCAGGTGGGTGTATTGCGCACGACCAGGGGTGACCCGATTGAGGTCATTGGTGAAAGCGCGCTGAAGCACCTCGAACGCATCGGGACCGGTAACTCGAACCGTGCCGAGGTGGGAAACATCGAACACGACTGCACCGTGACGACATGCTCGATGTTCAGCCAACGTTCCGTCAGCGTAGGAAAGGGGCATGTCCCAACCACCGAACGGAACCATCTTGGCGCCGATGGAGCGATGAACTTGATCGAGTGGAGAAAGGCGGTCGGTCACGCCCCGACCCTAGTTTCAGCAGGGGGTTGATCAGACCACGTTTGCGACAACCGGGATTGCTGGCGTCGCAGATTCGACATCTTCCGACGGAGGACGCAACTCACGAATACGTGCGTCCATCTCATCTCGGACCCCACCTAGCGGAAGAATGTTGAGCACTCCCTGGCCGTTATGAATCAGATCGATGAGTTCTCCATCGGACTGGATGACGACCGAAGTCGAACCTTGAATGACGAGATTGGCAGAGGTGATCTCCTGACCAAGAATGTCGCGGAGGTAACTGAAAATCTCCCGAACATTCTCAAGTCGGATACCGGCATCGAGGAGGCTCTTGATCACCTTGAGCTCAAGAAGATCTGTGTACCCATAGCGGCGACGACTCCCACTACCGGCGGCGTCTGTAACCGTCGGACGAACAAGATCAGTACGAGCCCAGTAATCGAGCTGGCGGTAGCTGATACCAACGATCTCTGCCGCTTTGGCACCGCTGAAGCCTTGGTCGGCGACGCGCTCGTTCGTAATTCCCATGGAAACTCCCAAGTACAAAGTGCAGCAGCGAGCCGCCACGAACTGGGATCGACGCTGATCCCGCGGATAACAACGGCGAAATTACGCCGATGTGAGGACCGCTGACCGTACAACTCCGCGCGCGCGGCGTCAATGGTTATCGATTTTCCGCCTCAGGACGCGAAATCCTCGGGATTCACGTTGTCGATGAAGGCTCGAAATTCTTCAACTACGTCTCCCCCGTCGCCGCCGTCCTCGGATTCGTCGTCAGGAAGGAGACCGGCTTCGTCGAGCACCGATTCCGACGCCCAGACCGGGCAGTGAACTCTGAGGGCGAGCGCCACGGCGTCGGATGGACGGGCTGAGAGACGCGATTCGCCATCGCCAACCTTGAGGATAAGTTCCGCGTAGAAGGTGCTTTGTTCTACGCGGGTGATCTCAACCGCTGTGAGGGTTGCTCCCAGATGTTCGATGGTTTCGCAGAAGAGATCGTGCGTCATGGGCCGAGGGGTTACGACTCCATCGAGCGCGAATCCGATCGCACCGGCTTCTGCTTGACCGATGAAGATCGGAATTAACCGGCCTGCTCCAGCAACTTCTCGCAAAACAAGCACAGGCGCATTGCCTGGAATGTCCACTCGGACAGCGACCACTTCCATCTCAATCACTTCGTCACCCTACCGCCGAAGATGACGTTTTGAACCCCTGGATCAGGCCTGCCCGAGATAATCGCGAAGCGAGGCCCGCACCATGACCGCCCGTAAATCGTCGGCCAATTCGGCCAGTTCCTCAAGCATCTCGACAGCCTCGTCGCGAGCTGCTGCGCGGCGCTGTTTAAGGAGCGGCGTGATCAGTTGCTCGAAAAGTCCTGCCTCGCGATCAGCCGAAACCTTGTACATCCGAAGGTGCCGCGGCTCGATGCCGAATCGAGCGAACCCGGCGGCCAAACGAGCGACAACCAGTGCCTCTTCGTCGTAGTAATCGACATTGCCCATTGAGCGAATCTTGAGCAATCCAAATCGTTCTAAGTCGGTGACCCCTGATGCACTGAGGCCGCTCTGAACACACAGTTCCTCAACAGTGAGCGCCAACGATGGAGCATCGGGCTCGACCTCTCCTGTGGGTGTCGGAGTCGGTTGGCCTTTTGTATGCCCAGTGGGATGGCGCTTGCCCCCTCGCGGAGCGAGTGTCGGTGCTTCGTTGGGCCCTTCGACCAAACTTGCAACTGCGCGAGCCCGATCCTTGGAAGTTCTTTCACCGTTTTGTGGCCGATTCGAATCCGAGACAGCAGCAGACGATCGCGAGTCACTCCCCGACGTGACGTTCTGGGCGCCGTTTGTATGAGTTTCAACCGGGGAACCTGAGGAACGTTCGAATGGAAGCACGCCCTCTGGTGGACCGTCCGAGAAATCGCCTGCTGCTAAACGTTCCTTTATGACTTTCAGCGGAAGGAAATGATCACGCTGTTGGGTGAGGATCCACCGCAGTCTTTCGGTGTCTTCGTCGTGAAACTTGCGATAACCCGAAGGGGTGCGTTCGGGGTTGAGCAGGCCCTGACTTTCGAGGAACCGAATTTTTGAGATTGTGATGTCAGCGAAGTCTTCTTGCAACAGCGACAGGACTTCACCGATCGACAAATGGGACCGTGTATCGGTCACTGGTCTTCACCACCGAGCAAGAACACGAGCTTGAATTTGCCGATTTGCAGTTCATCGCCACTCGAAAGAATTGCTGTATCTACTCTTTGACGGTTTAGGTAGGTGCCGTTGAGGGACCCGGAATCACATGCGAGCCATGTTCCATCGGTCACGCGTCGCAATTCAGCATGACGACGGGACACGGTGATGTCGTCGAGAAAAATATCGGAGTCGGGATGACGGCCGGCAGTTACTACATCGTTATCGAGAGCGAATCGGCTTCCCGCCTTCGAACCTCTCCGGACCACCAACATTGCGATATCGGCGGGAATTCCTTCGACAACGACGGTAACGTCTTCCTCGATGGGATCACCTGGTGATAACGGGTGGAATGTAATCGTGGTGTGATCGGGCGCGAGTGACTCAAGAACGGCACCGCACGAGGCGCAGAAGTTTGCTCCAATCGAATTGCGATGACCGCAGTTATTGCAGAATCCCTCGACGGATGCCATCACGATCCTTCGATCAACCGCCGATAGCCGTCGACGTCGAGAAGGGCATCAACAGAACTTGGATCAGTGGGTTCGATCACGCAGATCCAACCTTCACCGTAAGGATCATCATTCAAACGCTCAGGAGAATCTGAAAGCGCATCGTTGACGGCCACAATTGTTCCGGCAACTGGGGCGTAGATATCTGAGACCGACTTCGTCGATTCAACTTCACTGACTTTCCCTGAGGCATCGATCTTGAGCCCCATCTCTGGGATCTCGACATAAACGACATCGCCGAGCGCATCTTGGGCGTAGTCGGTGATGCCAAGACGAAGTTGACCGTTCTCGAGACGGACCCACTCATGATCTGTTGAATAACGAAGGTCATCAGGCAAATGCATGGGTCGCACGCTATCCGATCGCCTCGACCTCCACCGAAGCGTGAGGGACACCGGCGCGACTCGTTATGACTTCGGGGAGCGGAGGGCTCTCCCCTCGCGCAGAGCGCCGAGGCCGAGCGGGATGTACAGGGCCGCCGCATAGTAGGAAGCGGCAAGGGCCGGAATGGCGCAGACCCAAGCGAGAATTTCAAAGGTCGATTGAAGAGGCCAAGAGGTCGACGCCCAGATGAAGCCGGGGAAAGCGAACATCAGACCGAACGTTGCGGTCTTGCCCATCCATGTCACATCGATTCGACGAGCTCCGAGCGAGGCAAGAATCAGCGTCGCGATAGCAATCACGACCTCGCGCACCAAGACAGCAATGCAGAACCATAAGGGTGCTGCTCCTGCAATGATGATTGCGATAATGGACACAAAGAACAGCAGTCGATCGACAACGGGGTCGAAGACTTTTCCAAACGTCGAGATCTGATGAAACTTTCTCGCGTACCAGCCATCGACCCAATCAGTGGCGCCAAGTGCTCCAAGCAGCGCGCCCGCCAGTAGCGCGTTGTCGGCGCTGAGTAAGAGCCACACAAAGAGAGGCAAGCATGCCAACCGAACCAACGTGATCGCATTGGGAACGGTGAGGATCCTGTCCTCGACACTCGACTCATTAGGCATGCTCATCCCCCGCACTCTACGATTCTCTAACCATGAGCACGCTGTTCACTAAGATCATCGACGGAGAGCTACCGGGACGCTTCGTCTATCGAGACGAAATCTGCGTGGCTTTCCTGACAATCGCTCCAATCTGCACAGGCCATACGTTGGTAGTTCCTCGTTTGGGGGTCGACCACTGGATCGACCTCCCCGACGAGATTGCTGGCCATCTGGCGATAGTGGCTCGCAAGATAGGCGCCGCTCAGGTGGAAGCCTTCGGCGCAGAACGAGTGTCGCTCATCATCGCTGGGCTCGAGGTTCCGCACACGCACCTTCACGTGCTCCCGATCACTTCTGAAGCCGATATCGATTTTCGAAAAGCGGATAGTTCAGTGTCTGGCGAGTCTCTCGACGCCGCAGCCGATGCGCTTCGCTCCGCCCTTGGCCCCGACGGATCTCGATAAGCATTTCTCTCCGGACACTAAAGAAGACGTCCTTGGCCTTCTGCTTCACCATCGGGCGTCACCGGAGTGGCGACGATGAGCGTCGCGTCGTTGTTGCGAATACTGTTGACGCGCATTGAGACGGGCCACCACTGGAGCCACTCTTCGGGTGCCGGCTGCAACATCGTCTGCAAATACGCGACATCATCAGTAGATCGATCAAGCCATTCGCTCCATTGATCTCGACCAAGAATCATTGGCATTCGGTCGTGAAGTGGCGCAATTAAATTATTCGGCGGGCCGGTCAGAATTGCGCACGACGTGAGCGTCTCCAGCCCACCTGAACTTGTGCCGTCCCGCCACGTCTCCCAGATGCCCGCAAATGCCAATGGCCGAGAATCTCTCGAAGAGACATAAACCGGCTGCTTCTTTTTTCGGTCTGGATGGGAGACCCATTCGAAAAATCCATCCACTGGGATGATGCAGCGACGCTGCCGAAAAGCAGATCGGAACGACGGCTTCGACGCTGCTGTCTCAGACCGAGCGTTGATCAGCCTCGATGCGCCTGAAGGACTCTCTGCCCAACTCGGAACGAGTCCCCAAAACATCAGATCGAGACGACGTTGACCGTTCTCATCTTCACGCACCACCGTGATGTCAGAAGTGGGAGTGACGTTGAAATTTGCACCTTGATCAGCGAGTGCCGAATCGGCCTCGAAGAAATCGGCCAGCTCAGAGCTAGTTGTGACACTGGTAAATCGCCCGCACATCTTCAGACCGCATCCCGAGCCCGAGGATTGGCCACCCCACCGACAACTGGGTGACCAGGATGAATCACGGTATGCGGAAGAAGGTATTTACCGATCACTGGCAATGTCAGGAATCCTTCAGCAGCGGAATACAAAAGCGCTACACGTGGCAAAGTGCGAAATCCTTCATACGCGATGCAACGAGGTACCCATTCAGGATGCAGGCGCTGATTGAACTCTTTCAGTGATTTGATTTGGTAAAAGGGACTAACGAGATTGAGGAGGAGTTTGGCGCCACGCTGCGTGATTGTGTAGTCGACATCATCCTCAAAGAACCGGCCCCAAGCAGCAAAATTCATACTGAAGCGCTCGTACCCAAGCTCGTCAAGATTCATGATGGTGCGGGTAAGAAGAAACTCTGTCATTCCATTGGGAGTTTCTGGATCACGGCGCATGATGTCCAGCGTGAAGCCCGGCCGGTCACCATAGATCGGAACGACGCGCAGAAAACCTCCTGGCTTCCCTCGCTCGTCGATGGCGATGCAGAGGTAAAAATCAGGATTCGTACCTTCGACGTCCTGGCTGAGAGTCATGGTGAAACCCCTTTCAGGTTTCTTTCCTCTCCATCGCCGAGAGATGTCATTTAACTCGTGAAGCATTTCGGCGGAGACTTCGGTCTCTGCAATCCACTCGTAGCGAAAGGTTCGATCGACTCGACCCGAAGACTGTCGAACGCTCTTCCACTTCTTGCCTGCTAGCGAGAAGTTGCGTACGTCGATCACTGCTTCATCGCCGAGATACACCGTATGTAGACCGCGAGAAACATAGAGATCACGGTCCGCTTCACGCACAGCAAGAAATGAAACGCCCCACGCCCGATCGCGACACATGCTTAGGAATTCATCAATCACCAGAGGAATGGATGACACGTCGCCAATCGGGTCTCCTGAGACCAACGCCTGACGAGCAACGAAGGTGTAAGCGATCAATGCCTTTCGATCCGACGAAACGAAAAATAACTTGTCGTCTCTTAGAGCAAAGTAATCAAGCGAGTCTGAGCTGTAACTCTTTACGATCGCAATCGCCTCGTCACGCGAGTCAGCTGACACGAAAGAGCGAGAGACGATGGGTCGGAAGATCAGAATGATTCCTGCTAACAGGCCTGCTACTCCGAGCACGAGCAACGAAGATGGAAACGCCCAATCGAAAAAATCCCGCTCGTAATGATACGGACCCTCGATTCCGAGAAGGCCCAACAAAATGGTCTGCACATTCATCCAAATAGTTGGAGAAGGGCTTATAGAGTTTCGCTCAAAGAAGAGCGCAACGAACCCGTAGACAAAAATGATGACGAAGTAGCGAGGTAGAAATCGGACGAACTCAAGTAGCGTCGGAGGGTCGCCCGGTGCTCTGAATTTCGAGCGACTTATCGCGAGAAGAACAACCATTGCTAGCGAGTAGGTGGCAGCAACATAATGGTGCTGTCGAACAATTTCTACGACGAACGAGGCACCGAAGAGCAGCATGGCAAAGATCCACGCCATCCGACGTCGGCGCGCTAACTGACCAGCCAAGTAGAGAAGCGAAACACCGGCGGCTACTGAGATCACATGGCTCGTCACCCGCACGCCAAACGGGGTCACGACATTCACTACGTTGCCGAGACGAAATCCAACAGCAGGCAGAGTCGAGACGAGCAAGATCAACCCACCAAGGGCTGTCAAGTATCCAATAAGCCTGGCTCGCCGGGAATCACGACGCATTCAGAAAACCGCCGAGTTCACCGTGATTCATCGTTACGCGTTTGACCTTGGCGGAAAATCATCTTCGGTCAAACTGTTTTCAGGTCGGAGCGTCGGGAAGAGAATTACTTCGCGAATGCTTTCGACTTCAGCCAAGATCATGATGAGCCTGTCGATTCCGATCCCCAAGCCGCCAGCAGGCGGCATTCCGTATTCGAGTGCTCGGATGTAGTCCAGATCGACATCTCCGGCCTCAGGGTCCCCCGCCGCCTTGTGGGCTGCTTCTTCCTGGAATCGAGCAAGTTGCTCGATCGGATCGTTGAGTTCGCTGTAGGCGTTAGCAAGCTCACGACCATCGACGATGACTTCAAATCGCTCGACGAGCGACGGATCGCTCCGGTGTGGTTTCGCAAGCGGTGATGTTTCACGGGGATGATCAAAAACAATTGTTGGTACTATGACCTTGGGTTCAACAAGTTCGTCGTACACCTCGTGAGTGCAACGGCCGGGACCCCAGTGCTCTTTCCATTGGAGTCCAAGACCATCGAGCACAGCGCGTGCATCGGCCAGATCCATCGCGGGGTTGATTTCGACACCGACGATTTCACGAATGAGTTCGACCATCGACACCCGTCGCCACGGCGGCGCAAGGTCGACCGGAGTCCCTCTCATACCGACAACGGTGGTCCCATTCGCTGCGACCGCTGCTGCTGCAACAAGAGTTTCTACAAGAACCATCATGTCGGTGTAATCGGCGAAGGCTTCATACGACTCGAGCATTGTGAATTCGGGGTTGTGCCGGGTATCGATGCCTTCGTTCCGGAAAACACGCCCAATCTCGAACACGCGATCAAGGCCACCTACGAGGAGACGCTTCAACGGAAGTTCCAGAGCAATGCGGAGGTAGGTATCAATCGAGAGAGCGTTGTAATGCGTGATGAACGGTCGAGCGGTCGCTCCACCCTGTTGCAGATTGAGGATCGGCGTCTCTACCTCGAGGTAGCCGCGCTCTCTCAACACCTGGCGAATTGCATCGACAGCGGCGAAACGCACTTCGAAGACTCGGCGCGCATCAGGATTAACCGTGAGATCGACATAACGCTGCCTGTAACGGGCGTCGACGTCGGCCAGCCCTTTCCACTTATCAGGGAGAGGACGTAATGCCTTGCTCAGCAGTTCCCAAGTCGTGACCTTGATCGAGAGCTCACCTTTCTTGGTGGCCATGACTTCGCCTTCGACTCCTACCCAATCGCCACGATCAAGTTGGTTGAATTCGGCGAAAGACTCTTTGCCGAGGACACCTGCAGAAACGAAAAGTTGGATTTCGCCGGATCGGTCTCGTAACTGACCGAACGTAAGGCGTCCTTGCTCACGCTTCAGCATCAGCCGACCCGCTAGCCGAGCGACAGAGCCTGTTTCCGTGCCGGCCTCGATCGCGGACCACTCTTCGCGCACCGGACCAATGTCTGAGGATCGCTCGAAGCGATAGGGATAGGGATTGACCCCGCTCTCGCTCAACTCCGCAAGGCGCTCGAGCCTCTGAGCTCGAATCGAAGCTCTCTCCTCGGAACTTGTTTCGAGATACTCAGGACCCTCTTGGGCGTCGGTCGATGTCTCGTCTTTGCTCTGGTCTGACATCAGTCTTCCTGGAGTTCTCGGGGGTGACAGGGCGGGATGCCAGTGTGGCACCCCGCTCGTGTCTGGTCGGGCTGGCGGGATTCGAACCCACGACCTTCGGTCCCCCAGACCGACGCGCTAACCAAGCTGCGCCACAGCCCGTGGTTAGAACACCTTAGCGAGCAGAGGTGATCTCACCGAATCGACCCAGCGTCTTCACATACCGGTCGGGATGGAACCGCCGCGCCCGCCACCAGTATTCGGTTGTCGTTCCGGGCCAGATTGTGTCGACCTGACCACCCGGTGAGACGTACCAACTCGAACATCCCGAGGCCCATACTGTTTTCGCTATTCGCTTTTGCAATTCGGCATATGAGGAGGCTTCGACTTCAGGACGAAGTTCCAACACGGCGACGGAAGACTTCTGCATAAAGCGCAGCGCCCGTGAGATGTGTTCGAGTTGCACTTCGATCATGAAGATAATCGAGTTGTGCCCGAGACCCGTCCCCGGTCCAGCTAGAAACCAAAGGTTGGGAAACCCGGAAACCGTGAGTCCAAAATCAGTCGAGGCACCCTCGTTCCAATGGTCAGCAAGATCGACACCATTGCGACCGATGATTCGGAGCGGCGACGGAAAGTCTGCGACCGCGAATCCCGTCGCTAGGACGAGCACGTCGAGATCGTGCTCGATGCCATCAGACGTGTGGACTCCGCTTTTTGTCACGTGTTCAATCGATGAACTAACGAGTTCAACATTGGTCTTTGCTAACGACGAGTACCAATCATTTGAGATCAGCAGACGCTTACAACCTGGCGTGTAGTCCGGGACCAACGTGGATGCGATGTCTGAATCCTCGAACGCATCTCCTATCATCAATTTCGTTTCTTCGATGATCCGCTTTGTCATCGCCTGAGCAATCTTTCCGGTTCCGAGGAAAGCGAACGCAAGAAACTCTTGACGGAAGTAGATCCGCCAACGATGGAGACGCTGGAGGAAAGGCAGAGCCTTGTACAAACGCTGGCGCCATTTCGGAGTCGGACGATCGTCGCGCGGCAGGACCCAAGGCGGCGTTCGCTGAAAGACATCGAGGTGCTCCACGGCGTCCGCAATAGAAGGGACGAGTTGGATCGCTGATGCTCCTGTGCCTACAACGCCGACGCGTGCGCCAACCAGGTCAACATCGTGCCGCCATGCCGCCGAATGGAAAATCTCGCCGCCGAACGAATCGAGTCCGGGAAGATTTGGAACGGAAGGCTGACTCAAAGGTCCGGTCGCACTAATGAGAGTTGATGCCTTAACGGTCTCGCCTTTTCGAGAAGTGATCAACCAGCATCGTTCAGCCTCGTTCCATACGACTTCCTCAACGTCGAATTCGAACCTCAGCCGAGATCGCAAGCGGTAATGATCTGTGATCCGTTCGAGATAGTCCTCGATCTCGGGTTGTGCTGGATAGCTGCGCGACCAGCGGGGATTTTGTGCGAATGAGAATGAATATAAGTTGCTTGGGATATCGCAGGCGCAACCCGGGTATGTGTTGTCTCGCCATGTGCCGCCAACGGCTTTCGAGCGCTCGAGAATCACAAATGATTCGACGCCCTGTTCCAGAGCCATAACTCCAGCGCCGAGGCCTCCGAACCCGCTCCCAATGATTGCGAGTTGAACAGTGGTGAGATCTTCGTTCACTGCAGCAACCAAAGGACGCCTTGCACGGCTCTCCACCCGAGATAGAGACCCGCAGCGAAAACCAGAATCCAAAAATGCCAAGGGACTCGTTGGGGCGTGGGCGGCTCACCAATCATGCGACCACACGATGGACACGTTCCATCGGGAGGCATCGAGTTTGGGTTCCAGAACTTGGAACACTCTTCGCACCAAGGCATTACTGGTCAGTCCCGCAGCGTCTTCAGTAGATCAGGCACATTCGATGCCTCTTGCCCCTCGCGTTCGCCGCGAGAATGAGCCTTCATGATCGCAATGCGAGCAGGCAGAGTTGCCGGAGCCCAATCGGTGAGTTCTTCCGTACCATCAAGAGTGAAGGTCGGTCGCTGTAACTCCGCGAGCAGTTCGAGGCTGTAGGTGATCCGGCCGGTGAGTTCTGTGGGCGATGCGGTGGCAAGGGCTAGCGCTGCTTCGGCCATCGTCTCGAGAGGTTCATAAAGTTCATCGGGAAGATTTGAGTGAGCGAGAAGTACCTCGGTGGCGGCCGCAGCCTGCGGTGCCAACGTATTGACAGCGATCCCTTCCGCTCCCGCTTCAACACCAAGACTTGCTGTCCAACGATCGAGGAATGCTTTACTTCCGCCGTACATGGTTCCCATCGACGCTGGGCCAGTGGGCGGAAACGGCGGGCCCTCGGGCGGAATCGCAGTTGCTGAAGAAAGGTTGATGATCCACCCCTCCCCTCGCTCGCGCATCTGGGGAAGGACCTCGCGGATGAGTTTCCACGGAACCCAGAAATTGAGTTGCAGAATCTTTTCGATTCCGCTGTCGGACCAATCCATAAAAGGTTTAAAACCACCCGCAGCTGCATTGTTCACAAGAATGTCGATGGTGCCGAGTTTTTGTTCGACGCTTGCGACGAGATGTGAAAGGTCATTGTTCGGATCACTTAGGTCGAACGGAATTCCGATGATCTTCGATCCAGTGGACTCGAGGTCTGCTACTGCTTGCTCAAGGGTTCCTAGATCGGCAAGCCCGGGTTGCGGCCTCGAACAGATAGCAACTGCGGCACCCTCAGCAGCAAGGCGATGGGCTATCGCTTTTCCGATACCGCGACTGGCGCCGGTTACAAGTGCTATTCGACCTTCGCAAGTTCTTCCCATGAGAATTAGTCCCTCTTTCGTACTCTCATCTTGATAGGTGTTGCTCCCATATCAAATGCTTCCCGAAGCGAACGTTCTAGGTAGCGCAGGTAGGAGGGTGGAATTTCCTTATTCGCGAAAAGAGTGAACGTCGGAGGATCAGTCGCTCCCTGGGTTGCATAGAGGACTCTCGCTCCGTGCGGGCCGGGCTGCGCAGCTTGAGCAGCGCGTAGAACCTGATTGACTTTTCGAGTCGGAACCCGGCGGTGGTAGTCCTCGATCGTTCCCTGCAACGCCGGAAGCAACCGATGCACACCTTTGCCGGACAGAGCACTGATTTTCAGCACTGGGGATTCACCGATGAAGTGCAGACGCTGACTGATTTGATAGCCAACTTCTTCTCGACCATCAGCATCGAGAAGTTCCCACTTATTCAACAGAACGACGACGGGACAACCGGCGGCATCAATTCGCTCGGCAAGTCGCTGATCCTGAGCAGTCACACCGACGGTCGCGTCGATAACCAAGAGTGCAACATCAGAACGGTCAATTGCCTGAAGAGCTCGAACAAGTGAGTAGTACTCGAGTGCTTCGTCGACTTTGCTCCGTCGTCGCATACCCGCAGTATCTACAAAACGGATTGGGCCATCTTCGGTTTCGACGATCGTGTCGACTGCGTCACGCGTAGTGCCAGGCATATCGTGAACTACCGAACGTTCATCGCCGATTAATCGGTTGAACAGTGTTGACTTGCCCACGTTGGGCCGACCCACGATCGAAACAGAGAAAATCTTGTCGACTTCGGCCTCGTTCTCGTCGATGACAGCTTCGGGCTCTGGCGGGAACTCGAGCATTAGCGACTCAAGGAGGTCACCAGTGCCACGACCGTGGAGTGCACTTACGGGAAACGGATCACCGACACCAAGATTGAGTAGGTCCCAGATTGCTGACTCGCGATTCGTGTCGTCAACTTTGTTCGCCACCAGAAGAACAGGTCGACCACGCTTGCGCAGGATCTGAGCGACACGATTGTCTTCTTCGGTAATGCCAACAGTTACGTCGACGACGAACAACACCACGTCGGCTTCGAAAATCGCCTTTTCGCTTTGCTTCGAGACCTTCTCGTCAAGAGCATCGCCACCCGGCATCCATCCACCAGTGTCGACGAGTCGAAAATCACGCGCTTGCCACTCTGCGATCACTTCTTTTCGATCGCGCGTGACGCCAGACTTCTCTTCAACAATCGCCTCGCGACGGCCGACTATGCGGTTGAATAACGTTGACTTCCCAACATTTGGTCTGCCGACAATGGCGACGAGGGGAAGTTCGGTGGGTTGAGTACTCATTTCGGCTCCAATGCCCTACGAAGGGCGATCCCATCAGTGGGAAGAATCTCGACCTGTCGCGGCAGATCATCAGGGGAAAGGCCATCGAGGAAAACGCCCTGCGACAGACAGACATCAGGTAAGAGGTAACGATGGCCCTCTGGTTCAGAAGCCAGCACTCGAATGAGATCAGTGCCTGTCATGAGACCAGCCACTCCGGTGTTGCCTCCGAAGAAATCATTCTCCACCGTAATGACGCGCACGTCAGATCGATCAACCGATTCGATCAGTGGAGCGATCACTTTTGCTCCGTAATTCCCGGTCAGGATCGCTATCGGAGCGTTTGGACGGGGCCGGAGACTGACTTGTCCTCCGCCCCGGGGTGCGCGATAACCCTCTGGAGGAGCACCATCGACCCAGGCGAAGAAACCGTTCGCCACACCCGTGGGTGTCTCTGTTTCGCCCAAGAACTCTCGTTCGAAGGTTCGCGCCATGCCGATTCCGTCCTCATGCATCGGAAACTCTTCATACGAGGAATGATCTGGGAAAGGACGATCGGCCAGAAGGTAATACTCGTCGGCGGCGTGAACGACCCGCCGGCCGAGAGCGGCGAGGTAGACCTCCTGCCAATCGTGGACTGCATCGATCACATCGGAAGCTTCTGCAGCCGTATGCCGCCGCATCGTTGTTTCCGTATTAAAGCGGCTTATCCCCAGTGGCACCACACTCAGAGTCGCGAGTTGCGAATAGTGATCGAGCACATCGGCGAACGTTTGATCGAGAGCAGCACCATCGTTGCGGCCCGGACACACGACGACTTGACCATGAACCTCGATGTCGTTGTCGAGCAACGCTCGTAACCACCGGAGACTCGTCGCACCCCGTCGGTTGCGCAGCATCGATGAGCGAAGGTCAGGATCGGTTGCATGAATCGACACATGCAAAGGTGAAATACGTTCAGTCACTACCCGCTCGAGATCCAACTCGGTAAAGCGTGTGAGGGTCGTGAAGTTGCCGTAAAGAAACGACAGCCGGTAGTCGTCATCCTTGAGGTAGAGCGATTCCCGAAGGTTCGGGGGGAGCTGATAAATGAAACAGAACTCGCAGTGGTTGTCGCAAGTGCGGACTTGATCGAAAAGGGCCGAGTGAATTTCAGCGCCGAGAGACTCTCCGTTCCGCTTTTCAACGTCAAGCGAAAGTTGGAGTCCACCGCGATCGATATCGAGGCTCAGTTCGCCCTCGTCAGCGAGGAGTCGGTACGAGATGATGTCGCGAGGAACTTCGCCGTTCAGACGGAGGATCTGGTCCCCCGGTAACAGGCCTGCCCGATCAGCCGGCGACGCGGGCGCGACACTGACAACTCGAGGTGACGACATGGGCGGTAAGGATAGTGCCGGTAGCCTGTAGTTCCATGAACAACCAGCCTCCGTTGCCCTCGGACACGTTGACTCCCTCGTCGGTAGACAAGGTTCTTCTGGCTGCTCCCAGAGGATTCTGTGCAGGCGTCGAGATGGCGATCAAAGCCCTCGCTTGGATGGTTCGTTCGTTCGAAGCACCGGTTTACTGCTATCACGAGATCGTTCACAACCAGCGGGTTGTCGAGCGATTCCAAGATCTCGGAGTGGTGTTCGTCGACGACATCGCGGAGGTTCCTGAGGGCAGTCCAGTCATGCTGTCGGCTCACGGATCAGCGCCGGAAGTTGTGGCCGCAGCCCAAGCCAATGGCGGATATGTCGTAGACGCTGTCTGCCCCCTCGTAACCAAGGTTCATCACGAAGTGAAAGTACGAGCAGGCAAGGGCTACCAGATCGTCTACATCGGTCACGAAGGGCATGAAGAAGCAGTCGGAACAATGGCGGTCGCGCCCGACAACATTCATCGTGTTGAATCTGTCGAAGAAGTCGCTGCCCTTCCACTGTTTACCGAGCCCGTTGCGTTACTCGCTCAGACAACGCTCAGTCACCGTGACTGGGCTGACGTACTTGAAGCGACTCGGTCGCGCTTTCCCGACATGTGGGTGCCCGGCCGCTCCGACCTTTGTTTCGCCACAACGAACCGGCAGTCCGCGTTACTCGAGATCGCTCCGCGCTGCGATGCGGTTGTCGTGATTGGCTCGGCGAACTCTTCAAATACCCGCGCCCTTGAAAGTCTTGCCCACCAGTCTGGCTGCGATCGCGTCTACCGAGTGAACGGTCCCGAAGAACTCCCCAGCGATCTTCACGGGATCGTGGGTGTTACTGCTGGCGCTTCAGCGCCTGAGGAACTCGTCGAAGCAGTCATCGCTCGAATTTCACCTCGCGACGGTGTCGAGGTTGTGAGTGTCACCGAGGAAGACGAGTACTTCCCTCCCCCACGCAACCTTCGAGACCTCATTGCCACGATCGACGCCGCAGCAACGCTTGCGTTTGGCGGACCAGTCGATAATCGTCCACCAACGCAGGATCGTTCGCTCCACGCCAGCGACGTTCTCGCATCGCTCGCCTAGTTCGCCATTGGTGGTGCCATGTCCCTACAGGCTGGGCTCGCTGTGGGGCTGCTCGGTTTCATCCTCTCCTCCGCCCGCCGCCTGACCCTCGACAAAGCCAAAATCAACCCTTTGGGCGCTCGGCAGGGCAGAATGTAGCCATGGCGACTTCCTTCACCCGCATGGACGAATCAACCCAAGAGCAGTGGCTCCACATCGGCGCGCAGCACGCCCTCAGTCAAGGGCGTGTAGCTGACCGCATGTTGATGTTGCTCGAGTCACTCGGCGAGATCACTGACGGTTTCAACGCTGATCAACTCACCCACTGCCTGCAAACGGCCACTCTTGCCGAACGCGCTGGCGCCGACGAGGAAGTCATTTTCGCCTCACTCATGCACGACGTCGGCAAGGCGATCACCGTTGCGAATCACGGAGCGATCTCAGCAGAAATGATTAAGCCATACGTGCGCGATGACGTCTACCAAATGATTCGCGTACATCAGGACTTCCAGGGCAAGCACTACTACCAGCACTTCGGCGCTGACCCGAACGCTCGTGAGACTCATCGAGACACACTGACCGCTGAGCAGTTTGCTCTCGCCGCCCAATTTGCCGATGAGTGGGATCAAATCGCGTTCGACAACGACTATGACACGTTGCCGCTGTCGCATTTCGAGCCCCTCGTGCGCAAACTCACTGTTGGTTCGATGCTCTGAGGCAATCGCCTCGCGTTGCAACTTGTCGCCACCACTAATGCTGGTTGGGCGATCCTGCGAGTAGTTGAGCTTCATCGAAGAGGTCTTGAATCCGAGCGCGTAGCTCAGCTGTCATTTCGCGCACACCGTTACGAGAGACACGCCCACTTTCCTTTTTGGGCGGTGGAGCAATCGGTTCGCCGATGACGACGACCATTTTCACCGGGCGGATGAACTTTCTGCCTTTGGCCATCGCCCGCTCTGTGCCACCAAGCCCAATAGGGATGATTGATACTCCCGTCCGACAAGCAACGTAGGCGGGGCCGTCGAACAATTCCTTCACAAGTGGGCCGGTCTGACGAGTGCCTTCGGGAAACATCACCAACGGCTCACCGCGCTCGACGACGAGCAATGCCGCTTTCAACGCGTCGCGATCGGCAGCTCCGCGTTGTACAGGAAATCCGCCCATTGCGGTCAGGAACCAACCGAGCTGGCGATTGGTCCACATCTTTTCTGCACCCATGTACCGCATCAACCGCCAAATGGCTGCGCCAATCACTGGCGTATCGAGATAGGAACGATGTATCGGAGAAATGATGAATGGACCCTTTTTAGGAATGTTTTCTCGGCCATGCACTTCGAGTCGAAAATAAAGCCGAATAACAATCTCTAGAAGCAAACGAACAAAGTGGTGCAGAGTCTTCTGTGGGAGCGTGAGTTTTTCGCCGTTGTCGTGACCTTCGGGAATGAAGATCTCGCGTCGGCTCACGCCAGTTGCCCCATGATTGCGTCAACAATCTGATCGACACTGAGATCGCTGGTGTCGATGGTGACCGCGTCGGATGCAGTCCGGAGAGGGTCATGTGTTCGGTTCTGGTCCAGTGCATCGCGCCGTGCCAGGTCTGTTGCGACGGTCTCATAGGACAGTTCAGAGACTTCCTTCGACCGCCGAGCGGCCCGCACCTCAGGGCTCGCATCGAGGTAAACCTTCAAACGCGCTTCGGGAAACACCACCGTGCAGATATCACGACCTTCCATCACGCCGCCACCTCGTTTTGCCACCCACTGACGTTGGCGAGCACGCATTTCCTTCCGCACGTCTGGATTGGCAGCAACGATGCTCACGGCCCGAGTCACCTCTGGCCCACGAATCTCGATCGTGGCATCTACATCATCAACAATGACTGTTCCGTTGGTATCGATCTGGAGATCGATGTTTCGAGCAAGGTTGCTCACAACCTCGGCGTCTTCAGGGTCTACTCCCCCACGCAACGC
>CAMAYJ010000038.1 GCA_945862505.1 Bifidobacterium breve | reverse complement strand
CGCTGGCCTCAGACCGTCCCGGAACCGTCGTCAGCGGGCTGCGCAGAGGACAAGTCGCCTATGAACGGCGTGGGTGCAGCCGCCGGGCCCATCGGCATAGCGGGATCAACCGGCGCCACAAGACGAGGCCCTTCAGTCGTGCGGTCGAGAGCGGAATCGACGTTGCGGGTATCGCCGAGGTCCATCGCCGATCGAACTTCTTCTTCGAACCCTGAGGTCACCCGTCGGACCTCAGCGAGAAACTTGCCCACCTTTCGAGCCGCGTCCGGCAGTTTCTCCGGACCGAGCAGCAATAACGCCAGCAGCAGGATAACGATGATCTCACTGCCGCCGACATTGAACATGGGTCGCATCGTACCCCTGCACCTCGACCATGGACCTCAACGCTCGTGTTGCCCTCACTGAGGTCCCATGAGGCATTCTGTAGAAGTGACCCGTCTTCCATCCCTTCGGCCGCCTATCGGCTTCGCTCATCGCGGAGCGAAGGCCAATGCTCCTGAGAACACGATCGAGGCATTCGAGCTCGCAGTGCGACTCGGCGCAACGGGGATCGAGAGTGATGTTTGGATGACAGCTGATGGGGTGGCTGTTCTGGACCACGACGGTGTTGTTGGACGTCGACCTCGGCGTCGGCCAATCGCCGAGGTTCACTCTTCCGATCTTCCGGACCACATTCCGACGCTCCGCAACTTCTACGAACTTGTGGGTGCCTCGGTTGAGTTTTCACTCGACGTAAAAGATCCTTCAGCTGCTGCCGAAGTGATCGCTTGTGCTCGGGATGTCAGCGCCGAGTCGCAACTTTGGCTTTGCCATCCATCGCGCGAACTGCTTTGCGGCTGGAGAGCGCTGTCGCCAGATGTCAATCTTGTTGAGTCGACCCGAGCGGCTCGATTTGAAAGCAGTCCTGAACTGCACATAGCCCGCAGCGCGGAGATGGGCGTTGACGTGTTGAACCTCCACCACTCAGATTGGACTGGCGGTCTCATAGCGATGGTGCACCGCTTCGAACTGCTCGCCTTCGGGTGGGATGCACAGTTCGAACGCATTCTCGATGGTCTCCTCGACGCGGGAATCGATGGGGTCTACAGCGATCACGTTGATGTCATGATGAATGCGCTGACCAATGCTGCAACTGGAGACAAAGCCTCTTAGTCGCGCAAAAGTGTGGTCAATGACGATGCTTCAGAGGAGACCGAAGCGGCCCAGAGGCCAAACAGTGATGAATGCACGTCCCACAATTGAAGATTTATCAATGGGGCCGAAGTAGCGGCTGTCTTTTGAATCGCCGCGATTGTCTCCCATCACCCAAACCTGTCCGCTCGGGATGACGCAAGGCGCCTGTTCCGTGCACTTATTCGGAGCATTTGCTGTGCTGGTGACGGTGCCATCGGGGAGGTAGTTCTCGTCGAGTCGGGTTCCATCGACGAAGACAGAACCGTCCCTGATCACAACTGATTCCCCCGAAATCGCCACTACCCGTTTAATGAGATCGGGAATAGTGCTCGAGGTTTCTGACGCCGGCCGTTCGAAAACGATCACATCCCCACGATTAACGTCGTGAAGGCGATAACTGAGCTTGTTGACCAAAACACGATCGCCTACGTGCAGCGTCGGGTACATCGAGAGCGAGGGGATATAGAAAGCCTGGAGCAGAAAAAGCTTCACAACGAGTGCAAGCAAGATCGCTCCAACAATCACAATGAACCACTCGATGATGCCGGACCCTCGCGGACCAAACCACCTCTCAAGGATCCGTCGGCGAGACCTCGAGGAGCGTTGTGCCACGGGTTCGAGTGCAGGGCTTATCACTAGGCGACTTTCGGATCGGAAATGAGGCCCCCACATCCAGGCCGAGTGATCAGACTAGTCACTGTAAATAGCGAGCAGTCTCCGGGCTGAGTCAGCCGCGATCGCTTCTAGGCCATCGGACGCATCAAGAACTACTGCGTCGGGCCCGAGGCGAAGGAGCAGTCGTTCCAGCCAGGCAACGGAGCCAATGGCAAGTTCCACGGTGAACTCCCCGTCTGGTTCGGGAACCACAGATTCCGTTGGGTAGTACTCGAGGACCCACTTTGCCGCCGGTTTGAGCCGAAGCGTGACTCGTCCTTGAACATCTGCGCTGTCGAAAAGTCGGAACTCTGGAATGGGATCTGGAGTATCAAATGCTTGATCGGTGTGAGTGACCTCGCGTATGCGATCAATCCGAAAAATTCGCTCAGCGCTACTCGAATGGCACCAACCCTGCAGATACCAGAGACCGCCTTCAGAATGGATTGTCCAAGGATTCACAACTCTCGATCCGGTGTTGTCTCGCCCGTAGCTGTAGTAGGTGATCTTCACGGAACATTTGGACTCGACCGAGACTCGCAACTGTTCGGTGATGGCGTCGGAAGCTGTGTCGATTCCGATCTCTACTGCGGTTTCAGAGGCTTCACCTAAAGAGTGGAGAACCTTCGCGAGACCACGAGCTAGAGCGCTGCGGTCGTCGGCGCCGGGGACCGAGAGCAACGCCTTCGCTGATGTAAGTAAGGCAAACGTTTGCTCCGCAGTCAACCGCAACGGCCGGCGGAAATAATCCGGTAACTCGATCCTGACAGTGTCTGCGTCGATGATTGCGTTGATGAGCACGTCGGGCGTGTAAGGATGAACTCCCACCATCGAAGTTATGACAAGGCAGTCCCGCAGATCATCCGCGCCTATGTTAAATCGCTCACTTATTTCGGCGAGCGGTGCGGTTCCATTCGGTTGATTTGCTACCCACGGTACAATCGCCAAGATGCGGTCGAGCCTCTCTGCAGCAGTGAGATCAGCCATTGGATTCACCCGCTATGAGCAACAACCAGTCAACCATCGCTGCTCGGTACTCAGGCGGCTCCAATATCTCGGCATGATCAAGGGAACTAAGCACGAAGGAACGGAATGCTGGCCAATTCATGACTGGCACGAGGAAAACGAGCGAGCCATCAGGCGCCGCGGTGGAGTCACATGAACGCAATGAGTCGCCCGCGAACAGTGCAACCTCAGCGTCGAACCTCACGCTGACCATGACGGGGTCAGCGTCTCCGAACTCCCATGGATCAGATTGCTCGGCGACCGTCTTCGGCGTCAGATGGGTTTGGCTTGCGGCGTCTCCGACCGCAACATCTCCCCGTATTCGGTCAAGTCGGAAATTTCGTTGGTCCCCGCGCTCACTATCGAACGCCGAAAGGCTCCATCGACCACGCCTGAAATCGAGGTGCCAAGGTTCCACGCGCCGATCTGCGGTACCTGCACTTGTTTCGTAGACAAAGGTTGCGGTCCGCCGTTCTGTCACGGCGCGAAAAAGTGGCACAAGCGAGGGGTCGCTGGGAATCTCGGTCAGTTCTCCGACTGGCAAGCCGAGAGGACCACTCGTTGCCGCATCGACCACCCCGCCAAGCCGCCACATTGCTCTCGCCATGTCTGCTTGCGAGGACCCGACAGCAACGGTTTCGAGGGCGAGATGCAACGCCGCGAGTTCGTCGCTCTCTAGACCTGGATCGGGAAGTTCGTACTTCGACTTATCGACCCGATACGCAGTGAGTTCCGCGGTTGTTCCAGCAACTACTTCGATCGGTACGCCGAGACTAAGTAGGTCTTTCTTGTCGCGCTCGAAGGTTCGGCGGAATGAATCGTGATCTGAGTTGTACCCGGGAACTCGCTGCTGAATCTCAGCTGCGCGAATTCCCTGTGTGGTGTCGCTGAGAGCAGCGAGGAGATTCATCTGCCGTTCAAACTTCTCTGCTGATTTATCGGTCGGAGTCATAGGTCATCCATCAGAATGGCGGCTGAAGGCATCAAAGCGAAGCGATCAATTTCTCGACACGCTCGTCGTGGGAACGGAACGGGTCCTTGCAAAGCACCGTGCGCTGCGCTTGATCATTGAGCTTCAGATGCACCCAATCGACGGTGTAGTCGCGCTTTCGCTCTTTGGCCTTTTTGATGAATTCCCCCCGAAGTCGAGCTCGAGTTGTCTGTGGTGGTGTCTCAATAGCCTCGTCTATTTCGGCTTCTCCACAAATTCTCTCAACAAATCCACGATCCTGCATGCGGTAGAAAACTCCCCGTTTGCGATTGATGTCGTGATATTGGAGGTCAAGGAGCGACACCCTTGGATCGGTGAGTTCGAGAGAATGGCGTTCGCGGAATGCTTCGATCAATTTGTATTTGATCACCCAGTCGGCCTCTCGGTCCTGGCCAAGTGGATCCTTTTCGATCGTCGTGAGGGCTTTCTCCCACATCCCGAGTGCTTGCTTCTCTAGGGGCGAGAGGTCGCGCCGTTCGGCATAGCGCAGAGCCCGGGTGAGGTATTCGCTCTGGATCTCAAGGGCGCTGGCCTCTCGACCATTTGCGAGGCGAACCTTTCGTGTGCACGTCATGTCGTGACTGATCTCTCGGATAGCCCGGATCGGGTTCTCAAGCGTCATGTCCCGCATGATCACATTTGGTTCCTCGAGCATCCGAAGGAGAATTGCCGTCGTCCCAACTTTCAGGAACGTCGCGTACTCGCTCATATTGGAATCGCCCACGATCACATGAAGACGTCGATATTTCTCGGCGTCGGCATGGGGCTCGTCTCGAGTGTTGATGATCGGACGACTACGAGTCGTCGCAGAAGACGTTCCTTCCCAAATGTGTTCGGCGCGTTGTGAGATGCAAAACATTGCTCCCCGAGCGGTCTGAAGAACCTTGCCCGCGCCTGCGTAGATTTGCCTCGTCACCAAAAATGGAATCAATGCATTCGTGTAGTGCGCAAGGTCCTCTGTCCGACCAGTCAGATAATTCTCGTGACAACCATATGAATTGCCGGCTGAATCGGTGTTGTTCTTGAAGAGGTAAATATCGCCCTCTATTCCCTCATCTGCGAGTCGTTTCTCGGCCGACGTCAAGAGCTGCTCGAGGATCCTCTCCCCCGCTTTATCGTGGACCACGAGATCGTGGATCGAGTCACACTCGGGAGTTGCGTACTCGGGGTGGGAGCCAACGTCGAGATACAGACGGGCTCCATTTTGAAGGAAAACGTTTGAGCTCCTGCCCCACGAGACCACTCGCCTGAAGAGGTATCTCGCGACCTCGTCCGGGCTCAGTCGTCGTTGGCCGCGGAGCGTGCAGGTAACTCCATACTCATTCTCGAGTCCGAAGATCCTGCGCTCCATGTCGGCACGCTACCGGCGAAGCTCCGGGCGAGTGTGCTCCGCCACAAATCAAGATTGAGGAAGGAAGTCTGGCAATTCTGTTCGCTCTATTCGCCGGAATGATCGGCGCTGGGCACCTCGGTCAAGTACGGCAACTTCAAGGTCGGAAGCGACTAATGAACGATCAGGCCCCGCCAGAGCGGCGACCGCAACAGCGAGGACCGAAACAAGATCGAGGCCAGGGGTCCATGTTGCTTCGAGGCGACTTGCGATGGAGTCAGCGTCGCCGCCCAAAACGGTGAACCGATCCTCGTCCATGACTGTGCCGTCATAGAGGATGTGGAAGAACTGGTCACTAGATTCCGAGGCGCCGACTTCAGCGACGAGAATCTCTACTTCCATGGGCTTCATCTCATGGGTAAAAACCTGGCCGAGGATTTGCGCGTACTGATTGCCCAGACTTCGAGCGTCGACGTCTTCACGGCTGTAGGAGAACCCTTTGAGGTCCGCAGCGCGAACACCAGCGATTCGCAATTGGTCAAATTCGTTGTATTTCCCTACTCCAGCGAAAGCAATACGGTCATATATTTCGCTGACTTTGCGAAGCGTTGTCGAAGGGTTTTCGGCGACGATCGCAATACCGTCCGCAAATTGAACTGCAACTAGGGAGCGACCACGCGCTATGCCCTTGCGCGCATAGTCGGCCCGATCTTTCATGACCTGTTCAGGGGCTACATAGAACGGCATACTCATGGTGCATCTCCTGAAGTCTCGGACGGTGTTTCAGAAATCCGACCGCCGCCATCTCGGGAGGCGAGCACGTCGAGCAATCCGACGAAACGTTCGGCAATTTCGGCGTCGAGGACTCGCTCAAATCCTTCGGTCGTGATGGTGGCCACGACAGGGTAAATACCGCGGACCATGTCGGGGCCGCCGGTGGCTGAATCTTCATCGGCAGCCTCGAAGAGCGCAGTGATGACAAGATCGACTGCGTCATCTCGGGTGAGCCCCTCGTGGAACTTCATCTTTACGACAGATCCGGCGAGCGAACCACCTGAACCGCTCGTTGCGAAATTCGATTCTTCATAACGACCACCGGTGATGTCGTATTGAAAAAGTCGTCCGGTCTGACGACGTACATCGAAGCCGGCGAAGATCGGCACCACAGCGAGACCTTGCATCGCTGCAGGGAGGTTGTTGCGCACCATTTGACCAAGCTGATTCGCTTTGCCCTCGAGAGAAAGCTGTGAGCCTTCGACCTTTTCATAGTGTTCAAGTTGGAGCTGGAAGAGCTTCACCATCTCCATCGCTGGTCCAGCAGCGCCCGCGATCGCCACACCTGAATGGCGGTCGGCCGGAAACACTTTCTCGATGGCTCGATGACTGATGATGTTTCCTGAAGTTGCTCGCCGATCACCGGCCATGACGACACCATCGACATACCTAACTGCGACCACCGTTGTGGCATGGGTAATACGAAGTCGATCATCGACAGCTGATAATGGCGCTATCGGGACGAGCCCTTGGATTCTCGCCAAAGCGGCAAAGTCGGGACCGGGATCGTCAGAGGCAGCAAAGAACGGCATAGTCACACCCAAATGCTACCGGCTCGAGGCCAGCGCGACCCAAGCGACTATTGCCCACCCTTCTGCACAAAACTGCGCACAAAATCTTCCGCGTTCGTCTCTAGAACCTCGTCAATCTCGTCAAGAAGGTCATCGAGTTCCGCTTTGAGCTTTTCGCCCGTTTCGGAACCCTGGGGAGCGTCATCCACTGAAGTCTCGGGACGCTCAGCTGGAGTTCGTCTGATTTGCTCACGTTCAGGCATGGCACCTCCTTCTTTTCGAGACGAGCGATTCTCGGCGAACCGGTAGTGCTCGCTCTACGAGCCGAGTCGATCGAGCAACTCGGCAGCCGTTTGGCTTGATTCGATCACGCTAGCCACATGGGCAGCGGTCCCACGGGAGGGTTCCATCATGGCAACTCGTCGAAGCGAATCACCTCCGGTATCGAAGACCAGCGAGTCCCAATTCGCCGAAACAATGTCAGATCCAAACTTCGCGAGACAGGCACCACGGAAATAGGCACGTGTGTCCTCTGGCGGATTCGAGGTGCCCTTCTCGATGTCAGCCTTTGTGCAGATTGTCTCGAGACCCACCCGACGAGCCAGGGACTTCTCTGGACGCAGATCGTGATATTGCAGATCAAGCGCATGCAATCGAGCGTCTCCCCAAGCAAGCCCGTGCCGCTCTCGGTATCCATCGATCAGTCGGTATTTGGCAATCCAGTCGACGGTCGATGCCAGTGAGGCACTCTCGGCTTCGATGGCCAGGAGCGTTTCGCCCCATCGTCTGAGTATCTCTGGCCCGGCTTGCGTGCCAACTAGATCGAATCCGTGATGATTTGTCCAGTCGATTGCTCGTTCAAGCAGGTGCACTTGCACCTCGAGAGCCGTGATTGACCCTCCACTGAGAAGTGGGAGAGCTGCCGACATCGACAGATCCGTACTGACGGAACGGAGAGCCCCGATAGGCGATGTAAACCGGAAATCAGCCTTGATCCAATCGTCTTCGATCATGGCCAACACGATGGCGGTGGTTCCGACTTTGAGGAACGTTGCCACCTCACTCATATTCGCGTCGCCAATGATGACGTGAAGCCGTCGGTACTTCTGAGGATCGGCGTGCGGTTCATCGCGCGTATTAATGATCGGCCGCTTCAGTGTCGTCTCGAGGCCCACCTCTTCTTCGAAGAAATCGGCTCGCTGACTGATCTGAAAGGGAACTTCCTCGGCAGAGAATCCGATCTCGCTGCCGACCTTCCCGGCGCCACAAAAGATCTGGCGGGTGATGAAGTGAGGGGTTACTTCAGCAACGATCCGACCAAACGGAAGTGCTCGATCGACAAGGTAATTCTCGTGGCATCCATACGAGTTTCCCTTGCCATCCGAGTTATTCTTGTAGACCACAATCGATTGGCCATCGGGCAGAAGCGCATCGGCAGCGAGCATTGAACGTTCCAGAATGACTTCAGCCGAGCGATCGAATGTGACCACGGAAAAGGCGTCACCACATTCGGGAGTCGAGAGTTCGGGATGGGCGTGGTCGACGTAGTAGCGAGCTCCATTGGTAAGAACCGCATTCGTGAGGTGTGTTTCGATTTCGGGAGGCATAGAACCAATCGGTGCTACTCCGCGAGCGTCGCTGCCGGGGCTCTCGAATTCAAAGTCCCAACCAACTTGTGGCACGCCTAGAGCCGAACCTCCAGAACGATTGAGGTCGCTGAGATACGAGTTGATCAGAACTGACGAAGCTGTGATTGGGTTGGGGTCGTCTGTCCCTCGATGGACGATGCCGTATTCGGTCTCGATGCCACAGATCTTCCGAATCGCCACGCCGTGAGCCTACCGATTGGCTCTGAGCGAGGGACTAGTCAAAGGTATTGACCGGTTCCAACACGCTCGATGGACCGACCGCCACCGGTTTCCGAGTCTGAGTGCTTGACCAGTGTTCGGATGTAAATAATCCGTTCACCTTTCTTGCCAGAGATTTTCGCCCAGTCATCGGGGTTCGTCGTATTTGGAAGATCTTCGTGTTCTTTGTATTCCTGATGGATTGAGTCAAACATGTCTTGCAAGCGAATACCGCGTTCATTGGTGCGAAGGAAACGCTTGATGGCCAACTTCTTCGCTCGGCGAACAATATTTTCGATCATTGCTCCCGAAGAGAAATCCTTGAAGTACATGATTTCCTTGTCACCATTCTGATAGGTGACCTCGAGGAACTGATTCGCTTCATCGGCGCGATACATCTCGACAACGGTTTGCTCGATCATCACTCGCACGGTCTTTTCGGGATCCCCGCCACCCAGTGAATCGATCTCTGCCGCATCAAGAGGCAGATCGGAGGTGAGGTAACGAGCAAAAATCTGGCCCGCAGAATTCTCATCGGGCCGTTCGATCTTGATCTTCACGTCAAGTCGTCCTGGCCGGAGGATCGCTGGATCGATCAAATCTTCGCGATTAGAGGCCCCGATCACAATTACATTCTTAAGAGTTTCAACACCGTCGATCTCCGCAAGAAGCTGCGGCACAATCGTCGATTCCATGTCAGAACTGATTCCGGTTCCACGAGTACGGAACAGCGAATCCATTTCATCGAAGAAAACAATGACTGGCCAGCCCTCTTCGCTCTTCTCGCGCGCTCGTTCAAAGACCAGTCGAATCTGGCGCTCGGTTTCACCGACGTACTTGTTGAGAAGTTCTGGACCCTTGATATTTAGAAAGTAGCTGCGCGCGTGTTCGTCACCAGAGACTTCAGCAACCTTCTTTGCGAGCGAATTGGCCACCGCCTTCGCAATAAGTGTCTTCCCGCATCCGGGCGGACCATAAAGGAGGATTCCTTTGGGCGCAGGCAACTTGTGCTCGGCGAAAAGCTCGTGGTGCAGAAACGGAAGTTCGACCGCATCCATGATCTGTTCAATTTGCGAGTCAAGACCACCGACGTCTTCGTAGGACACGTCGGGCACTTCTTCAAGGACGAGCTCTTCAACATCGGGTCGGGGCAGTTTCTCAAGCAACATTGAGGCTCGAGCGTCGAGCAGGACCGAATCCCCTGATCGCAGCTTCACTCCGAGGAGATCCGCTCCAATTTCAACCACCTGCTCCTCGTCTGCACGCCCGACGACCATCGCCCGATGGCCATCGTTGAGAAGTTCTTTGAACGTGACAACTTCACCAGTGCGCTCTGGAGATCTCGCAAGTACAACGTTTAACGATTCATTTAAAACAACCTCTGACCCGCGAGTGAGTTCCCTTGCGTTGATGTCTGGATGCAGAGAGACGCGCACTTTTCGGCCACCTGAGAAGACGTCTGCTGTTCCGTCGTCGTTCTGGCCTAGAAAGGTTCCGTAGGCAGCGGGTGGCTGCGTGAGTTTTTCGACTTCTTCACGCAGCGAAGCGATGTGGTCACGAGCCTCGCGTAGCGTGTAGGTCAATTTCTCGTTCTGGCTGGCGGCCTGAGTCAACTGACCCTTCGTTTCGAGAAGTCGCTCCTCGAGTGTTCTGACCCGTTTCGGGGCGTCCTGGAGGCGACGACGCAGTGATGCGACCTCTTCTTCAAGAACACGAAACTGCTCGCGAAGGTCGTCGTCGGAAGATCTGTTGTTCTCGTCGGCTTCTTGGGGGCTCATTCGTCAGTCCTCCTCTTCGTGTTGGGACCCTATCGGGAGGACTAGGCCTCGGTCCGCCTCGGGCGAGATGGGGGCTGGCCGCTTCAAATCGGCGAGAGGCTCGATTGATCAGGACCACTATTTCGGCCCCCCTGTTTCATGTTGAGCCTCTCACCCACTATGGTTTCGTCGTTCCCATCCCCCCCGCTCACGAAGAGGTGTAGTGACACATGAAGGTCTGGATCGATCAGGATCTCTGCACAGGCGACGGACTCTGCGAAGAGATTGCCCCCGACGTGTTCACACTGCTTGACGATGGTCTTGCCTACGTGAGGGAGGGCGACAAGGTGTTCTCTGACCCGGGCGGCGCTGCCGGCCTCGCCAATATTCCTGAAGGTCAACTCGACGGCGTTATCGAGTCGGCAGAGGAATGTCCCGGAGAATGCATCTTCATCGAAGTTGAGTAAGACACACCGAAACAGTGAAGTTCTTTAGAATGAGCCCCGATTCTCCGGGGCTCATTCGCGTTAAGACAGGCAATCGGTGCTGCGCCTCGGCGGAACCATTGTCAGGTCAGACAGGGGCCGGTGCTAACGGCAGTTGTTCCCGCCGTCTCGAGCATTTTTTGTAAATCCGACGGAGTCAACGCATACGCGACATTCGGAGTGTCGCGGGCAATGGCGAAGGCAATCCCGACCACTTCGCCTTGTCCGTTTGCGAGCGCGGAACCTGAGTCTCCCGGTCGCAAGGTTGCGGATAATTCGAGCACCTTCCGCTCCGTCTTGTTGTTGCCGTAGATGTCTCGACCGGTTGCGTCGATAAGCCGAGCGACTTTGAAGGTTGCGATGCGAAGCGGCTCCCCCCCAGGGTGGCCGAAGACTCCTCCACTTGCTCCTTCGCTTTTGCCGCTCGACAAGACAAGAGGTGGACGGTCAAAACCCGCTACGCGGATGATGGCGAGATCACGAGCCGGATCGAACGCAATCACTGTGCCATCGAATCGACGCCCATCATCGCGAAGGACGTTTGTAGACCGCTCGCCCGCTACAACGTGAGCGTTCGTGGCGATGAGACCATCGCCGATTACGAAACCGGACCCATCCTGCAATTTGTTGCAGGCAGGTCCCTCCACCTTCACCGCAGACCGCGCCACGCGAGCTGCGACTTCGAAAGAAAGACCGGTCGATTCAGGAGGAGCCCCGAGATTTGGAGTCGGACGGAGAGCATCGAAGACATCGGGGAACGAGCCTTCACCAACAACCGTCCGAAGCGCTTGCATCGCGTCAGGAGCAGGCGGAAGCGAGTTCTCAACGGTTCGGGCAATCCACGAATTCGAGGTCTGTGTAGCCAACCATCCGGGGCTCGCAATGAACACCGGAATAACCAGCCAAAGGATGATGACGACGCCTACGAGTCCCGCCACTCCTCCGAGCACACGATCAACAGCACCGAAGGCACCATCGCGCCGCCGAGGCGTAAGGCGTCCACCGACGATGAAGCCGATGGCCTGTCCCAGTGTCGCTCCCACGAGCAGCAGGCCGACGGAAAGTACGAGCAGAAGTCCGTGACTGGTGGACTCAAGCTGGTCGAGGAACCGAGGCAAAAGCCAGACGGAAAGTGCCAGACCGGTTGCGAGGCCAAGCCACGAAGCGACTCTCGTGATGAGTCCCAACCGGTAGCCACCGAGAATCGCTAGAGCGATCGCAGCAAGCAGAGCTATGTCAAGGAAGCTCAAAGGAGGATCCGTAGTGTGGTCATTGCTACCAAGTGTTCAGCCGCCGAGCAGACGCGCATATGTGAGGAAACCAGTGTGGGCCACCATCCGGTGATCTGGTCGTACCGCTACTCCTTCGATGTGCCATGTCCGGTTCAGTACCTCGATCGTCTCAGGCATGTCGAAGGGGCTTTGTTCGAGGGCCTCACGCAATTGCATTGCCTGCACGATGCTTGGTGTGTAGGCCAAAAGGATTCCACCGGGGTGCATGGCTTTCGCCGCATGGGGAACGACCTGCCATGGCTCTGGGAGATCGAGAACAACACGGTCGAGATCGGTTTCATCAATACCGTCGTAGCAATCTCGCAATTCGATCCGATAACGATCGAGGACCTCAGCGCCGAGAAACGCTTCGACATTTTCTTTCGCGCGATCAGCAAAGTCTTCTCGCAACTCGTAGCCCACGATGTCCGCTCCAGCCCGCAACATCGTCATCGAGAGCGCCCCAGAACCGATGCCTGATTCAAGCACTCGCGCTCCGGGAAAGATGTCGGCATGCATCAGTATGGGACCGAGATCCTTCGGGTAAATAACCTGAGCGCCGCGAGGCATCTTGAGGACGAAATCAGAAAGCGTCGGTCGAACTGCGAGATAGCCGACATTTTTCGTTGATTGGACCGTTATGCCCTCGGGAGAATCGATGAGCGAATCATGGGCAACGAAACCTGAGTGTGAATGAAATTCACCGGCGGGTTTCAGCGTGATCAGATAGCGGCGCTTCTTCGGATCGATGAGTAGCACCCTGTCGCCGACCGCGAACGTGCGGCTCATTGGATAGAACCTGAGCGGGTAGGTCCAAGATCGACAGACACAGCGTTGACTCCGGTTCGTTCGGGAAGTTGTCCACCAGCTCGTTCAACAAGTCGACAAAATGCGCAAGTTTCAGATGTTGTGGGTGCCCCACATGATGCGCAGGCTCCGAGTCCTTCGCGATCGATGGATGCTTCAGCGGCAAAGAACTCTGCTGCCCTATCGAGAAAGCCGAAATAGAAGGAGTGTTTGGCGCCCGGAGAACCGGCCTCGATCTCATTGAGCGCGTTTTTGTAGCCGAGATGCTTGTTGCCTGCCGCCATAGGGCACTCATCGACAATGTAATCAATACCTTTAACGATGCAATACGCCGCGGTTTCGCGCTCAGCTAGTCGGACCAACGGTTTTACCTTCCGGGGAAAACCATCCCTAGCGGGCAGCACCGGCAGTTGCCGGCCGAGGTATTCAGTATGCCAATGCAAGGTGTTGCCAAACAGAACTGCCGCTTCATCATCAAGGTTGTGTCCCGTCACGAGCACGTCGTATCCACCCTTGATCGCCTCTTCGTCGAAGAGATGACGCTTCGAGAGTCCGCAGGCTGAACACGGCACACGCTTGGCCGCACGCGATCCATTTGGGATGTCGAAACCAAAGGTTGATGGGACGTCCACTTCAATCAAGTGGAGTGACCGAGTCTTTGCATACGCCCTTGCGTAGTCAAGAGAAGTGTCGCTGTAGCCGCCGATTCCCAAACCGATGTAGAGCCCATCGACGCTGTATCCGAGATCGAGAAGAAGGTCCCAGATCGCCAGCGAATCTTTGCCGCCTGAAACAGCCACGAGGATCTTGTCTGACTTCTCAAACATAGAGAACTCTTCAATTGCCTTGCGGACTTGGCGGTGACACTGCTCAATGAAATGCTCCGCGCAAAAATTCGAGTTATGTCGCCGAATGTCGATGATGGCTGGGCCGCGACACGTTACGCACTTCATTGCTCGCCTCCCGAAATAACTGGGCGAATTTCAATCGCATCATCGTCAGCGAGGGACTCATCCCCAGGAACAAGTTCGCCATCTCGAACAACCAGCACGGCTTCCCGGTTGAGGTCGAGACGCGCCAGCAAATTGATGATCGTGATGGGACCCTCGATCTCGAGATCTCGGCGGGGGTTATGGAGTCGAACTTTCACCCGTACATGATCGCAGGCCGAGAGCCCAAACACCTAGGCGCGACCAGAGCGAGCATCGGCCTTGCTCCGACTGCGCCTCTCGGACTGCTTTGCCTTCCGTCGCTGTCGTCTCGTTCGAGGGGCTGGCTCATGGGTGAGGACCATCGTCTCGCCCAGCAGGAGCCTCCCCTTGAAGACTGTTTTCGGGTCCGGACGCAGTGCCCACTTCAGCGCCCTGAAGGACCAAGCGGCGACACCGAGAATGAGCCAAAGGCGGCTTCCGCCGAAGACCCCCTTGGTAATGGCTCTCCGGCGCAGGTCGGAAATGATGCTCATACGCGTCGGATCTCAACAACTGTTCGACGCTTTCGCCCGCGCCGGCTTCCGAGGGCAAAAACAATCACGACAACGGTCACTGCCACAGCGGCCACGGCGATTGCCGTGAAGCTTCTGGCCTCGGATTCGACGCCCTCAATCTCGTTCTGTATCGAACGAAACCGTTCTTCGATGTGATCGCGGGTAATCGGACCATTGGTGCTCATTTGATGCCCTTCCGAGATGTGGTGGCTGGTTGGGTTCCAACTCCGCCTCGTCCGATCCTTGAGATTGAGAGGCCAACGAATCCCCCTAGGACCAACGCAATGATGAGGTAGGGCACAAACGACCAAAAGCCAGTGAAGACGTCCCCGGTTTGTGTCTGCAATGCACGAAGCCCGGAGAGACCGAAAAGAAACACTCCAAGAGTGAGCACAACCATCCCGCCAACGCCGAATGCAAGGTAGCGACCGATATTGCGCAAAGGATCGAGGGTCTCTTGTCTGGCATACGAAACGAGAAGGTCCCAGAGGTCTTGGATAGTTTCCGTTATCGACTTTGAACTCGCCACGATGGTTCCTTCGATGTCTCACTGCAGGGGAAGAGGAAACGCACCCCTGCTTCTCCTGCAAGTATCACACTCTCAGCTAGCGGAGGTGGAAAAGGGGCCTAAGTCTGAACCTTCCAACGCCTATTCGTCAGGAGAATCCCTTCGGTTCAACGCCTCGATTGCATCGAGGTCTGAACGTTGATCTCGCAATGAATCGCACAGGAACTCCAGTCGGTCAGACGTACTCGTAGCGCATAAGCCGTCGAATTGATCGCTTGGTCCCAACGCGGACAGGGCGACAAGCTGGAAAGAGGCAATTATCGGATCTGGATCAAGGGATTCGAGGGCCATTTGTAGATCTGCGGCATATTCGGAACGACTCCCAACCTCAAGACACAGCGAAATGGCTCGTTGTATGAGGCGGGGCAAATCTGCATCGCACGGAGCATCAGGCCAGCAGTCGACGATTGCTCGGGGAAACGGATCGTCGTCGAGCCACTCGAGCACACGAAGGCGTTCGACCCCGACCGCAGTTATGAACCACCGTCCATTGACGTCTTCTTGAGCGTCGATGATGCGGAGAAGAGATCCGAAACCCGTGCGCTGATCGTCGCCGCCAACTTCGCTCCCCCGCTCGATCAACACAGAACCGAAAAGCCGATCGGACGACAAGCACGTCAGAATAAGGGCGCGGTATCGGGGTTCGAATACCTGCAGAGGTAAGCCAACGCCGGGGAGGGCAACACTCCCAAGAGGAAACATTGGAAGTTCTCTTTCTCCGAAGTTTTTAGCATCGCTCATTTGGCTGCAAGCGGTCCGAGCGCTGCGATTTTGGAACCCTTTGCATAGACCATTAGACGATCTGTGAAACCATCGGCGACGCCAGTTGTGCGGATGTCGTTGCCGTTGTGAATGAACGAAAATGTCAACACATTGCCTTGGGGGGTATCGGCGTAGCCACTGAGAGCATTGACGGAATTGAGGGTGCCAGTTTTTGCCCGCACTCGCCCAGCTGAGGCAGTTGCCAACATTCGTTTGCGCAGAGTTCCGGTGCGCCCACCCACCGGCAGCGCAGCGAGAACTTCCGGCGTTTTCGAGATGGCTGAAACCAACGCGAGATTGAGTGTGCATGTCATCCGATTGTTTGGATCAAGCCCTGAACCGTCCAGCATGACGAAACCGGTGAGATCGAAACCCTGTCTGGTCAACGATTCTTTAATAGCGGCAATACCTGCTGTGGTTGCTCCTTGTCCCTTCGCCTGAAAGCCGATCTCTTTGGTGACCAGTTCGGCCGTGGTGTTGTCGGAGTTCGTAAGCATCTCTGAAAGAACCTTGGTCATCGGAACCGACTCAAACGAGGCAATCTCCGGAGCATCTGTGGGTGCACGCCCGGTTGAGGCTTCGCCAGCGACCTTGATGCCGCGAGCGTTCAAAACAGTGCGGAGAGTCTGGGCGAAAAGAAGCGGAGAATCGCCAGCTTTACGGTTCGCCGTGGAATCTGATGGCGTATCTGAGTAACCGGTCGACCCGTCATTGACGAGGAGCGCGGAGAGAGGTGCCACCGTGCCGCCGATTTGATACCGAGTCGGCCAGGAAGCCACCCAGCGCGTGGCGTCGTATCTCGACTCGTCGCCGACGATGCCTCCGGAGATTTGCCTCACCCCTGCATCGGCAAGAGCATCCGCAAGCATGGTCAGATCTTCATAGAACTGATCCGGGTCATCGAAAGAGGTTTTGTAACCCGTCGTGGCGAAGAGCGGGTCTCCCCCGCCGATCACGTAGAGATCACCATCAATCACTCCGTTCTTCGGTACTTTGCTAGCTACAAACCTCGTTGTGAATGTCGAATCGGGACCCAAGATGTCGACTGCCGCAATAGCAGTCGCAAGTTTTATCGTTGAGGCGGGTGAAAGTGACTCAGACTCTTTGTGGCTGAAGATCACGCGTCCATCTTGCTCAACCAAAGCGCAAGTTGTCCCGATGACTTTGTTGAGATATTGACCTAGAGAAGCGATCAGTTCCGGATCACTTGAGGCGGCTTGAAGCGCTCCTGGGAAACGTCTTGCGGAGAGAACCGGCGTGGTTGGGATTAGGGACGTGACTGCGGGCTCGCCGTTTTCAACCGCAGAGACAGTTGACGAGAGCGAAAGCAGGAGTGCAAGAGCCAACGCACAAGAAGAAATCGATTTACTGATCGACATCGTTACCGTTCGATGTTCGGCGGCCCGAACGAATCGAGCCACACCGTGCGTTCATAGAGACTGTTCAGGGCGAAGATTGCCCGCTCCGCTGAAGCGAAGCAGTAGTGCCCAGTGGAACGGACCGCCGCGACCGCCGCGTTGTTGGGGTCGCCAATTGCGAGCTCGGAGGCAATCAGAACAGGCTTGTCAGCAGCAACCGACGCTGCAAGCGCAACTTCGGCATAGCGAGAATCTTGGCGGTCGTGGAATGCAACAATCCGCTCCAAACCGTGATCGGGGTAAAACGGACCCTCGCGCTCGAGTCTCCCTTGGTTCGATTGAATTCCCATGCCGAGAACCAATGTCGCATCGATTTCTTCATGACCAACAACGGCGTTAAGCACCGCTGGGACAGTATCTTTGGTTTCGCCACCGGCAAGATCGATCGGATTATTACGGCTCCACCTGGGCGGCAACAAGCCATCGAGCGTGTTGCGAAGGTCGGCAGGCAGTTCGTCGAGTTTGAGGTTTGTGGTGGAGACGGCATCGGCGGCGAGCACGCCCCATCCTCCCACTGTGGTCACCACAGCCAACCGCGGGCCACGCGGAGCCGGCAGTGTGGCAAAGGCAGCGGCTATATCGAACGCTTCGGCGACAGAAGAAGCTCGGGTAGCGCCAACCTGACGACAGACTCCGGTGAATACACGGTCGTCAGTTGCAAGAGATCCTGTGTGACTGGCAGCGGCCCGAGCTCCGAGACCGGATGCACCACCTTTGAGAATGACAACAGGGATTTGGCGACAAACGTTCTCGAGGCGATGAGCGAACTCCCGACCGTCTGTGATTCCCTCAACGTAAACGAGACCTACGGAAGTCTTCGGATCATCAGCGAAATACTCGAGCATGTCGAGGATTCCCACCTGCGCGGCATTTCCGATTGAGATTGCTCGGCTGATGCCGACTCCACTTTGGCGCGAAAGATTCATGAACGAGGAAACGAAGTTGCCCGACTGACTCGCTATACCGATCGAACCAGATGGTGGGTAGGGCGCGACAATTTGGGCACACAAGGACGACGGAGTTGAGACGAGGCCCTGACCATTTGGTCCAACAATCATCATGTCCAGTTCGTTCGCGAGCGAAACAAGTTCCATCTGCAGTTCGAGACCGGCTTCGCCCGACTCGCCGTATCCGGCAGACGCAATGAAGGCGGCTTTGATTCCGACAGAGGCTGCTTGACGGAGGACTTCGGGGTTTGACGTCGCTGGGGTGCAGACGAAAACGAGATCTGCTTTCCCGTGTGGAATCTCAGTCAGATCAGCAACTGTTAGTCGTCCAAGAACCTCGGCCCGCTCGCGATTCGTTGCGAAGACCTCACCTTTATAACCACAAGACAGAATGTTGTGCAGTGCTACGAACCCAAATTTTCCTGGATGAGTCGAAGCTCCGGCAACCACGATTCCGCGCGGGTCAAACAGTGCTCGGAAATGGTCGGGTGAAATCACGACTCACCACCCGTCGATGAAAATGCCACAAGCGCATCGAGTGCGACAGGTGCACCGTTAACGATCATGACTGGATTGACGTCAATGGATTCGAGTCCGTCGATACTGATCGCAGCATCTGACAGTGAACAAAGAAGATCGGCTAGTGCTTCAAGATCCACGGCCGGCTCACCTCGGAACGTCTCGAGTAGCGAACGACTACGCAGTGAGCCCAACATGTCCATTGCGTCGTGACGACGGATGGGCGCGAGACGAACAGTGACATCGGCAATTGCCTCTGCCAACACGCCGCCAACCCCAAAGACGATCGTCGGACCGAATATCGGATCTACCGATACTCCTGCAATGAACTCACGGAGCCCTATCGCCATAGGAGCAACTAGTGCGCCGGTGGCACCGTCCTCAGGACGGGCGGCATCGAGCAACTCTTGACACGCATGTTTGACCGCGTCGACACCGTTTATCCCTAGACGAACGAGTCCGCGTTCTGACTTGTGGGAAATATTTTGTCCACACAATTTCACCGCGTACGGACCAGTCGTACCGACGAGGGCAGCCTCTGCCTGATCCGCTTGCGAGATGAGGACCTCTGGAAGGAACGGTATCCCGTACTTGACTAGCAATTCCTTCGAATCTGATTCGGAAAGTATTCTGCTCATGGTTGCAGAGCTGCGCGAAAAAACGCTCGCAGGTGTTCGAGCCGCTGCTCCAACGCATTGATCGCTAGCGGATCTCGGTCCAAGAGACCCTCAATGAATGGAAGGTCGCTGAAGTAACTGAGGAGTGCCCCGTACCCGGTGAGCATCAATTGTTCTGCGTCGAATCGACGGAAAGTTCCGGCGTTCATTTCCTTCGTGAAGTATTCGACAGCACCTTCAAAAAGCGGCCGCAGTGCGACGCCTAAATCGACACCCAGACGTCGACCTCCATCGAGCGCTTCACGTCGCACGATTCTGACGAATTGGGAATTTTCCATAAAGAAGCGAAAACCGGCGGTGAGAACTAGATCGACTTTTTCCCACCCCTGAACGGGAGAGTCTGTTGCCGCGTCTACCTGGATGATCCAACCGGCTAACGCTCGATCAAATACTTCCTTGTAGATAGCTTCTTTTGTCGGAAAGTGGTGGAGCACGCTCGATCGACGAATGCCGACGGCTCCGGCTATGTCATTCAGTGATGTGCCGTCGAAACCATTCTCGGCGAAGCAGAGTTCCGCCTCGATGAGAATTACTTCTCGTGTCGGGGTGATCCCTTCTCCAACGACCATCTGGAGAGGCTAGCGGGGACCCGTTCAGCAGAACGTTGTTCGCGATTACCGTTCTCCTCATGGAGATCCTCTCAGCATTGTTCATTGAAGGAATTGAGACCCGTCAGGTCGCAGGTCCTTCAACGCGAATCGATATCACCGGCGTTCAGTTCTCGGCGGCGGCCACCGGGCCAGTCCCTGTCACTGTTGAGCCCCACCTTTGCGTAATCGTCTACTGCCCGCCCGACTCGCGTGACAACGGCGTGCTTGAGGTCGTGTATCGGAGAGGCGAGGAACAACTGGCTCGCAATGTCCAGCCACTCCAAGTTGAGCCAGGCAAGTTCAATTACCGACTCGTGCGGGCAGAACTGACCTTCGAGGATTTCGGCACCGTCGAAGCGCATTGCCGAATTGATCTCGGACCATTCACTATCGTGCCGTTCACGTTGCTCCCGCCAACGGTCTGATGCGTTGCGCAGCTGCGCTCTCTACACATCCGATTCCTGCCTACGCGACAGGCGATGTCATCGCAGAGCTCCTCGCTCTCAACCTGCCGCCTGCTGATTTAGTGGTTGGCTTTGCAACTCCGGCTTTTGGCGGCACTTCCGAGGACATCGCCGAAACAATTCGAGTTCTTCTCCATCCAGACAGTTTCGTATTTGTTGTCTCTGATGGGATTATCGGTGCGGGCAGTGAAGTGACAGCAAGGAGCGGGATCGCACTGTGGTCGCTGTGGCTCGAGGGTTCTTCGGCGAATGAATCAGTTCAGGTGTTTTCAGTGGATGACGGAGTACTCGCTGACGGGAGTGAGTTCACGCAGGCGATCAACGCTGCAACCGATGTGATTCTCTTCGGCAACCCTGATGAGCCTCGCGTTACCGCGTGGATTGATCAGATTTGCGGCCTCAGGCGTGGGCGCTCGGTCTCAGGGGCATTGCTCGCAGCCTCACAAGGAAGCCTGCTGCTTGATTGCGTAGCGGAATCGTCCCCCAGTCTTCTCGCCCTGGCGGTCACAGGACTCGGTGCGACCGTCACGTTGGCTCACGGAACGACCGCCTTAAGCATCCCGATGGTTGTGACGAACGCCGTGGGATCAATGTTGTGCGAGATCAATGATCAGAGTGCACTCCAAATTGCGAAGGAGGTCCTCTCCTCGGTCGAAATGGATCGTCGAGCGATTACGTCGCAGGATCTCGCTGTCGCGCTTCTAGAACCCGACACTGCTCGTGTCGTCGACGTTTATCGAGTTCTCGGTGCTGACCGCACAAGCGACTCGCTCGCTCTCTCGCAACCAGTTCAAACTGGTGATCGCATTGCGTTCCACCGTCAGGATCGCTCTGGACCGCTTGCTGACCTCGAGATCTCACTACGAGGATCGCGCAGCAACGGAGCACTGGTCTTCTCCTGTGGATCTCTGAATCCTGACTCCGATCTCGTCGGCACAGGCGAGGTTGGGATGCTCGGGGAAGCACTCGGCACTAATGCCTACGCCGGAATTCACGCGGCGTCAGTCATCGGACCGAGCGCTGGTCAGTCGGGGCTCTGTTCCGCCCCATTCTCAGCAGTCATCTTCGGGCGTTCCCACCACTAAGGTGCGGCCGTGACCGACAGCAGAATCGAAGCCCGCACCGTTGACGTCGTCCGCGGTTTTTCAATGGACGCTCCGCAAAAAGCCAATTCTGGGCACTCCGGAACGGCGATGGCCCTCGCTCCGTTGGCCTATGCCCTGTTTGCTCGGGTTATGCGCTACGACGCAAGTTGCCCGGAATGGCCGAATCGCGATCGTTTTGTCCTGTCGGGCGGGCACGCGTCGATCCTCGAATACTCGATGCTCTACCTCACCGGTTTTGGCCTGACGCTCGACGACATCAAGAACTTCCGTCAATTTGGCTCCCCCGCCGCCGGACATCCTGAGCGCGGTCACACCCCCGGCATCGAAGTAACAACGGGACCACTCGGCCAGGGTCTCGCCAATGCCATCGGCATGGCCCTTGCTGAGCACGCCTTACGGGCGCAGTTTGGTCCTCAACTATTCGACCATCACACATTTGTGCTCTGTGGCGACGGAGATCTTGAGGAAGGGATCTCTCACGAGGCAGCGTCTCTCGCTGGTCACCTTGGTCTCGACAGGCTTGTCGCAATTTACGATGACAACCACATATCGATCGATGGACCAACCGAACTCGCTCTGTCCGACGATGCGGCGGAGCGCTTTCGTGCCTATGGATGGCATGTTGAGAACGTCGGCGAAATTGGCGAAGACATTGATGCTCTCGAGGCCGCGATTAACCGAGCAAAGGCCATCGACGGCAAACCAGCTCTCATCGTCCTGCGCAGTCATATCGGGTTCCCCTCTGCAAAATTCACCGACACCGCTCATGCGCACGGCAACCCCTTCGGTGTTGAGGAAATTGCTGCGAC
>CAMAYJ010000037.1 GCA_945862505.1 Bifidobacterium breve | reverse complement strand
CTGCCAGCAACCGGTCAGCCTCACGCAACTTTCGAACAATCTGATCAGGCGTATGTCTCGTCCGCTTCATGGTTTTTCCTCCTCGGCCCCATTCTTACGGAGCCATTTGTCTCATAGGAGGTGGACCAATTTCAGGGGGTCAGGACAACTGGCCGGGCCACTTTGATTGCGATATTTGCGTACCGGTCGCCAACGAGACTTCTAATGTCGATATCCATCGGTTCCGCCTTCATTCGTATGGGGTTAAGTGATTCCTGTCGGGTGTTGCTGCTCGTTTGTTCCACCCGATCCAACAGAGCCTGTTCATCAATAAATTTCTGCTCGCCAAGTGCCAAGCCGAGTCCGCCGAATACCAGACCTGCCTTCACCCATGTGATTAGTTCTGGATCCTGCGTACCAGGAGTTTCAATACTCGTCGCTTGCGAGGCTGCCATACATGCCTCCGAAATTGATGTGGGAACGATTTCGAAGAGTTGTCTGGCATTGCGCATCTCCACAAACGCTCGAATCGAATTCTCAGCATGTTTCCCGGAGAAATTTCGAGAATAGAGCAGCGGGACCTCATCGGTGTTCTGAGCAATTCTGCCGAGAACGTAGCCAGTAATTACAAGGTTCGAAGCTTGAGTCTTTGCCGCTCCATCAAACTCTGCCGGTCCGACTCCAGAAGCAGCAACGACTAGCAACTCCGAAAGCAGATTGCTGATCGCAATATCAGCAACGAACTCAAGTCTTTCCCACATCTTTGCCAAGCGACGAGCCAGGTCCCCTGGATCCAATTCAAAGTTCTGGAAACGAATCAAGGTCGCTTCAGGTAGAGGCACATCTACGTCCTCATCATTTTCAATACCGAGCCACACAGGAAATTCTCCTCGCCTCAGGTCAATCTTCTCAATTTCCTTCAGGCCCTATTGGCGAGACCAGCAGGTGAAAGGCGTTCTGTGAGCATCCGGAAATAGGAGATGGCGGCGAGGCAACTTAGACACCCGACTGTTGACCCTATGAAGGTCACGATGTATCCCGCTCTGGCTTGCTCGACGGATGCGTTCGCCAAGTTGGAAAGCGAAAGACCAAAAAAGATGAGGGCGACCGATAGAAAATAGAGACACCACCATCCCCATCCTGAGCGTTCTACGCTCCCAGTGCGATGCCAGTCGGCGTTCACTCTCCCGTTCCAACGCTGTGCAGTAGCGATTCTCTCCGTCTCGAGAAATACTTGAAGAGGGATCACGTATCCAGCCACTGGAATGAACCATCCACCGATTGCCCAGCCCCTCGACCATCGCCGCTCACCGGGCTCGAGCGACGAGGCCGCCTTGTGTGTTTGAAAACACCAAATCACAAGAAGCACAAGCACCGGGATCGAAAGGTAGATTCCGGCCACCCGGAACCCGTAAAGCGTGTTGTTCGCATCGGCCCAAGCTTTGTACTGGGACGCCGATCCGGTTAAGGATCCAATTCCCGACACGGCTGCGATGCTCGCAAACGCAAGCGCTGCGTAAAACGCCGCGCTCAACCAAAAAGCAGCCTGTAACCATCCTGAGAAAGTTGTGCTGACCCCAGCCGGCTTCACAAAGTCAGCGGCATAACCCGGCCAGTCCTGTGGCTGCTGGACTTGCCAACCGACAGGAGGCGGCGCAGGGGGACTCGGCGGAGCCGGAGGCTGAGGTGGGGATGGTGGTCGATAATCCGCCTTTGAAGTCTGCGGATACCACTTTCCATCCGATGCGAGCCACCAGTCAGGGCCCTGTTGCACATCGCTCATCGTGATCTCAGTCTTTCGCCGCCAAAACTGCTCTGAAAGTGACAATACCTCCGACGTTTCCAACTTCAGAAGATGCTTGCTGAAATACGTCAGATAGTGCGCCTTGGGTGAGCTAAATCTCGCCGGTGGTTTCAACTCCAGGAACGCATTCTTTTAAAGCCACAAGGAATGCAGGACCACCGTTGAACTGTTCAAAAATAGTGAACGGGACCGGTAGCGACCCGATCCCGTTCTGCTCTCACCTACCAAAGTGGAAGCGTCTTCTGTTTACCATCATTGTCACTGCCTCACCCAAGGATAATGATTGGAGTGTCAACAACATTTTGACGATGTTGGTGATAACACCGGTGGTTGCAGTGGCACAGATTTAGATTGCGAAATGGGCGTGGTGCGGTGGGACCGATCTTAAGTTTGTTGTTCTTTGCGCTTCTGATTTTGTTGGCGTATCTGGGTATTCGTGATGAGGAGAAGAACCCGTGAGGACAACACATTCGGTGACAAACATGAGTTTGGAAGCCCAGCTGCAACAGGCTTGTGATGACTGGATCGAATCGTTGGACGATCCTTTCCTTCGGGCCAAGGGTCTTTCTTGGTTGCTTGATTCAATTCAGACTGAGTTGTTGCCAAATGTGTCTGCTGCTCGGGTTGCCGCTATTCGTCAGTTGCGTTTGGAGGGATATACGTTGGCTCAGATTGCTGCGGAACTTGGTCTTAGTCGTGCTCGCATCGACGTGATTGCCAAATCGTGACCCATTGACAATGGATTAAATTCCTTTTGATCTTTCACACTCGACGACGATGCAGGATCGAATGCATTGTCCGCAAAATGCGTGCGTCACTAATGCCCGAGAAATGACTATCAAATCGCCGGCACCGAAATACTCGAGTTCTGAGGTCATGAGTCTGAGGTGAGTCCGAGGAAGCGCTCGAGGAACGCAGCGAGCTTCTCGAGCACTGTGCGCTTCTTCACCGCGTGCGCGTCACCGGCTGAGAATCTCGATACTGGCGGGAGGATCTTCGTGATCGCTGTACCTGCCGATTGCATGATGCCATCGCGGAATGCTGCGTCGACAAACGCATGGGTCGCCGCCGAGTCGAGCCCTTCGTCAGCGATGATTCGATCCAGTTCCTCCACACGACGGGCGGCGATGTAGGCCTTCCACTCCGCGTCCACATCCGAACTTGGCGTGAGCGCGTCAACAAATTGCTCGATGAGGTCTTTCTTGTTGCGCAGCGACGGGCTGGCATCAACTGCTCGTTGGATCTCGGCGCGGATTTCTTTGTCCTCGCCATCACCCTTTGAAGTCTTGTACTTCGCGACCAGCATCAGGATGTAGTCGACGTTGATTTCGACCTGCTTAATCAGTTCGATCTCGAACACGATGTCGTCGTTGATGGATTCCTTCTCGCCATCGTTCTGGTTGCGGAACTCCGTGTAGATGTCGAGATACCGGCTCTGGTAGTCCTGGACCTGTCGGGGCAGGAGGATCTCGTTGCCACCGAAGTCGTCGAATGACTGCAGGATGTTTCGTAGGCGCAGGATTGATCCGAACAGTCGGATGAAGTCTTTCTGGGCGTCTTCACCGACGATCTGTTCGCCCAGTGGGAATCGGGTGAGCAACTGGTCGATTTGGTCGGAGTATTCGTCGTAATACTCACCGAACGGTTTGAGTAAAACGATGCCGCGGGCGTCTTTGTTGCCGAACAGGGCGATCGCGTCGTTGGTTTCTTGTTCGAGGTTTCGGAAGCTGACGATGTTTCCGAAGGTTTTCACCGAGTTCAGGATCCGGTTCGTTCGGGAGAAGGCCTGGATGAGCCCGTGGGATCGCAGGTTCTTATCAACCCAAAGCGTGTTGAGTGTGGTGGCATCGAAGCCGGTGAGGAACATGTTGACGACGATGACGATGTCGATCTCGCGGCGTTTCAACCGCAGTGAAAGGTCCTTGTAGTAGTTCTGGAACTTGTCAGCAGTCGTATCGAAAGACGTGCCGAACATATCGTTGTAGTCACGAATTGCGTCGTCGAGGAACTCACGGGAACTGTTGTCGAGTTTGTCGGTCTCGAATTCCTCTTCGTCCAACAGATCACCGTCAACGGCTTCGTTCGCCGGAAAGCTGTAGATGATTCCGACTTTCAGCCGCTTAGATTCAGGCAGGTCCTTCTGTAGGAGGAAGAACTGGTTGTAATAGCGCTTCGCCGCTTCGATCGAAGCGGTGGCAAAAAGTGCGTTGAAACCGTGGACTCGTTTGCCTGCGAGCGGATAGTTCTCGCCACGCTTGGTCTTCTGATCGAAGTGCTCGAGGATGTAGGCCACGACCTGACTCATCCGCTCAGGGGCAAGCAGAGCCTTTTCCTTATCGATCGCCGTGACCTGTTTGTCATCAAGCGCTTCGGGCGTCTTGATCGTGCTCACATAGTCGATGCGGAACGGCAGGACGTTCTTGTCGGTGATCGCATCAACGATCGTGTAGGTGTGCAGTTTCTCGCCGAAGGCCTGCTCTGTAGTGCGGAACTGCGGGTTGCCTCCCGCACCGGCGTTCGCAGCGAAGATCGGTGTCCCCGTAAAACCAAACAGGTGATATCGCTTGAAGGCCTTGGTGATCGAGGTGTGCATGTCGCCGAATTGTGAGCGATGGCATTCGTCGAAAATGATCACCACATGGCCGTCATAAATGGCATGGCCCTTGTTGGCGGTGATGAAGGTGCTGAGCTTCTGGATCGTGGTGATGATGATCCGAGCATTCGGATCCTCCAACTGCGACTTCAACACCTTCGTTGACGTGTTCGAGTTCGCCGCCCCTTTTTGGAAGCGGTCGTACTCCTGCATCGTCTGATAATCGAGATCCTTGCGGTCGACGACGAACAGGACCTTGTCGATCGATGGGACCTTTGTGACCAACTGTGCGGTCTTGAAACTCGTGAGCGTCTTGCCCGAGCCAGTGGTGTGCCAGATGTAGCCGCCACCCTCGACGGTGCCCCACTGCTTGTAGTTCGTGGCAACCTCGACCCGCCGAAGGATCTGCTCGGTGGCGACGATCTGATAGGGACGCATGACCAGCAGCATCCGGTCAGCGGTCAGCACGCAGTACTTAGTGAGGACATTGAGCAGCGAATGTTTCGCGAAGAACGTCTTGGTGAAACCAACAAGGTCTTCGATCGGCTTGTTCGTTGAATCGGCCCACCAGCTCGTGAAATCAAACGAGTTTGATGTCTTACGTGATCGCTTCGCCCCGGCGTTCTCGCCGAGATGCTGGGAGCGGACCGAGTTGCTGTAGTACTTCGTCAATGTGCCATTGCTGATCACGAATAACTGCACATACTCGAACAGGCCTGAACCAGCCCAGAACGATTCACGCTGGTAGCGGTTGATTTGGTTGAACGCCTCACGTAGATCAACACCACGGCGCTTCAATTCCACATGCACCATCGGCAGGCCGTTCACCAGGATCGTGACGTCATACCGATTGGCGTAGGTTCCCTCAGCCTCGTACTGATTGATGACCTGCAGACGGTTGTTGTGGATGTTGTTCTTATCGATCAAGACAATGTTCTTGGTTGAACCATCATCACGCTGAAGCAACTGCACATGATCTTCTTGGATCCGGATCGTCTTCTCGACAATCCCATCCTTCTCGCCAGAAATACGTTCAGTGAAGAACCTGTCCCACTCCGCATCAGAAAACGTGAATGGTTCCTTCGAAGAGTTCACCGCTTCCAACTGGGTTCGAAGGTTCGCGACGAGCTGTTCCTCAGTCGTAATGGTCAGGTACTCATAGGCCTGACCCTTCAGCGTCTTGATGAACTCCCGCTCAAGATCAGCCTCAGACTGGTAACTCGCCGCCGCAGCCGGATCAGGAACAAACTCCGCCACAACTGTGCTGTCCGCGCTGAACGCAATCGGTTCATAGCGAATCCCGCCGCCCTCGCTCACGCAGCCTCCTCGAAAGTCAGCAGACGATCCCGGTAGTACTCGTACTGCATGCGCCGAGCAGCCAGTTCCGCAGGAAGACCAACCGATAGGTCATTGACGAGCGCATCGAACTTATCGAGGATCGCAACGATCTCCTGCTGGTCCTCTAGCGACGGAACCGGAATAACGACACGAGACAAGACATTCCCATTGAATTGAGGTTGCCCTCCGACACTCACCAATTTTCGAGCCTGTGCCCAATAGGCACCGCTCTGCGCGAAGTGCCACAGGAACTGTGGATTCACGATTTCCCTATCTGACCTAAGTCGGATCAGGAACGAAGCGAATACTGCCTCCAGATTCGACTCGATCAAGACCGACTTTCCGAATGACGCACCGGTCCGTGCCACCAGTACATCACCTGCGCTGAGCCGGTACCTGTCAGATTCCGGAGTTGACTCAACGAACTTGTCGGACCCCGCCACGAGCTTGCCCCCAGCGTCAATATCAGTGATCCGCACGTAACGAAGATCCCCTTCGTCAGCGGCCGCGGCCGTGAATCCATACTCCAGGACGGCAATTTCACCCAAGGTCATCCACCTGACCCCCCCCCGCTCGGTGAAGTCGAGCAGCGAATCGCGATAGTGCGCGTACTGGCGCCGTCGGGCTTCCAGCTCAGCTTCCAGCTCAGCTTCCAGTGACTGAAACAAGTCTAAAACACGCACAATCTCCCGCTGAACCTCCAACGGAGGAAGCGGGATTCGATACTTGAGAATCGCGTCCTTGCTCCCCCGAGGCATCTTCGCTCCCTTTGCGTTCTGCATGTTGTATGTGAAGAACGCATCAGACGAAAGCACGTAGTACAGGAACGGTGAATCAACACGATCCTGGAATTCGGATGAAAGCCGCACAGCTAGGACATCCCCACTACATCCACCTGCATTGTCAGCCAGCCAGATCTTCTTCAGGTAGGGACGGATATTTCCAATCAGGACATCGCCCTCGTTGTAGGACGTCACCATCGCTGAATTGGGTCTATATGACGCCGGGACTTTTCCGCCCTTGTCTGCGATCAAGTTATCGACACCAACAAAACTGGACTCATCGAGAGAATCTGCACTCACACGCTCAGGCGAATAGTGCGCAATGTCCCGGAGCATTCGATGCTCAACTCCATCCGGACAATGCTGCGCGATCAGGTCGTCGATGCGACTCATCATTCGATATCCCCAACGAGTGCGAGCAGGTCCTCAAGAACGAGCTGCTGCTCACGATCAGCGACGTTGTTGGTGAAACGGACACCTTCCCCTTGGAGCACCTCGATCGGCTTTCGATCGTCCTCGGGGTCAGACCAGTGGAACTGGTCTGCGACGCGACCATCCCAGGTGAGAACGCGGTGACCGTTCACGCATTGAGCGCACCAACCGACGTGATTTCCGATTGCCTGAGGGACGGTTCCGACTGCTTCTGCGAGGTAGTGGTAGCTCGTCCACTTTCCGTCGGGGATTGCGCTGAGGATCAAGTGGGTCAAAGACCAATCGAACCCTGCGCCATCGGTCAATTGACCCCGGTATTTCGCAAGGATCGAGTCCGGGTAGCTGGCTCGCGTCCAGATCTTGACGGCTTCTTCAGCGAGTTGCGTTGCACGGGCTTCAATCGTTACTGCATTCCACGTTTCGAGTTGACCAAGTCCCTTGTTCAGCCGGAGAGGACTCTCCTTGAACCCGCCCGTCATGTCGCGCTTCTCTACAAATGGCTTGTCCGAGTATTCAGGGTTGTATCCGGTCAGGGTGAGATTCCCGAGGGTGTGGAGGTATCGCTCTTGTACGGAACGCCAATCCGGACCGAGCGCGTCCTGCCACGCCTTCGAGAGGTTCTCGTTCTGCGGCAAGATGTGCTCAATCGTGTAGTCAGCAATCGAGACTTCTTCTTTACGTTCGAAGTTCTCCATCTTCCTGAAGAAGTAGGGAGCCCGTTGAAGGTGGTAGAGGTCGATTGACCTCATCGAGTCGAGAAACTCGTCGTCTGTTGGAAAACGCTTGTAGGTCGCCAGTGCCAGGAGACGCCCCCAAACGCTTTCCACATAATCCTCCTCGACGATCGCGTTTCCGAGAGACGCGAAGGTCTTATTCAGACTGTTCGTCGGGATCCGGCAGATTGTGCGGCGGAACACATAGGAGATCACGGCGTCGACGATCTCGATGAAGTCGTTCTCTGGCAGGACCCCGCCCTCAAAGTCCGAGTAGAGACGGAGGAGGAACGGATACACAACCGAGGCTCTCAGTTGATCGATTTCCGTGAACCGCTTGGCAAGTCCTGGGCGCTTCTCCTTGCCCAATGCGATTGCAACAAACCATTGCGCGTGCTTGTTCAGGTCTATGACGAGGTCGTCCCGACTAAGACCGTCAGTTTCGAGTTCATCGGCGTACGCCTTGAATGCCTCGTAGATGTCATCGAGCCGCGGGATCTGACCGGTCTTCAAGGTGAGGAAGTGACGGACGAACTCATCGAAAAGTCGTTCGTTGCTTCCACTGAAATCTGTCTCCATCGGGAACCAGTAGGCGTCGTACATGTGCTTCTGGTGCGACGGCGGCAGATCCATGAGCACAAAGTTTCGAATCAAGTCCGCCTGCGAGAGCTTCTTTCCCGTGGAATTCATCGACTCAAAGACGAGCTGGGGGTCGTCCGTGCCGCGCGTGAGCTTGACGTCGACGACCACAAGCTTGTTTAGCCCTTGACACACCGCGTCGAGATCGGTGCTGTCTGCACCGACCCAATCCTGAAAGAGGCGGAAGTTCTGCGGGACGCGCGAGTCTGTTGCCGGAACTGGAGTTCGGCGCACGATTGCCTCGAGCGCCTCACGATCTCCCTTCGAGAGGATCAGCTTGAAGAACTTCTCATCCTTCTTGTGGACATTCGTGAGGTAGTTCTCGCGGATCTCGACAGGGGTGAACCCGTCAACGGGTTCTTGCTGCTCCTCTGGAAGCGATTCGAGATGCTGCGCCAATGCGGCCAAGAGGAGGGTGACGGTCGTGACTCGCTGTTGTCCGTCAATAATGAGATCAGGCTCGGCCGCAGTATTTGTGCCTTGGTCCCGCTCGATGTACACGATCGATCCGGTGAAGTGATTGGCGAGATCCGAACGCTTCCCTGCCCGGATCACGTCATCCCAGAGTTGTCGGCACTCGGGCTCTCCCCAGGAGTACACACGCTGGTAGATCGGCACGATGAACTGAGTGCTCTTCTTGAGAAGTTCAAGGAGATTTGCATCAAATGCCTTCATTGCTCAGCCCCCTCAAGGTCAGCAACGATCTCGTCGATCGCGATTCGCAGTTCCTGCTGGCGTGCAACGATTCGAGCGATCTCAGCGTTGAGTTCGGTGATGTCAACGGCAACGCGAGTGTCTTCTGCCTCGACGTAGGAAGACACCGAGATGTTGTACTCGTTCTCTGCGATCTCAGAGTTGTCAACGATGCGGGCAAAGTGGTCGATGTCGCCGCGTTTAATGAACGCGCTCAAGATCTTTTCCCTGTTCTCCTCGTTCATCGAGTTCTTGTTTCCTGTTCGCACGAACTCAGCCGAAGCATCGATAAACAGGGTCTTGTTGTCCGACTTCGACTTCTTGAGGACGATGATGCAGGTTGCGATCGTTGTTCCGAAGAAGAGATCCGGTGGAAGTTGGATGACGGCATCGACGAAGTTGTTGTCGATCAGGTACTTACGTATCTTTTGCTCCGCACCGCTCCGATAGAGGACTCCAGGGAACTCAACAATTGCGGCAGTTCCATCGACTGCCAGCCAGTGGAGGATGTGCATCGTGAAGGCGAGGTCAGCCTTACTCTTTGGAGCCAACACACCGGCAGGCGCATAACGCGGGTCGTTTATGAGTAACGCGTTGGCGTCGCCCTCCCATCGCGTGGAGTAGGGCGGGTTCGAAACGATTGCCTCGAACGGTTCGTCACCCCAATGCGCCGGATCAATGAGTGTGTCGCCGTGGGCGATGTCGAACTTCTCAAAGTTGATGTCGTGCAGGAACATGTTGATGCGACAGAGGTTGTAGGTGGTCAGGTTCACTTCCTGACCAAAGAAACCCTGACGTACGTTCTCTCGACCCAGGACCTTGGCGAACTTGAGCAGCAATGCTCCTGATCCACACGCGGGGTCATAGACCTTATTCACCTCGGTCTTGCCGACGACCGTGATGCGGGTGAGAAGTTCCGAGACTTCTTGGGGGGTGAAGAACTCCCCTCCGGACTTGCCAGCACTCGACGCGTACATCGTCATCAGATACTCGTACGCGTCGCCGAAAGCATCGATTGTGTTATCGGCGAATTCGCCAAGCGAAAGATCACCGATCGCGTCGAGGAGCTTCACGAGCTTCTCGTTGCGCTTGGCAACGGTGTTACCGAGTTTGGTGCTGTTCACTTCGAGGTCGTCGAAAAGGCCACGAAGATCGTTCTCGCTGGCAGTCCCGAATGCCGAGCTCTCGATGTGCTTGAAAACGTTTTCGAGGGTCTCGTTGAGATTCTCGTCGTTCTTCGCCCGCTCCCGAACGTTGACGAACAGTTCGCTAGGGAGAATGTAGAAGCCCTTCTCAGCGACAGTCTCGGCTCGCCCGAACTCGGCGTCCTTATCGCTCAGGGCGGCGTAGTCGAAGTCCGACTGGCCGGCCTTGCGCTCGGCCTCGTTCAAGTACGAAGCGAGGTTCTCCGAGATGAACCGGTAGAAGAGCATGCCAAGGACGTAGGACTTGAAGTCCCAGCCGTCGATGCTTCCGCGCAGATCGTTGGCGATCCGCCAGATCGTCTTGTGGAGTTCCGCCCGCTGACCTTCACTGCTCACTGGCTCCGCCTTCTGAACTAATTGTCCGCTGGGATCCCTTCTGGGACCTGGAATTCCCCGATGGTACTTCTGACCTAGGACAGCGGGCCTCGGGATGGCTTATAGCAGCGCCTATTCAGAGCCGATCCGTCGCCTTCAGCCACTCCTCTATATCTGGCCAGTACCAAACGTTCCCCTGCCGGAGTTCGGCAAGGGGAACTGGGAAGTCGGCGTGTCTGTATCGCCAGTTGTGAACGACCTGGGGTCTGGCGAGGCCTAAGCGCTCGGCGATCTCAGGAGCACCGACGAGAAGTCCTGGGTCGATCTCCCGCTTGGCCATACATGAATCGTAGATATTTCTTGTTTGGAGGTTGGTGATGGTCGTACTCACCCCTAGAGTGATTACGGACATACTCACTGACCCCCTGAAAGGGGATTCCTATGCATCACGAAGTAACGCTTTCCTTCCCGTCCAACCCACCTGCGTCAAAAGTGGCGGTTCCGGCTGCGATGGAGTCGGTTCCGCCGAAGATTGGCCGTTCTGGCTGTTCGCGTCGGGGGACTTGGCCTGAGCGGTTGTCGATGGCTCGGGTGAAGCCGGGTGTTTGGTTTCGGATGACTGAGCCGTTGACGAAGGCTTCGGCTTCGCAGATGGCTTCTGATCTGCGCAACTCCTATCGCCGCCGCCTTGAGTCCTTACGGATGTCGGGCGTTGTTGTTGGTGAACGGTGGGAGGCCGAGTACGGCAATGACCCAACTGATTCGGATCCGACACATTTCTATGTGTGGTTCCGGCTCATCACCCCGGCTCCTTCAACGATCCTTGCTCAGGGGGTGACCCGATGAGTGAGTCACTGTCTCTCGGCGAGTTGATTCCTGCCGACAGCCCGATGGTTGGGTGGCCTTCTGATTGGGCGGCCACGACCAAGCGGTTGTTCACGACCACGTCGGCGGGGTTGGGTCAGCCGACCTTGTTGAACTCGGCATCGATTGAGGAGGTGTTGACCTGTCCGGGTTGGTGGGCAGGTCAACGCGAAGTCGACGAATCCGAACTGTCAATGGCCGGGTTTCATCTGAAAGCAACCCGTCGTGTGGCACGACGGTGGCTGGCCGAGAACCTCGGTACGGCTGGTTCGGTGCAACCGTTGACGTTCACCGGTCAGGTGTTGCATCGGTTCGCCGCCACCGACGATCTGCTCGGCCATTGGATCCGCATGATGCCCGCCGGTCAGTTGGCCGAGCTTCGTGCCGAGGTGGCGATGGGGCTGGTGCGTCTTGATGCCGACTGGCCCAACCGAACCGCACTCACATCGTTGGTGCCAGGAGCGGTGTCGGCTCGCACCCGACTGGGTCGAATGACATTGACCAGTGAACTGGTCGACGCAACCGTCGGTGCCGCGAACGTTGTGGATGGTGGTTTTGAGGCTGGGGCGACGTTGGTGTCGTTCACGATGACTCCCCCAACATCAGCCCGACTCGAAGGGCTCGGCCCAGCGGTGTTGCTGCATGGTCTTCGAACCGGATGTCCGCCAGCACGAATTGTGTCGTGGGATCTTGTCGGCGGCACCGGTATTGCACGAACAGTTGACAACGAATTCGTGTTGATGTGGTGTGAGCGTGTTTGCGAAGCAACACGTCGTATCGGCGAGATGCAGTCATGGTTCGAACCACGTTTGAACGGTGGCGAACATTGTCAGATTTGTCCGTTGTTTGATCGTTGCCCTGCTGCTGATCGCAGTGAGTACGCCTGGTAGGTGCAGGTGACAGTGAATACGGATACTCGCTTCAAAGAATCAGGATTAGTTGCACTGAGATTGCTAGGTCACATGAGAAAATCTGTGTACAAGCAATGTGTACACGTACCCCCGTTCGTGCGGACCTTGCGATTCCACAGCCGTTGTTTGACTTCGCGCAGTTCGAATTGTTCGGAACCGTTGGCAGCCTCTCGACCGGCCGCGCCGTTACACGTCAAGAGTTGTTGCAACACCAGCGAATGCTGTTGTTGGTGGCTGCGCTGAGTGCGATGGATGCTGATCGACTTCCACTTGAAACGGCACGCGCGCTCGGACTGAACGCTCTGCAATTGCAGTATTCAGGCGCGCCGGGCACTGCAGCGAAATACGTGAAAGAAGCATCACGGTTCTTCAAGCAACTTCAAGCCTCGGGTGTTGAGTTCTTCGATGAGATCGAACCCGATCACGCCGACGCGTTCTTCTGGAGCGCATCCACATTCCGGGGACGACTGAGCGATGTGAGCGCAACAACCGCATCGAACCGACGCTCGATCATCCAGACGCTGCTGCGCGAACTTGAACATCTCGGCATCACACCAGCAGCCGATCTTCTAGGCCCGTCCATCCAACGAGGTCACGCTGAACCAGCGCGACTTCTCACAGATTCCGAAGTGCAGCGGATCCGCAACGAATGCACCGGCGGATTCCTCTTCACCTACGCACCGTGGTTCGAGGCCCTCAGCGAAGCCGGTGCCACCGCTGCCGAGATCGCCGAAGTCCGAGGAGCCGACGTCGATCTCGATCAAGGCGTTGTTCGGTTCTCGGGTCGCAGCGCACGATACGGGCCGCTCAGTGATTGGGGTGTCAACACACTCCGCCTTGTTATTGCTCAACAGCCTTTGGTTGATGACAAGCGCGTGTGTTGTGGAGAGGACCTCGGACCTGAACGCGCCGCGCACAGCATCGCCGCCGGGATGCACCGGATCCTTCGCGATGCCGGGTTTGCGCGTGACCGACAGGTAAGTGCTCGATCAATCCGTCACACCTTCGCCCGCCGTGTTCTCGAAGAGTCCGGCATTGAAGCTGCCGCACTGTTTCTTGGTTCTGATTCGCTTGATGCGACCGCCAGGGCGTTAGTTCATGAGTGGCGGGTGGCCTAAATGGCCAAGCAACGCGGAAAACGCGCCAAAGCCATCGGCATCGAACCGATCCCGATCCGGTCGCTCAATGCCAAACTCGGCGACTTCAGTATCGAGGCCCGCCTCGATGGCCCGACCGGCAGCGCTGGAATCCGGCCCGGTCGAAAGCGCCCACCCAAGCCCGCATCACCGGGGAGGTCGGACCCGCAGAAAGGCCAAGAGGCTGCTGCATGGGTCGGACTGTGGGAAGTTGCCGAAATGATTGAACAACGCGACGCTGCTCGACATAAGACCGGTCGACCGCGCCAGTACACCGTCGCCGATGTCGTCTTGTTCAACATCGTCAATTCGGTCCTCAGGTCAGCTCGAGCAACAGAACGCTTCTTTTTCGACAAGGCTCAATGGCGGTTGCTGCGTGAGGCAGCCGAAGAAGCGTGGCCCGACCATCCGCATCGACGCCTGTCAGTGAAAGGGCCGAGTCGGGGACAGTACGCGGCTTTTCGGAGAACGCATGTCGAAGATGACGATGCCTTGGAAGAAATCGCCGAAAAATACGAAGCGCTTTGCGTCGAGATCGCCGAGGCAATGGGAATGTGTGATGCCTCGAAGGGCTCATGGACCGAGCCAGCCGCACAAAACATGCTCCGCGGTGATGGCACATGGATCCCATCGCTCTACAACAGTTCCTCACCCAACTACGTCGACCCCAAAACCGGAGAGATCATCCCCACTCGACACGACCCTGATGCCGCTGCATACCGAGACAACTCTCAAGCAAACGGCCTCATGCTCGTCAGCATCCTTCTCCGTAACCCATACCCGAACGAGCGTCTCATCACGGCGCTTGACTACAAGCCGCACGCCAACATGAGCGACGCAACCGTTGCAACAAATATGGCACTGCGGATCTTCCCGCTACTTCCCGGTCTGCAGGGCTTCGTTTACGACATGGCGTTGTATCCCGCCGACTACGACCGACTGCTGTCTGCTGGTCTTCTGCCGATCTCGAAGGTGCAGCGAACCAAGAGCAACGGCTCGTCGTCGTTCAACCTCAACGAGCATGACTTCGCACTCACCGACGGCACCAAAAGATCGATTGTCGTGCAGGCATTCGATGGAACGCCACGTATCGAGCTGCTCATTGGTGACGAAATGCAATCGGTCGGCCTGATACGTGTTCGAACCACGCGCTCAAGCAACCGCACCGGCACCTACCGATTCTACGGAACTTGGCAGATCCCTGATTTTCCCGGTGTCCCCCGCAATCTTCGACATGCCACGACGACGATTCGTCACAACTCAACCACCGACGAAATCACCGACAAGGCACCACGCACCCGCTCGCTGCGAGTCATCCCCGAAACCGACGACTCATTCAACCGACTGTTCGGATTGCGCGAAGACTCCGAATCAATGCACCACCATCTCAAAATGACCTTGCTGAACGGTCGTGCTCGAAGCGTCGGACGTCATCGACAACTGTTCGACTTCCACGGCTATCAGGCCCATGTCGCCATCACCGCGCTGCTCGCGTGGCATCACCGCACCGGCGCGGATCTTTCACGCTGGTTCGGTCAATGGAGACCACCGAACCACGCGGTCTCCGCCGCCGCCTGAACCAAAAGCCACCCGAAACTCCGGACCGGGTGGCTTCAGCGCGCCCAAACACCAATCGAAACTTCAGTTTGATCTAACTGAACTTTCGACCGCCCGATTGACCCCGAACTACCCTTCCCCTATGGCTTCCGGGCCGTTGCGCCGAGTTTCGCGCCACGTTCCGCGCCATCCCCGCCCTCGTAGCTCAGGGGATAGAGCATTGGTTTCCTAAACCATGTGCGGTGGTTCGAGTCCACTCGGGGGCACGATCTAATTGTCCGTTTTTAGAACGGTCGTCCCCACGGCGTGTACTTGCCCAAATTGCCGTTCCTCACGTAGGGGGTGTTGAGCAGGTCCATCGCCGTGACGAACGCAAGGAACTGTTCCTTCGCTAGGGCTGACACTCCTCGAAGTGCCCCCGGCAGCGGAGCTTCCATCGCATTCGGCAAATACTTGGTCATCAATTGCTGAGCGAGAACCTTTGCCATTGGATCATCGGGGGTGTTGTCGAGTTCAAGTCGGCCTCGCTTTGTGGAGTAGTCGTAGTACTCGAGTTCGATCGAATTCGGATCGATTGTGGACGTTCCCCGATGCCAATTCGAATAGAGCCCCAGTTTGGCAGTAGCGGTACGTAGACCCAGGATGTATCGGGGCGAGTGATTAAAGTTGAACTCAATCGGCACTACTTCGTCCGTCGCCATCACAAGTGCGTGGCGTCCCCTCTGACGACTCGATCGCAGCACCTTGGTCAGATCAAGACGCTCCGAATAAATGTCAGCGAGATCACCGGTCTTCCACCGGTCACCGCCAGTAGCCAGGGAAGCAAACATCGGAAGCAAATCAACACTTGAGGTGAGTTGGCGACGCTCGACATCGATATCGCCCGTGTAACGACCTGAAAGATCGGCAACGATCAGTGGGACATTAAATGCTTCTTCGTAGACCGTGCCGGCTTTGTTCGCCGGGAAACCGTGGGCTCCAGAAAAGTCACCATGATCAGAGGTGAACACCACGACCGTGTTCGCAGCGACATCGGGCGGAAGCGCTCCAACCACGGTACCGATGTGCTCATCGACCATGTTCATCACTTGGGTGTAGCTGTCCATGCCGCGCTCCCAATAGGAATAGGGGGCGGTGCCGATCATCAAGCCCGAATTGTCGATTGGATACGACTGCAACGAGTAATCGGTTGAGTTCGGATTCTCATCGATCCCACCCCACACGAGTTCTGTGAATCGACGAGCGAATACCTGTGAGGACGGCTTATTCGCGGTGAGTGTTTCGAGCGACTCCCAGTTGGGCGGCAGCGTCGGGAAGCCAAGGCGAGGCGGGTTCGCTTCTTCGGGAACTGCCGGACTGAAATCAGCAACGGGCTTGAGCCCCTTTGCCGCGTAAAGGCTATTGAATCGATCCCATTCGATTCCGCCCCAGAAGTACTCGCGGTCATGCGCGTTGACAAGTCCGACAGTGAGGCAGAACGGCCCTTGATCGGCGCGACGTTTTGACAACCAATCAGCTGCTACTTGAGCAATCTGTCCGTCATAGCGATAGCCATCGCCATTCACGCCGACGATGTCGGGCTGCGTGAGCCCTTCAAACCCATACTCCTGCAGATAGTTGGGAATCGGATCGCCACTGGGCAGATTTGAATCCGACAAGTGCCACTTGCCGACATAAGGCGTTTCATAGCCCGCCTCGCGCAGAATCTTTCCGTAGGTCGGGAACTCACGCTTAAGCGAAGGTGCCGGAGGTCCAAGCCCACCGGAACCTTTACGCGTCTGCAACATCCACGTTTGATGCGGATACAAGCCCGTGACAATCGCGGCGCGACCGGGACTACACGCCACTCCGGCGGAGTAGTGGCGACGGAACTTCACGCCGTGCTTCCATAATTCGTACACATTCGGCATATGTGCAGCCAGAAAGTCACCCGCTGTGTTGATACCGGCAGGGAACACACTCGGGAATCGCGTCTCATCAACGATGATGAACAAGATGTTGGGCTGCCGCTCAGCCGATCGAGAACTTGCACTTGATGCCGCTGCCGGCCCTACGGCGTCAAAGAGACGCAACCCAGCGAGCGATCCAGCCGCAACGGCCGCAGTGCCCTTCAGGACAGACCGACGACTAAAGGTGTTCGACATGAAGGCCCTTTCGGCGGCTAACGATTGCCGCCCTAGTGCGACAAGTACTAGTTCGGCCTGCAGCATCAGTCAACGACCGAACGAAGGTTCTACCCATCATGATCAACTGCGATACGTTCGGGACCGCAGAAAGTTGTATCTGCAATCAACATGAGAAATCTGAGACCCGATGAGCACACTCGATGAAGTCGGTTCTCATGACAACTGGCGCTGTTGGTTGTGCGATGAACCCGTTGATCCCGAAATGTCGGTAAACGATTCACGCGGTCCCAGCATCGATTCGATGACCACAAAGCCAAAAGGCAAGAACAAGAGCTCTACCGACGTGTTCGGCGCAAAACGACTTGCGCACCGCGACTGCAACACGAAGAAGGGCGCAATCGCCCCGGTTGTCGCATGGCCCGACCATCTGTTCGTCGTTGATCCCGCTCCGATCATCGGAAGTGTCGAGCGGCTTTCGCGCAAAGGCGGTCGAGAAGTCGTTGCCCGTTGCCCTTCTGAACAAGATGCCACTGATGCTTCGGAGTGGCTACTTGATCGCCTGGGTCGCCTGACACCCGACGTCCCATTCAGCACGCAGATCGATTCTGGCGGCGGTCAATTCTTGCTCGTTCTCAATTCCTGATTTCACCATCAAACATTTTGCCAGCTCTGACGAAGATGGCCAGTACCTATTCAGGCTCGCTCTGCGGCCAGTTTTGCCGTTTCCCAATCACCGATCATGGTTCCAAACGTCATTGGGTTATAGATGTCTTCTTGGTAGGAAAACTGATTGTTCCCTGCGTACTTCACAAGACTGAAGTTGTAAGCGCGATGGACCGATCCATCTCCCGGGTCAGCCATAACTGACCATGCCTGGAAGACAACCCAACCGCGCTCATCGTCAACGATGTGCCACTCGATGGGAAAGTCTGCGATGCAATTGCCCGGATACTCCTTCACCATTGAACGGGTATAAAACGCCTGAACTTCCTCCCGGCCGTTCATCTCTCCGATCAAGTGCTCTTTATAGAAACAGTCCTCGGTGAAATGTTGAGCGAAGGCAGACCAGTCTCCCGTTCGTGCGCCCTCATCGGCCGCCGCCACGTAAGACGAAAATGCTGCTTCGATTTCTTCTCTACTCCATGCACCCATGACATCTCCTTTTACGTAAATACTACTCAAGTCGTTGAAAATTCTGACCAGTCGATTGATTCGCTGCGTCGTTTGTAGTCAGACATTGAAAATGGCCACTGGGTAACAACTCGCCCATTTGGCGCCCGGTAGTACCCATTGCAATCGGCGTTCCACACATCAATTCCATCGATCGCCGCTTGCACGTCGAGGTTGTAAGACTCCATCACCTCGGGTTTCACCTCGAGAGTTTGAAGTTCATCGGCTCTCATCCGATGAAGCAACTGGAGTACGTGTTCGGTTTGATACTCCAGCATCCGGATGATTGAGCCGTTATTCATGTTGGGGCCGTAAAGCATGAAGAAGTTGGGAAACCCGACCGTCGTGACACCGAGGTAGGCCTGCGCTCCTTCCGACCATGCATCTGAAATCGAGACTCCGTCGCGGCCAGTGATGTCAACCGTCGCAGCAAACTTCGTTGCGGCAAATCCCGTTGCCATAACGATCAGATCAACTTCTCGCTCGACGCCATCGTCAGTAACGACAGCGTTGTTTGTGATCCGAGCGATTGGCTCAGTCACCAGTTCCAGGTTCGGCTCGTTAAAGGCCTTGAAGTAGTCATTCGAAAGCAAGGGCCGCTTGCAACCAAATGGATGATCCGGTGTGAGTTTTGCCCTGACCTCTGGATCATTCACCACACTCAGTGCGGCGAGTCCGTACTTCTCGCTCAGTTCCAGAAGGTCTTTCAGCGCAAAGGTCATTCCACGATTCATCCGGCCTTCAATGTCACTGCGCATTTCGAGCAATGGTGTCGGATCGTTGCGAAACGCTTCGAGTTCGGCCTCGGTATAAGGGGTGTCCTCCTTGGGAAGGATCCAATTCGGAGTTCGCTGAAAGAGATGAACCTGCGCGGCAGTCTTTCGAATCTCAGGAACGAACTGCACTGCGCTCGCCGCGCTTCCGATAACGGCGATGCGCTCGCCGGCGAAATCATGTGACCAATCCCAACGCGCCGAATGAAACATTGCGCCCTCGAAGTCATCTCTCCCTTCGATCTCAGGCCAAACCGGGTGCGTCAACATTCCAACGGCGCTTACGAGAATCTCCGCTTGAAACCCTGCACCCGATTCGGTTGTGACTGTCCAGACTGACGCTGCTTCATCCCAAGATGCCGATGTGACCCGATCATTGAATCGACAATGTGGCGTCACCCCGTACTTGTCAGCAACGTCACGCATGTAAGCGAGGATCTCTGGCTGGCGTCCATAGGGCTTTGTCCAGTCCGCTTTGAATGCAAACGTGAACGAATACATCGCCGACTGCACATCACATTCACAGCCCGGATAGCGATTGAGGTTCCACGTTCCGCCGACATCGTCGCTGGCCTCGAGAATGACAAACTCGGCGAAACCTTCTTCAAGGAGACGCTTGCCCATCACGATTCCGCCCGGGCCCGCCCCGATGATTACAACTCGCATTGGCTGACTACCCCCGTGTCATCGCCTCTCGATTCAGCCTACGCCGGGAGACAATTGCGTGTAGGAAGAGAGCATGAAGCGTTCAGCACGCGCCATGGTGCAAACAGGTCCCGGAGTTCTTGAACTACAGGAGTTCGCCATTCCCGAGGCAGGCGACGACGGCGCAGTCTTGCGAGTAGAAGCGTGCGGAATCTGCGGCACCGATCTTGAGACCTATCGAGGATCCATCCCGCTCCGCTACCCCGTCATCCCAGGCCATGAAGCCGTCGGGATCATCGAGACTATTGGCGCCTCGGCATCGCGAGCTTGGGGTGTTGTCGCAGGTGACCGCGTGATTGTCCCTGCGGAATTGGCCTGCGGGAAGTGCGTTTCCTGCACGGAAGGAAACCCCTGTCTCGCCTCGCCCGGCACGCATGGATTCCTTCCCACCTCGGTCGAGCCATCGCTCTGGGGCGGGTTTAGTGACTACATGTATCTGTCGCCACAGTCGCGCCCGATCAAAATCAACTCAATAATCGATGCATCGATCGCTGCACTGTTCAATCCTCTCGGCGCCGGATTCGCCTGGGCTGTCGATGCGCCGAACCTGCAGCCAGGACAATCAATCGTCATTTTTGGTCCCGGCCAACGAGGACTGGCCAGTGTCATCGCGGCAAAATCGGTAGGCGCATCTCAGATTTTTGTCACTGGTTTCGGTGCACGCGACCGCCACAAACTCGAACTTGCGGAATCATTCGGTGCTGATCTCGCCATCAACACCGCATCCGACAGTGTCGTCGACGCAGTACTTGCTGCAACAGATGGCAAGGGCGTCGATGTTGTTGTCGACACAACTCCTCATGCCCTGCAACCCATTCACGACGCGCTTCGAATCGTTCGCCCTGGCGGAACCATCGTTCTCGCGGGCATGAAAGGCAGCGCAGTCGACGGATTCCCGACCGATGAAATCGCAATGCGTCGGCTCACCATCAAAGGTGTTCGCGCGGTTGACGCGGCCAACTTCAAGCGAGCAGTCTCGCTTATCGAGACCTCACCCGATCTTGTCGCGCAACTCCATACGCATAATTTCTCGCTTGAAGACGCTGCGAAAGCGATTGAACTGCTTGCTAATGGCGACGGCATCGCCATCGCTCTTCGCACCTGACCACGCACTGCACGAAAACAGGCGGGCTCACGACATCGTCGGAAAACGACTGAGGGCGGCCGCCGGTTTCCCGACGACCGCCCTCAGTTTCGTTACGACGGCGCTAGCCGCCTCAAATCAGCTTGCTGCTGCAATGCGGTTGGCATCGAGCTTGGCCCGATCGACAACCGGTCCCGTGATCTTCACGAGGTACTTCGGGTCACAGGCCTGAGTACCGATGGTGGTCGGTAGAACCTGCTCGTACTTGGTTCCCGTGAGCTTGAGAACCATCATGCACTCACCAGGAATGTTCGTACCCGGGTTGGTCGGTGACTGAAGTCCACCTGAGGTGTAATTGACCACCTTTTTAAGGTTGGTAAGAACACAGTCAGACGTGAGTGTTGACCCACATGACTGCGCACCCTGTGCCCAGAGGAGGAACGCTGCAGTGGCCTGAGCGCCGAGAAGGCTGGTGGATCCACCATTGGCCTTGACGATCTCAAGGTACTTCGCAACTGCCGGGATCTTGTCGGCTTGTTCAAATGGGTAGTAGGCCATCATCACGTAGACATTGTCGCCGTTACCTGCGGTGTTCCACTTGGCAAACGGGGTGTCGTAGAAGTTGGCTTCGTTGACCCAAATCGGGTTGTACCCAATGGACTTGGCTGCATCGAGAATGTTCTCGAAGTTCGGAGCCGGTGAACCGGAGAAGTACACCGCTTCAGCGCCACAATCCTTCAGACGCTGAACGAATGGTGTCCAGTTTGATTCGCCGCCGATGTTGTACACCTGCGAGCAATCAAGGTAGGTCCAGCCTGCTGGCTTAGATGCAGCAACCCACTTGTCAGTTGAATCAACTGTCGCGGCGTAGTTGGCGTAAAAGGTTGCAGCCTTCTTCACTGCAGCCGGGAACTTGTCGGCCAGAAGGAACGCGCTTCCTGCATCTTTGTAGTCAGCCGGGTTCGGTGTGGGCTGCACCATAAGTGGAGCGTTCGCGAACTGAGGTGACACGGTGTAGGTAGGAACTGAAGCGAGCTTGCATCCTTGACGGATGGTCTCCTGTGCTGAGTCGAGTGACCAGCCTTGACCAACGAGCATGAAGACCTTCGAGCATGCTTCGGTCATGACATTGGCCACGTTCATGATGGCGGCGTCGCCGTAGTTACCTACGACCTGACGACCGTTGATGCCACCCTGATCGTTACACCACTTGATCATGGCCTTAATAGCGTCAGACATTTCCTTGTTGAGGCCAGGAGCTGCTGCGTAACCCGCATCGTCTCCGTAACCAATCGTGATGGAAGTGTCGGTCACACCCTGGGCGGTTGCGCCCTTGGCATCGCCCTTGCCACATGGCGAAGCCATGGTGCCGAAATCGGTTGCTGAGGCAACCTTGGTTGTTGCGGTCCCACCCGAGGAATCGGATCGACCGCCGCCGCACGCAACGGCAAACACACTAAGAACTGCGATAAGCGCCACCGTCAGCACTGCCACACGCGACCTACGCGATTGTTTCCCTCTACCCATGAACTTCCCCCTTGGTTGCTGAAGGCTGACAGTAGCCCTCCCCCGCCGGCGGTGACGGCGATTTTGTGATCGTCCGCAAAACCAACACCGCGCCACGTGAGCGGCGCTTTGGTCGGCTATCCACCGACGCAGTTCCATTGCCTTTAGGCACTGATTTCCCCTTTGTAGATGACTGGAATCCCGACAAACGTCGGATGGTTCACTCGGTACAGCAAGTAGAACCGGGACTACGGCGCACTCGAACGAATGCAGGGCCGGTCACAGAGACTTTCCCTATGCCGCCACCGAGGTGACAACAGCCCGTCACAATACTGTCCCTATTCGGAAGTGACAAGCGTCATCGTGCCGAGAGATCTCTTCTCCCCTAAGGGTTCTGTCCGGATTCCCGGGGCTTAGACGCCTCGGTAGGTCAAATCGC
>CAMAYJ010000036.1 GCA_945862505.1 Bifidobacterium breve | reverse complement strand
GCTACGCAGACCTAGCGACAGTTGCCGCGAGAAGCGTCAATCCACTTGAGAAAACGCCTCAAGAACTGATGCCGCGATTGTCGCGGGGTCTTCCAGAGGACCGAAGTGGGCAAGGTTGGGAAACGATGCGATTGATCCGCGAGGCAGCGTTTCAGCGATCGGCCGCCCGAAGATTGCGGGGACGCCATCTTCGACGCCCATTGCGATAGTGACAGGACAGGTCACGGCGTGAAGGGCGGCAAAGGCATGATGCGACATGCCGTGGGCGTAGACCTCGGCTTCGTTTTCGGGCCGACACTTGAGTGAAACGGTTCCATCGACATTCTGAGTGAATCCATAGTCGACGTAGACGCGCAGAACTTCTGGATGCAACGTACTGAACGGCGGCTTCGACGCGTAATTCTCGTAGGCCGCGTCGAACGACTCGAAGGCGTCTCGGCGACGACGGGCGCCGTTCGAGAGTGGGTTATCGGGATTGTGGCCACTTACGTGGTCAGTTGGAACCACCACAGGTTCATAGAGGTAGAGCGCCGTGAATGTCCCAGGTCGTGCTTGTTCCGCGAGCAGGAGTGACGCTGCACCTTTGGAGTGTCCAACCCCGTAGGGCTTCTCAAGCCCAATCCCGTCGATGACCGAAAGTACATCGTCGGCAAATCCGTACCATTCGAGGGGGCGATCCCGAGGCGCGTCCGAGTCGCCGTGCGCGCGCATGTCAATGGACCAGAGATGGAATCCTGTGAGGTGAGCAGCGAGTGGCTCCCAGACGCGGCCGTGGAATCCGGTGGCATGAGCAAGCACGAGCGGGGGGCCATCGCCGCCGAGGTCATGAACCTCGATTTCGACACCATCGGTGGAAGGAACTCGCATCTCACCATCCTGCCTCTACGGTGTGCGATATGGCGCCGGATTCGACCAATTTCTCTGCGACAGGTGACGACCGGTGGCCCGATGACGAGGCTGTCGGTCCGGTAGATGCGGCAGTGCTTGAAGTGAATCGAGCTTTTTATGAAGCGTTCGAAGCGTCGGATCTCAACGCAATGTCCGATCTGTGGGTGCATGACGATCGCGTGTTGTGTGTTCACCCTGGGTGGACGGCGTTGCGGGGCTGGGCATCGATCGCGGCAAGCTGGGCGGTGATGTTCGATGGTCCTCAGCAGATTCAGTTCATCGTGACCGATGAACATGTTTCAGTGAACGGTGACGTGGCGTGGGTGTCATGCGACGAAAATCTTCTGACCATTGGCGCAAGCGCCACAGTCAACGCGCTCAATGTTTTCGAGCGCGTGCGCGACGGACAGTGGCGGATGGTGGCTCACCATGGTGCGCCGGTGATGATCGCGTCTGACGAAGAGTTTGACGAAGACTTCGACAACTACGAGGAGTAATTCCTCAGCCGTTGGACTTAAGGGTATTGAGGATCTTCGAAAGTTCGCCGGTGTTGTCGTCGGGGACGATGTAGCCCGTTTCATCGCGAATCGTGTCCCAGTTGGCGGCAATGTCTTCGGCCGTGAGGTTGGGGTTGAAATAGCCCGGGGTGAGTCCAACAAAGAAGCGAGAGATAACACCGCCGGCAGCGGAATAAACCTCACCGCTTGCCTCGCAAGCTGACGAAGCAAGGTAGGCAACGAGCGGGCTGACGAGCGCAGGATCCATTGCGTCCATGAGGCCGTCGAAAAGTCCCTCGGTCATGCGTGTCGCTGCAACCGGTGCGACAGCATTGGCTTTCACGTTGAACTTGCGTCCTTCAATGGCGAGCACGCGAGTGAGACCGACGAGACCCATTTTCGCGGCGCCGTAATTTGCCTGACCAAAGTTGCCAAGGATGCCCGAGTTCGATGAAGTCGAAATGATTCGGCCATAACCCTTTTCCCTCATGATCACGTACGCGGGTTGCGTAACGTAGAACGCGCCGAGAAGGTGAACCTGAATCACGGCTTCGATCATTTGCTGGTCGAGATTGTGGAATGACTTGTCGCGCAGGATACCTGCGTTATTGACAACGATGTCGACGGTTCCGAACGTGTCGACTGCGGTCTTGACGATCGCCTTGCCGCCATCAGGCGTTGCGACGGAGTTGGTGTCAGCAACAGCCTCGCCGCCGAGATCGAGGATCTCTTGAACAACAGATTGTGCGGGTCCGACGTCGCCGCCATCGCCACTTACCGACCCGCCGAGGTCGTTCACGACAATTCGAGCGCCACGGCGGGCGAGTTCGAGCGCGTGCTGTCGGCCGAGGCCACCACCTGCGCCAGTGATAATTGCGACCTGTCCGTCGAAGCCGATGTCAGTCATGGGGATCCATCCTCTCCGCGTGGTGCACGCGGACCGTCTAGTGCGAACCGCTGGATCGTACTCAGGGGGGCCGGTGGAGCACCGCATCGCGTGTCTGAGGACCTTTCAGGACTCTCGTTGGCTCTGCGGTCGTCGGAGGGGCCGGCGGTTCGGTAGCGTGGCATTCATGGCCCCGAAGATCAGTACCGAAAAGTTGTTCCGTCGTCTTCAGAAGGTTGTGGCTGCGGTTGATCTCCCCGGCGTTCCTGCTGGGACCTTCGGCAAGGTCTGGTTTGTTTCGGGCGTGACCTGGATCCGCTATCACGTGGCATTCGAAAATGGGGCCGAAATTGCCAACGTCGATGGTGCGGAAATCGCTGACCGCAAGGTATGGCTCGCTGCTCAGGCCGTTCGCGACCAAGAGGCGCTCGAAATCGAACGAGCCGAGCGGCGTGAACTTGCTCGCGCCGAAGCCTTAGCAAACTTGGCCACTGGTCCTGACTCTCACTGATCGCAGCTTCTACTTCCGCGTTCGCGGTATCGAAGGGACGTCCTCATGAAGTTCGGTATGCAAATTGATTACGCGAGCGGTTTCGCTGAATCTGCCGTGAAGGTCGCTGACTATGAAAAAGCGGGTCTTGATATCGCGTGGGTAGCCGAGGCCTATGGGTTCGATGCGCCGACATTTATGGGTTATCTCGCAGCCAAGACCGAGTCCATAACAATCGGTGCAGGCATTCTCCCCATCTACACGCGCACGCCAACGTTGATGGCAATGACGGCGGCCAGCATGGACATGCTCACCAATGGCCGTTTCATTCTCGGACTCGGCGCTTCGGGCCCTCAGGTCATCGAAGGATTTCATGGCGTGAAGTACGACGCCCCACTCGGACGAACGCGCGAGATCATCGATATCTGTCGAATCGTTTGGAAACGCGAACGAGTTACCTACGAGGGCAAGTACTACCAACTGCCATTGCCAGCCGGTGACGGAACCGGCTTGGGTAAACCGCTCAAGATGATCGCTAAGCCGATTCGTGAAGACATTCCGGTGTGGATCGCGTCGCTCGGTCCGAAAAACGTCGAGATGACTGCCGAGATCGCTAACGGTTGGTTGCCGATCTTCTACATGCCCGAACGCGCCAACGACGTGTGGGGTGCCGACCTTGCTGCCGGCATGGCCAAGCGCGACCCGAATCTTGGTCCGCTTGAAATTTGTGCTGGTGGATTAGTTGCCATTGGTGACGACAAGTCCGACATTGCAGAGTTGGCGAGACCGATGGTTGCGCTCTATGTGGGCGGCATGGGGGCAAAGGGACGCAACTTCTACAACGACCTCATGTGCCGTTATGGCTATGAAGAGGAAGCGACAAAGATCCAGGATCTTTATCTGGAAGGAAAGAAGGATGAAGCCGCAGCGCTCGTACCTTCAGAGTTTCTGAAACTCACCAACCTGTGCGGGCCTGAAGGTTTTGTTCGTGAACGCATCGAGGCCTACGCCGCGGCGGGTGTGAATGTGCTCAACATCATCCCTGTTGGTGAAAATCCCACTGCGATGATCGAGAAGTTGAAGACCTGGGCGTCGTGAACGTCAGCGCAACGCGCTGACTCGCTCGATTACTGCTTCGGCCTCGGCCACAATCGAACGCACAAGTTCGCCTGCGGGCACGAGCTCATTGATGGCGCCCACGCCCTGGCCGGCAGGCCAAAACTCGCGTGATGGATCAACGTCAGTGTCGGGGCCAGCGCCGAGGTGATTGGCGCCGTCGTTCATTGATCGAATGAATTGAGCGGGGAAGGGCTCGATCTCGCTGACGTGGTCTTCCCAGTACTGCGTGTAGTCGTTGCGGGCGACCCGACAGGTCTTTCCGGTGAAGCCTTTGGAGATAACTGTGTCGTCTTCGGCCATCGAGAGGAGTCTTTCTTTATAGCCCACGGTTCCCCATGCTTCAGGGGTGGCGATGAATCGCGTGCCCATCCAAACCCCTTCAGCACCGAGGCTGAGCGCAGCAGCAAGACCGCGACCATCAAACAGTCCGCCGGCAGCCACGACTGGAACCTTTCCTTCAACAACATCAACGATCTGCGGAACTAGCGCCATCGTCGCGACGGTGCCGGTATGGCCGCCGGCTTCGGTGCCTTGCGCAATGACGAGGTCACAACCAGCAGCGACAGCAGCGACGGCGTGGCGAACCTTTCCGCACATGCTGGCGACGAGAACATTGTTGTCGTGACAGAGTTGGACGACGTCGCGTGGAACGCCGAGGCCGGCGACAAAGACGCTTCCGCCGTTATCGATGATTGCTTGTACCTGGGCAGGCATATCGCCGGGGGCTGCGGTAAGGAGGTCGACGCCGAATGGTTTGTTGGTCAATTCACGAACGCTCTGCATCTGTTGCACCATGCGGTCGAGGTTCATGGTTGATGCACCCATGCATCCAAAGCCTCCGGCTTCGGTTACTGCAGCGACCAGTTCGTAGTAACTAACGCCGCCCATTCCAGCAAGCATCACTGGATGTTCAATTTCGAGAAGGTCAGTGAGTCGTGTGCGCATGATCGCCACGGTAGGCCCCCGGGCCGCTGAGCATGTTCCGCTGCCAGCGACGTGGGGTCAGGAGCAGTGCCCTGGGGTAGTCCTCAAAGAGCCAGCGGGCGAAGTTGCGACGGGTCCAGCCGCAGATGCCAGCGATTCGCACCGCGCCGCGGGCACCGCTCGGGCGCCGGAGGATGCGCATGAGTCGTTCAGCGAATCGATGATCGACGGCGAGTTCTGTTTCTACTGAATGGGCGTAGGCGGACCTGCAGTCGGAAGGATTGGTCGAGTTCGCGATGATCGCCTCGGCGGCCCATCTTCCGGTGAGGAGTGCTTGACCGATTCCCTCGCCAGTCATGGGATCAGTTGCGGCAGCGGCATCGCCAACAAAGAGTGTGCGTTCGTGCGAGAGCGCAATGCGGTCAACCCGCGCGGGAATTGGCCATGCTCGATGAGGACCTTCTGCTTCTGCGTCGGGTCCGAGAAAGTCACGAACGTGCGGTCGATTCAACAGTTCACGCCAGAGCGCTCCCATGTCGCCGACGCTGTAGGAACTGTAGTCGCGCAGAATTCCGAAACCGACGTTGGCAGTGCCGTCGGCCAATGGAAAGGACCATGCGTAACCGGGCAGAAGATCAGCCTCGAACCAGACAACGAGTTCGTGTGCAGCGCGGGGTGAAACATTTCGGAAGTACTGGCGGAATGCGTGCCACTCGCCGCGATAGCCCGGTTGAGCAAGACCGAGTGCTTTGCGAGTTGGCGACCACATCCCATCTGCGGCGATCACGTAGGTGGCGCGAAACGTTTCAGCATTTTCGGTGGTGACGAGCGCGTCAGCATCATTTTGTTGAATAGCGGTTAGTGCGAGGTTTTCGCGAACCTCGACGCCGACGGAGCGGGTAAGGCCAACGAGCGCAGCGTCAAGATCTTGTCTTCGGCTTACGGCGGCGTAGACGCCGTTATCCCTCGGCAGCGGGAAGACGACTTCACGACCGCTCGGCGAGCGCACGATGACGTCTTCAACATCTATCCATGACGCAACCGACGTTGGATCAAGGCCGAGGGCATCTAGCTCACGAAGAGCTGAAGTGGTGAGCCCGTCGCCGCAAATTTTGTCGCGAGGAAACGACGCCTTGTCGATGACTACGACACTTTTGCCAGATCGCTGCAACGTGATCGCTGCAGCGCATCCTGCAGGGCCAGCGCCAATGACGAGAACGTCGACTCGTCGCTCGGTGCCAGATTCAGATTCGGTGGGCGGGGGAGTGAGCGACATCGCTCGCAGGCTAGAGCGTCTCGGGTTCTGGGCCGAAGCCCGGACGAACCTCTCCTGGTTCAATTGGCCTCATCATGATGTCGATCGCCAGCCAAATGGTTTTTGAATACGGAAAGAACGCGAGCGGCAAGAATCCGGCTGCCGCTATGGAAGCGATGATGATTGCCACGATCGGTGGGTCAGGCCAGAACGCCAAGAAGCCGACGAGAAGCACGACGAGCAGTGCGCCGAAACTCACGATGGTGTTAATTCCGAGATCGCCGGTCCAATGACCTTCGATTCGTTCGAACTTGAGATCGCACTTCGGGCAGCGGGGGAGCATCGTGAACCAGTGGCGGAAAAGATGACCCTGCCCGCACACAGCGCAGTGCTTCATGCAGCCGCGTAAAAAAAATCGCCTATTCGGGGACATCAGTTAAAACGTGATGCTGGGGTCGATGTGGGTGATGTCAAGCGGTTCAGGCGGAATGGTTCCGGCGACGAGATCGGGAAGAAATTCGCGCAACCGCCGGGGCAGGACCTGCGCGTCAGATTCCAAAAGTTCATCAAGTCCCCACCAATGATGCCCGCCGAATGCCAGTGCTTCGAATGCTTCGAGGCCACCGGGTTTGCGGGTTGAGAGATCGATCCGGTCTGTCCACGCAACATGCACGTGTTCGTGTTGATCAAACTTCCATCCAGCGAAGATGAACTTGGAATGTTGCGTCCAGACGCATGGGCCTATTTCCGCTTCAACGATTCCGGTTTCCTCGAAGAGTTCGCGACGAGCTGCTTCGGTACTTGTTTCCCCGTTCTCGATTCCGCCACCGGGAATCTCCCACCACTGGCCTTTTGAGGCATCGGCAGGATCGCGGGCTTCAAGGAGCAGTACATGCCCATATTGATCGAGAACGACCACGCGCGCTGCTGTTCGTTTCAGTACCCAATCAGCCATGATTCTCCTCGAGCCAGTGAACCCATCGCCCATGGGGATGGGCGACAGCGAGAGCAGTCGTCGTGCAGTTCCCGCCCCGCCATGATCGCAGGCCGAGCAGGGTTGGTGTTCCTTCGCCTTCGTACTGACTGAAGACCGCTGGATCGAAGTCCGTGACCCATGGGGTGAAACGGGGTTCTTCGAACGTTATGAAATCGAGATCGCGCTGAGACCCAACTCTGTCGATGGTGTCGACAACAGTGTCCCTGCCTTTGGCGTCGACGTAAGCAAGCGCCCATGTCGAGAAGATGACGAGGTGATCGGCGGGCGAGATGGACGCGACTGCTGAGGAAAGATCGGTTACGGCATCGCCGGCGATGAGTTGCGGGGGTGACAGGCGCGCCACATCGATTGCTGCGGCGAGCCGTTCGGGGCGATCAGGAATACCGGGCCACAGACATGCTCGAAGCCATCGGCATTCAGAATCGTTCATGACGTCGATGGGGTTGGGATCGAGACCACGCCGCGAGGTGGGGGCGAAACGGTCAGTGAGAAATGTCGGAGTAACCGGGCCCCGCAATTCACACTGAAGTCGGACAGTTGATTCTTCGGGGCCGTTAGCGGCGACGAACTCTCCGTTCCGAGTGATGTCGGTATGAAAACGATCGAAGTAGAGGTTGAGTCCGGCGCTTGGTCCGATCTCAAAGAGTGCGGTTTGCGCAGTGACATTGCGTTGAGCGCGGCTGAATGCAAACGACAAAATTGCACTGCGACCGACCTCGTTTGTCTGCACCGAGCGCGTGCGCATGTTGGTCGTGATTTCGGCCGACTCGCGTTCCAATAACTCTCGAAGCAGTGGCATCGGATCGGCCTGAGATTCGCCGCGGTAGACCGCGGCAATTGGGCTTTCAGAATTGGCAAGCACTCGATCGTGTGTGGCGGCGAAAAAAAGTACGGGGATCCGTCCCCGTCGGGCATTTGGATTGGCCGCCTTAGCAATGAAATCAAGGAGTTCGCGATCGGTGGTGGTAGCGCGAGCGATCTGTTCATACAAGGGGGAGTACCCAGCGAAATCGTTATCGGCGAGAAAGACGAAGAGTTCGGAGAGTTCCTCGATGGCGTCGCGCTCGCTCATGGGGGCGAGGGTATCGCTCTGGGTACGACGTAGGCGGACGAATCACAGCACAATGGAGAGATGACGGTGCCTACCGAAACTCTGCTTCGTCGTGGAGCGCGACGACGATGTCCGGTCTGCGGCGAAGGAAAGATCTTCCGCTCTTGGGTGCGTATGGTGCCTGAGTGTCCGCAATGCGGGCTCGTTTTCGATCGTCTTCCCGGGCACTGGCTTGGCTCGTGGTTTCTCAACATTTGCCTTGTGCAGCTAGTCGTTGTGTTGATTCTTTCAATTGGGGTTGCCGCCACTTGGCCAGAGCCACCGATGTGGATCATTGGCGGGGCAACGGCGCTTTCGGCAGTTTTGGTTCCATTTCTTTTTTTTCCGATCTCACGCACGTTGTGGTGCGCGATCGATCTCGCAATGCGTCCCCTTGATTACGACGATGGTGTCGCTCCGGGCTTCATCCTCAGTGAAGATCAGGAGCGACTCGAAGTGGAACGGTCTGCGTCACACGAGGACGATAAATAAAGAACGTTGACGCGCCTAGCGAGTTGTCGTCGTCTGAGCTTCGGTGGTGGTTGTCGTCGGAGGTTGCGGCACCACCTGCACGGTAAAAGTCAGCACCCTGTTTTCGGCTTGGGGTTGGCCCGCGATTTGGGTGTAGCGGAACGAGAGCGTCGCTGGGCCGACCGACCGACCGGCGAATGAAATGATCTGGACGAGTGGAAGTACAGCGGGAGCAGTCGTGGAAGTTGTGGACGGAGGCGTTGTGGCTGTGGTTAATCGGGTTGTCGGCGGTGTGGCTGTGGTCGTGGCAGTCGCTGCTGTGGCCTTTGCGAGCAGATCCGCATCGTCGCTGAAACCCGAACCGAGTGCGATGAGTCTCGAGTTATCGATTGGAGCAAGCACCCACCGCCATCCTGATCCAGGATCGGCGGGCAGCATGATCGCAAATTCCCGACCAACCGCGGTCGAGATGGGGATCGCGGGATTCACGTAGGTGGGTGGATCAACCCGCCCGGGAATGCTCGATTCCGCGGGGATCTGGTCGGAACTGGATGACGTGCCACTTGAGCAGCCGACAAGGAGCGCGAAGAGTCCGATGGCCACAACAGCCGTGGGGCGAAGACGCCTTGGTGTCGCAACACAATTATGCGAAGTCTGAATCGGAACCTGTTCGGAATCCATCCCCGTCAGACTACGGCTCTTCGGTGGAATGCTCAGTTCAACGGGGTGCTGTGGCCCCATCTAGAGTCGCCACCGTGAACTTCGACGAGTCCCTCGAAGAGGCGGAGATCCGGACTGAGATCCGGGCTTTCCTCGATGCAAACGCCACACTCAAGACTGGTACGGAAACTGATTGGTCCCGCGGGCCAGTAGATGATTCCGAAGAGGCAGCGCGTGCCTACATGGAGCGTTGCCGTTCGTGGCAGAAAGTCCTTCACGACAATGGCTGGGCCGGGATTACTTGGCCGAAGGAGTTTGGTGGACGCGGCGACAGTGCCGCAGTTTCGGTGTTGTTCGGTCAAGAGGCGTCGAAATATGACGTGACCGCGGGTTTCATCGCCGCTGTGCAATCGCTCGTCGGACCTCCGATCATGCGTCACGGCACTGCCGAACAGCAGGCGCGCTTCCTTCCAGGGCTTCTTGATGGTTCCGTTGCCTGGTGCCAGTTGTTCTCTGAGCCCGGCGCCGGATCTGATCTCGCTGCACTTTCGACTCGCGCCGTTCGTGACGGTGATTCCTTTATCGTGAATGGTCAGAAGGTGTGGAACACCCAAGCGCAGTTTGCTGACTGGGGCATCCTCGTCACTCGTTCAGATCCTGATGCTCCGAAACACAAAGGCATTACTTTTCTTCTTGTCGACATGAAGACACCGGGCATCGAAGTGCGCCCACTGATTCAAGCAACCGGTCAAGCCCATTTCAACGAGGTCTTCTTCAATGATGTAGTGGTTCCGGTTGAAAACGTTGTTGGAGAAATCAACGAAGGCTGGGCAGTTACTCGAACCGTTCTGAGCAGCGAGGCCGGAATGATTGGCTCGGGTGCCGGTGGTTCCAATGGTTTCGAAGGCGTACTCGCGCTCGCTCGGAAATACGGGCGCACGAATGACGCCGATATCCGTCTTCGACTCGCTGACGCGTACGCGCGCGAACGTATGTTGCAACTCCTTGGCCTCCGCATGCAGTCGTTCATCCTCAACGGCCGCGGTAATCCACCCGATCCGTCGGTGATGAAGAACTTCATGGTGCAGGCTGCCGAGAAGCGCTACGACCTCGCCCTCGAACTCGAAGGCGCCGACGGAATGCTCGACAAAGTCGACGCACCCCAGAACGGTTTCTGGCAGTCAGTTCACATGGGCCAGTTCGGTTCACGCATTGGTGGCGGTACGAACGAGGTTCACCGCAACATGATCGCCGAGCGAGCGCTTGGTCTACCGCGTGATGCTCAGCCCGATAAAGGCCTTCCGTGGAAGGACATTCTGAAGGCTTAGAGCTTCAGAACCTTCATCGCATTCTCACGAAGGAACTTGGGCCAAACCTCGTCTTTGAATGGAACCTTTGGGAGTTCTTCAAAGATGCGGTCGTAACTGAGCCCAGCGGGGAAGTAGCCGGCGTACATGACCTTGTCGGCGCCACGACTATTGGCGTAATCGATAATGGTCTTCGGGTAGTGCTTGGGTGCAAAAGCTGACGTCGAATAGTAGAGATTCGGCCACTTGAGCATGAGTTTCATCGCAAGTTCGGTCCACGGCTCTGCGCCATGGCGCATGACGAAAGTGAGGTCAGGGAAGTCGTACATGACCTCATCGATAAGTTCGACGTGTTGCGGCGCAAACGGAACGCGAGGGCCAGGAATACCGACACAACAGAAGATGGGAAGGTCAAGTTCACAGGCAAGTGAATAGAACGGGTACATCTTCTTGTCATTCAGCGGTGTGCGGTAACCCGCGGGGAAGGTACTGATAGCGCGGAGGTTGACACCACTAGAAGCAACTTCTCGAATCTTCTCGATTGCGGGCATGACATCGGTTGGATCGAATTCGAAACATGTAAAGAAACGATCTGGGTGTTCTTCGAGTGCCCGGATGCAATCGGGATTGTTCGGGTTGTATCCGAGCATCGCTTTTTCGATGTTGTGGCGATCAAGATTGTCGAGCACAAGCGCAACGGGATCGACGCCTTCATCGGTATCGGCCGGAACGTCTTTGAACATGTATTGCGCAGGGAACCTAAAATCTTTGGACTCTTGGTCGCGCAAATGAGGGGCAAGGAACTTGTAGACCTCTCTACGGTCGCGGCTCGGCATGCCGACAAAGGTTTCGATGATCTTGACGTCGTTCGGGAATCCCATGGGCTCGGTCGCTCCTCAAAGATGATGGACGGAGCGAATCTACGACATTGAGAGCGACTCGATGTTCGTTCGTGTCAGGCCGCTAGCGGAGGGTCGACGGGGGTGATCCCACTTCGAACCTCGTGCACCCACAGTTCCAACTCGAGTTCGCATGCTCGGCGCTGGTAGGTCGAAGCGAGGACTGGATTGAGACTCGAGGATCGAAACCGGAGCGACTCTGCTCGGCTGCGCAGAGCATTGGTGAATGCGGCTTCGGTTGCGGTGCTGTTCATGATGTGCTCCTTCAATGGCTTGGGGTCGACGATGTTGCATTTCAGGACGCTTCGAGTCCTTTCCTGTCATGTCGGCAGAAGTCATCAATGTGTGAGCAATTTTTCCCGGGTCGGGGGGATCTACTCAGGTTGTTGGCTGAGTCTGAACCGCGCTTTGGGGGTTGGGGCCATCATCAGGAGAATCGGAGGTTCGGCCGTAGCGATGTTTGAAGAGGAAATGGGCGACAAGCCCGGCAGGCAAGGGCAACCAATACGAAGCGATCCGGTACGCAAGTGTTGCCAGCAGTGCCTTGTCCCCAGGGACACCGGCGAGCACGAGCATCGCTGTGAGCCCTGCCTCAACAAAGCCAACGCCACCGGGTGTGATCGGAATCATGCCGAGAACTGCTGCGACCGCGTAGGCGAGGAGTATCAGGCTGAGTCGAGGGTCGACTCCGCACGCTTTTAACGCGCAAACGAGAGCAAAATAATCAAGGAGCCAGTTGCCGACCGCAGCGAGAAGCGCATCTCGCCATCGGGCGCCGAGACTGCTGACCATCTGGTCGCGTTGGCGGATGATTCCCTCGACAGTGGGCCCGCCCGCCCGCCCTCGCCTTCGATTGATCCATGAGGCGATCGCTGTCACGAATCGGCCGAACCACTGGATGGGTCGATCGAAACGTACGAGCGAAAACGCGAAGACAAAAAGCGCAGCGGCAAGTACTGCGCCGCCCCAAGCGACATGGATCAAGCCATCGGGGATCGGAGCGCCCAAGATCGAAAGAACGAGCGCCACCATCGGTAGGCATAACAAGACGCCATTGGAAATGATTGAGGTAGCGGTGAGCGCCGCTCCGGCTGAGCCGCGATCGATTCCCGAGACCGACAACATCCGAAAACCGGTTGCCGCACCGATGGCCGCGCCGCCAGGAACGACTTTGGCTACAGCATTTGATGTGAGCTGCGCGGTGGAGGCAACGAACCACGTGACCTTGGGCAGAGCGATGCGAGTGAGTTCCCAAGCACATGCGTAGGAACCAACTTCACACAACAAAATCGCGAGAAACCAATAGATGCTGACGGTACGCAACTGCGGAACTTGGTCCCACATGTCGAGAAGTCGTGGAGCGAGGCCATAAAAGGCAAAGGCCATGACCGCGAGGAAGAGAACGCGACCAAGAATCCGCAGACGCGAAACCTGATGCGTCGACGCTGATCCCGCCATCTCCGCAACGGGAGGCGAGAGAGGTTCTTGGCTGGAGTTCAGCCGAGAACGCCCTTTTCGTGCAGTTGGGCGATTCGGTCAGCGTCGTAGCCGAGCAATTCGCTCAGAATTTCGTCGCTGTGCTGTCCGCATTCAGGGGCTTTGCGTGGAATCGGAAGTTCGCCACCGATGATTTTCACCGGATTCGGCAACATATCCGCACCAAGGATCTCTTTTGGGATCCATTGCATGCGATCTTGAAACTGGGGATCGTTTTGCATTGATGATGGAGTGTTGACCGGAGCGAGAGGTGTGTTCCATTCGCCGCCGAAGTCCATCCATTCTCGTGAGGTCTTTGACTTGAAGATCTCGGTGAGAATGGCAAGAAGTTCGCGATTTCCACGAGCGTGATCGGCATATTTGGAACCGGGAAACTTTTCGAAAAGATCTTCTCGACCGACGCCCTTGCAGAAGTTTTTCCAGAACTCTTGTTCTGAGGCCATAAAGAGAATGTGTCCGTCAGAGGTTTCGTACATCTGATAGCGCACGCCCTCCTTCATTCCAGTGGTGCCTGGTGCTCGACGTTCGTAGTTGTCGGCCTTGTTGCCGGTGACCTCTGATTGTGGTCGCTCGTAGGCCTTGAATGATTCGCTGCGATACCAGTCGAATGCGGCCGCCGCATCGGACTGGGCGATTTCCATGTAGCAACCCTCGCCAGTCGCTCGTGCCTTAATGATGCCGGCCAAGATTCCGAGGGCTCCGTACATCGGCCCCGCGTTGATCCCGATTGAAATGTGGGGAGGGATGTAGCAGTAGCCCTCTTCGTCGTATGCGGGTTCGATGACGCCGGCCCACGTGTCGTACGCGATGCCATGGCTTGGGAGGTCGCGATAGGGACCAGTCATTCCGTAGCCACTGATCGTCATGAAGACGATCTTGGGGTTGATCGCCTTGAGATCTTCGTAGCCGAGACCACGACGAGCGAGCGCACCGGGACGCATCGCTTCGACAACGACGTCGGCGTCTGCCGCGAGTTCCTTGAACGCTTGAACGCCCTCTTCGGTTCGAAGATCAAGCACGATGGATCGTTTCCCGCGATTGCAGTGGAGAAAGAGCAACGAGGTGTCTTCGACGATGGGCCAGGTCATCTGGCGGCCGTAATCGCCACCAGGGGCTTCGACCTTGATGACATCGGCGCCGAGTTCGGCGAGATTGGTGGTGACGGCTGCGGGTCCGAGCATCGAAGCTTCGATAATCCGGACCCCGGCAAGGGGCGCAATTTCAGTCATGGCACCAATCTGCCACGTCACCCGACCCTTCGTCACCCCGGCGGCGGCAGATGAGGCAAGATGTCACCTCGGAGGCAGCAGCTCCCGAGTAACCAAGTCACCAATACTCCGAGAAGGGGACCGTCATGCGAATCGTGGTCGATTTCGATCTGTGTGAAAGCAACGCCGTCTGCATGGGCATCGCGCCGGAGATCTTCGAGGTCCGTGACGACGATTTCCTTTATGTCCTCGATGAGAATCCGCCTGAATCAATGCGGGCCAAGATGGAAGAATCGGTGCAGCGGTGCCCGAAGCAGGCGATTTCGATCGCTGAGGACTGAGTCTCGTTTAGGCGCGCAATGCGCCTGAGCTCTCAGCTGTTGTGGCATGACTACCACCACCGTCATCGTTGGCGCGTCGCTCGCCGGTATTAATGCGGCCCGAACTCTGCGTCTTCAGGGTCAACTCGGCCCGATTGTTGTTGTCGACGCCGATCCTGAGCGCCCTTACGACCGTCCTCCGCTTTCGAAACAGATCCTCACCGGAGAATGGGAACCAGAGAAGATTCTTCTTCCGGCGGGCAAGGAAGATCTGAACCTCGATTTCCGTCTGGGAACGCGAGCGAAAGCACTGGACCTTTCATCTCGCCAGATCATTCTCGAGGGTCCGACCGGAGCGGCGGAAACCTCGTCGTTCGACTCATTGGTCATTGCGAGTGGGGCGTCTGCACGCCGGTTGCCTGATACGGCAGGAATCGCGGGTGTGCATGTCGTGCGCACATTGGCCGACAGCCTTGCGTTGCGAGCAGAACTCGATGCAGGACCATCTCGTGTGGTGGTCATCGGCGCAGGATTCATTGGCGCCGAGGTTGCATCAAGTTGCCGCAAGCGCGACCTCGACGTCACGCTGGTTGAAGCTTTGCCACTGCCCCTTGAACGCGTCATCGGTGCCGAGATGGGTCAAGTCTGTGCACAAGTGCATATCGAAAACGGCGTCGACCTCAGACTCGGTACTGGCGTCTTGCAGATTGAAACAAGCTCAGTCGATGGAGTTGAACGCGTTCGAGCTGTTGCTCTGAGCGATGGAACCGTCGTTGAGGCCGAAGTTGTCGTCGTCGGAATTGGCGTCACCGTCAATACCCAGTGGCTCGAAGGATCTGGAATCGCGCTCGACGATGGCGTTGTGTGCGACAACACGCTGCTGGCCGCCCCTAGTATCGTGGCAGCAGGAGATATTGCTCGTTATCCCAGCGAGCGGTTCGGACGCGTGCTTCGTGTCGAACATTGGGAGACCGCAATCGCTGGGGGAGAGGCTGCTGCTCGGCGGCTCTTGGCAGAAGCGAGCGGAGAAACGCCTGCGGTATTTGATCCAATCCCTTGGTTCTGGAGTGATCAATACGATCGAAAGATTCAACTTGCGGGTCGACCAATGCCAACCGATGAATGTCGGATCGTGCACGGCACCACAGCGGAATTTCGATTCGTGGCTCTTTATGGCGATGGAGACCGACTCACGGGTGTGCTGGGAATGAATCGCCCTCGTCACGTCGTACAGCTTCGAGCGCTCTTTGATGAAGGCGTGACTTTTTCTGAGGCTTGTGAACGAGCGGCAGCCCTCTGATGGCCGATGGCGCCGTGGATGAGGAACTGGTTGATGAACTCGATGCGATGGGGATGGTTGTTGGCGAAGTGACTCGCGCTGAAATGCGTCGCGGAAATCTTCTCCACCGTTCGGTCTTCATCGTTGTGCGCAATGACGTCGACGAATTGTTGATTCACCGACGAGCAGCTTGGAAAGATCTGTGGCCTGACGTGTGGGATATCGCTGTGAGCGGCGTTGTCGCTGCGGGTGAGGCCTGGGAATTAGCGGCGGCTCGTGAACTCATTGAAGAGCTCGGTGTCTCGGCCGAACTTGCTTATCTCGGTGAGGGGTCCTACGAAGACGACGATGTTCGTGAAGTGGCGCGCATCTATCAGGCACGTTGCGAAGGGCCGTTTGACTTTTCCGATAATGAAATCGTCGAAGCAGTGTGGGTACCAATCGGTAATCTCCGTGAATGGCTTGATGGCCGTCAGGTTTGTCCCGACAGCATGTCGCTGGTGTTGCCGCGACTTGATGCTCCGTGAGATTTCAGTGACTTCACTGGCGTTTTTGCTTCTCTCTCTTGCTTCTGTGGTTGCTGTTTGCGATTGGTTGGTTGTTGCCAATAATTCTCGGGCGGCGGAATATGTGCTCAAACCACTGGTGATGGTTTTGCTGATCGCCGTTGCAGTAACACTTGATCCAAGTTCTGATTTTGCACGAGTGATGCTTGTTCTGGGACTCGTGTTGTCGATGGTGGGCGATATCGCACTCATGCTGCCAACGGACAAATTCCTTGCGGGCCTAGGCGCATTTTTTGTTGCGCATGTCTTCTATGTGGCCGGTCTCGTGGCTCTTGGAATTTCGTTTGGTGGATTGCTCTTTGGGATTGTGCTGATGGCTGTCCTCGCTCTTGTGGTTGGTCGTCGGATTGTTCAAGGTGCAGCCGGTTTCGACAAAGCGCTCATCGGGCCGGTCTCGGGATATATCGCCGTAATTTCTCTGATGGTGGCGTCGGCAATTGGTACAGGCCGATTCTTCGCGATTGGGGGAGCGTTGTTGTTTGCAGCGAGCGACTCGCTGTTGGGTTGGACTCGCTTTGTTTCTGAACTTCCAAAGAGTCGTATCATCGTGATAGTGACCTACCACTTTGGCCAGATTGGTTTGGTTCTGGCGCTTATCTGAGACAACAAACATCCCGAAAGTCTTTTTGGGGAGTAGCCCCCTAGGATTCGGTCATGACATGGACTGTCGTACTGGTTGTGCTTGCAGTGTTGTTTTTGTTTCTTCTACTGGTCGCGATTCACGACCTCACACAACGCAAGCATGCGATTCTTCGAAATTTCCCCATCGTCGGTCATTTCCGATACATGCTTGAAGCCGTTGGTCCTGAACTTCGTCAGTACATCGTTACGGATAACAACGAAGAAAAACCTTTCAGTCGCGATGATCGACGTTGGGTGTATTCGACCTCGAAACAGCAAAATTCCTATTTTGGTTTTGGTACTGATAACGACCTCGGTCAGGCGCGCAATTACACAATCATCAAACAATCAATGTTTCCCCTCGACGGTCCCGCCGATGCACCGATGCATCCAGACCCAACTCGGTCGCTTCCGTGCGCCAAAGTCCTTGGCGCATCACATAATCGGCGCTTTGCATTTCGGCCGCAATCAATTGTCAACGTGTCAGGAATGAGTTTCGGAGCCCTCAGTGGCGCCGCGGTTGAAGCACTTGATCGGGGTTGCCAGATTGCTGGTGCACTTCACACCACTGGCGAAGGCGGCATGTCCGTCCATCATCTACATGGGGCCGATCTGGTTTGGCAGATTGGCACTGGGTACTTCGGCTGCCGGAACGACGACGGTTCCTTTCATTTGGAACAGGCAGTCGCACAGACACAGGCCGCGCCAATTCGGGCGATTGAAATCAAGTTGAGCCAAGGGGCAAAGCCCGGACTCGGGGGCTTGCTTCCAGGCAAGAAGGTCACACCCGAAATCGCAGCAATCCGCGGAGTTCCGGTCGGGCGTGACTGCAAGAGCCCAGCGGCGCATTCTGCTTTCAACGACGTTGCCAGCCTGATCGATTTCGTGGAAGTTCTCGCCGAGGCCACTGGACTTCCGGTTGGCATTAAATCCGCGGTTGGTCAGAGTGAGTTTTGGATCGAATTAGCGACATCGATGGCAGCGACTGGACGAGGTCCGGACTTCATCACGGTTGATGGTGGTGAGGGCGGAACCGGAGCTGCACCGCTTGCATTCAGCGATCACGTTTCGCTGCCCTTCCGGTGGGGGTTCACTAGGGTCTATCGGTGCTTCGCTGAAGTTGGAATCACTGACGATGTTGTTTTTATCGGTTCAGGGAAGCTCGGCTTGCCTGACACAGCGTTCACCGCGATTGCGCTCGGTTGCGACATGGTCAATGTTGGGCGCACAGCGTTGTTCTCTATCGGCTGTATTCAGTCACAGCGTTGCCACACGGACCGGTGCCCGACGGGTGTCGCCACACAAAATCGCCGGCTGTCGCGCGGGCTTGACCCGACCGATAAAGGTGTCCGCTGCGGGAACTATCTGGCCGGTATGCGGTTTGAACTCGAACGTTTGAGTTGGGCATGCGGGGTAACCCATCCCGCGAAGGTGACCGCCGAAATGATCGAAGTGCTTGAGGATCGCTGGACGGCGGAGACACTCCGCGAGATGGTCGGGTACGAGCCGAACTGGGGTACCCCATCCCAATCACTGCTCGACGATCTCGATGCCGTCTTTGGGTAGACCATTGGGCGGCACATCTCGCCACTAGCCTCATTGGGTGCCTTCAACCTTGGAACGTGCCCGTACCGCGGTCGCGACCTCGCCAGAACTGCGCCGCCTCGTAGAGCGTGGCCGGGCCATCCTTCTTGGTCCGTCTGATGAAGCGCTTCGCCAAGAGCGAGATGAGTCTCATTGGCAGCCGGCTGTCGCTGCTGGCTCTCGTTGGTGGCAGACCGCACTAAGCGCCCTAAGCGGAGTAATGGGAGCCACGGTAATTGCGGCGTCTGCGCCGCGATGGCGCCTGGCCGTTCCAAGTTGGCGATTGTCGATCCCCGGAATCGCCCAACCGGGTACCAGCACGCAATCAACCATGTGGTTCCTTCTCGGCTTGATCCTTTTCGGTCTTGGTTGGCTTGGTCTTGTTTATCGCGCCGGCCGTATTGCCGATCCGCGCCGGGCCGTCGTCATTGTTGGCGCTGTCATTGCGCTGTGGGCGATTCCGGTTTCTCTTGGTCCACCACTTCTTTCGAACGATGTCTATAGCTACGTTGCCCAAGGCGAGATGGCGAGCCGCGGTATTGATCCAAGTTCGGTGGGGCCTGTCGAACTTGGGCGCAACGATTTCACGAGTGGCGCCGATCCGGTGTGGCGCTCCGCGCCGGCGCCGTACGGACCAGTCGCGGTGATTGCGGCCCGATCAGCAGTTGAAATCGGTGGTCATGACCAAGTCGCAGCGATCAACGTGTATCGATTCATCGTGTGGATTGCTGTCATCATGGCGGCAATCGGCATCGGGTTGATCGCGGTTGGAAATGGTCTTTCCGCGGCTGTCGCAATCGCCATCGGCATTGGCAATCCGATCATGATTCTGCACATCATCGGTGGAGCTCATAACGATGCGCTGATGTTTGGTTTCCTCGCGCTCGGTCTTGCCGCGGCGCAGCGGGACAAAAAGAAGTTGGCAGTCGCGCTCATTGCTGCTGCAACCGCGGTGAAACTTCCCGCGGCTGTCGGTTTGCTGTACCTCGGTTGGTGCTGGCGCGGGGCAATTGCCGCATGGAAAGAACGTGTCGTTACAACAGCTGCGGTCTTTGGTTCTTCAATCGCCGCCATCATCGTCGGTTGTGTCCTAGTAGGTCTGGGTCCGGGCTGGATCACCGCTCTTACGAGCACGGGAAAAGTCAACGACACCTATTCGCCAACTACCAAGCTGGGGTTCAGCATCGCTGAGATCCTCAATGGGGTGGGACTCGACGTCAACGGCCAACATCTTGCGTCTGGAGTCCGGGCTCTCGGTCTTTTGGCGACCACGGTAATTGCATTCGTGATGCTGATGCGTAGTCCCCGAGTCGGATACATCAAAGCCACGGGCGTGATATTGGTTGCGTATGTGCTGCTCGGCCCGGTGATTTGGCCTTGGTATCTGGTGACAGGGTTCGCACTACTTGCCGCCTGTGGTCTTGGCCGCTATCGCCCGTCATATCTGGTTGTTTGTCTCGCAGCGAGTTGGTTTGTCTGGCCCACTTCAGTGGTCTCAATGGGGACAGCGGGAAGTGACTATCAGCATCTCCGAGGGCTTGGCGTTGTTGTACTCGTCATCGCTCTCGCCTGGGGTGCACAACGTTTTTCCAGTCGGTGGGAGCGGCGCTATCACGGTCTCAGTGCGGCGGAACGCCAAGCCGCAGTTTCTAACGAACTCGCCGAGGTCGATTCGTGATGTTGAGCGCAACGGTGTACAACGGCGAAACCTCGTGGTCTGTGAACGGTATCGAAGCGATTGTGTCCGCAATTACCGATCCTTCAAATTTGCTCTGGATCGACCTTGAAGGACCAGATGAGGAGGAGCTCGATGAAATTGCCCGAGGTCTCGATCTCCATGAATTAGCGGTAGAAGATGTTCGAAAGCACGGTCAACGGGCGAAACTCAATCGTTATCCGCTTCACGCATTTTTGGTCGCTTATGCCCGCGCTGAGGACGGCGACATGTGCGAGGTGGATTTCTTCATTGGATCAAACTGGTTGGTGACTGTCCGCGAAACGAATGATCACGGTGAAACGTTCCCAATCGCCGAAGTCGCACGTCGCTATGAACGCATTCGGAGTCTGGATTCTGGCGTTGGATTCCTCCTCTATTGCCTCCTTGATGAATTGGTCGATGGGTACTTCGGTGAAGCCGAAAAAGCAGAGGATGCGTTGGAAGCCATTGAGGAGACGCTCTTTGATCTCGGGCCTCCGACGGATGGAACGCTTCAGCAGGAACTATTGGATCTGCGACGATCAATGATTACGTTTCGTCGTAAGGTCGTCCCGTTGCGCGATGTTGCGCTTTCGTTGCTTCGCCGCGAGGTTCCGTGGATTGAAGATGCGGCAATCGTGTATTTCGAAGATGTCTTTGATCACTTGCTGCGGGTCATTGATCAGATCGATACACAGCGTGAACTCATGGGCAATGTGGTCGACGCGAGTCTCGCTCTCACGTCAAACCGAATGAACGAAGTGATGAAGAAGATGACCTCTTGGGGTGCAATTCTCATTGTTGCGACCTTGATCGCTGGCATCTACGGCATGAATTTTACCGATATGCCGGAACTCCATTGGAGGTTCGGGTACTACGGCGCGCTTGGGTTGATGCTTTTTACAACAAGCTGCTTGTATTTCTATTTCCGCCGGAAGAAGTGGCTCTGATTCGGACAGGTTCCGAATCGAACGGAATCAACGGCCGTGAAGCAGTCTGCGCGCGAGTCGCTCTGACTCGCGTTGGCGCAACGCAACATTCACTTCGAGGCGTTCAAGGTGCTGGGCGAGGATCTTGTCGCCTTGAGGTACCTCGTGGGTCTCGAAAAAGGCCATGACCTCGGCTGCGGTTCCAAGTTTCGACAAACCACGGATTCCCTCAAGAAAACGTGCAATCGAATTCGATGGCAGGCGAGTAGTGATCGCCTCCCATTCGGAACTCACAAAGAACCAAGCAATTTCGCCAGCATCACGATTTGAAAGTGCCCGACGGAGAAGCAGTGGCGCGTTCTGGCTGCGCACTTCGTCGGTCAACGTCATTCGCACCAATCGGGCGATGAGATCAGGGTCAGGGAAATCAGCGAGAGCTCCGAGATAGCGAAGTTCCTCTTGCGGTGTCGGCGCGTTCTTCATGCGAAGAATGAACTCATCGAAGTCGGCGGATGTTCCGGTCGCTGCAACGATGTTCACCGACGCCGCTACGAGCGCAGGATCTGGTTCGAGTGCACCGATGTCGAGAATCACATGAGCTCGGGACCGGACATCGATGTTGCCGCCAAGGACTCCAAGAGCTTCAAACAAAACGCCGCGAAGAGCGCGGTCGCGGTCTGAATCCTCGGGGCGAGGCTCGGGGCCGAGTTCTTCATACGCCGGGTTGATGAGTCCGCGCACTCGGGTGTGGAGTGCTGCCCGCCCATCGCCATCGAGGATGCGGTCGAGTGCTGTGAGGCCAGCGATGATTCTTTGCCATACGGAGAGATCGGTTTCTTTCCGGAACGCTTCGGCAACTTCAAGAAAGTCGTGGGCCTCAAGGTCGCCGGCAAGCACCGAGGCCCAGATGTCGTCAACAAGTCCGTACCGTTCGATTGCCGAGAGATCAGTTTGGGCATGCGTCACCAACGCAGCACGAAGGTCAGGTGCGTAGCGGCCTCGGTAGAAACCGGTGCCCTCGGTGTTGACATAGATCCAGGTTGCTGGCTCGATCAGATCAATATCGATTGATGGTTGATCAAGAAGGACCTTTTCGAACGTGATCACACCATCTGTTGCACTGCGCTGCGAAAAGATGAGCGGGACAATCCACTGGGCTGCGTCGTCGTGTGCAGGAATGATTGATTCGCCGTCGCCAAGATCGCCGGCATACCCAAAGCGGTGCTGCGAAAGGCGCAGGGTTCGGCCGTCGTTGACGACATCAACGGAGATGACGGGGAAGCCGCCCTGGAAGATCCACGAGTCCATGATTCGACGAACGGGTTCGCCAGTTGCTGATTCGATGGCGTCCCACAGATCTGTTGTCTCTGTGGTGCCGTAGGCGTGCTCTGCGAGGTACTGGCGGATGCCCGAACGGAACTGGTCTTCACCGAGGTACTGCTCGAGCATGCGAACAACTGCAGCGCCTTTTTCGTAGGTGAGGATGTCGAACATGCCTTCGGCATCGGCGGGTGAAATGACGGGGTACTCAATCGGACGAGTATTCGTGAGCGAATCGGTATCGAACGCGGCCGTTCGTGAGAGTCCGAATGTTGTCCAGCGATCCCACTGTGGCCGGAACGCATCAGTCGCATGCATTTCCATGAAGGTGGCGAAGGCTTCATTGAGCCAAATGCCGTTCCACCACTTCATCGTGACGAGATCGCCAAACCACATATGGGCGAGTTCGTGATTAATGACATCGGTGACGTTGAGCAGTTCTGCCTGAGTGGTGGTGGCGGGGTCAACCAGCAGAAGGATCTCGCGGAATGTGACACATCCGAGGTTTTCCATTGCGCCGAACGCGAAATCAGGGATAGCAACCAGATCAAGTTTATCCCCTGGATAGGCAATTCCGTAGTAGTTCGTGAAGTGTTGAAGGCAGAAGGCGCCAACCTCGAGGGCGAAGTCCGTGAGGTGGCCTTTCCCCTTGGGGTAGACGACTCGCATTGGCGTGCCATCGACGTCGATGGGATCGGTTGCTTCAAGTGGGCCGACGATGAACGCAACGAGATATGTGGACATGACGATGGTTTCGGCAAAGCACACGATGTGCTTGCCCGGTCGGTTGGGTGCGGCTGTTCGAGAGATCTCACGTGCGTTCGACACAGCAAAGAGTTCTTCATCGACGACGAGGGAGATGGCGAAGGATGCTTTGTGATCGGGCTCGTCCCAGCATGGGAAAGCTCGGCGAGCATCGGTCGCTTCAAATTGCGTCGTAGCGATGACCTGTTCGATTCCGTCAGTATCAGTGAAGGTCGAGCGGTAAAAGCCGCGCAGTTTGTCGTTGAGCACTCCGGTGAATCGGATTCGGAGATGGGCTTCGCCGGCAGAAAGGGCTCGGCTTAGCGTGAAGGTGACTCGCTCGGTCTCGGGATCGAGAGCAACCTGAGTGACGGCAATGGTGGGGCCGTCATCGGCCAGCGAACCTTCGACAACCTCGGCGGCAAGAATGTCGAGATCGAGAGCGTTGCATGAGATTGTCTTGGTAACTGCCGAAAGTAAAAGATCGATCGTGACCTCGCCGGCGAAGGTGGCCGCTTCGAGGTCGGGCTCCAGAGTCAGGTCGTAACGAACGGGACGAACGGGGCCAGGAAGCCTGAATGGGTTGGCATCGTTGGAGTGCTGGGGGAGTTCAGTATCAGTCACCTCGTCAGCGTAGGGTCGGGCGCCATGACTGCGCTCCTTCCTCCCTCAGACCGATCCCTTGATGTTCTTTGCATCGGCAATGCCATCGTCGATGTACTTGCCCATACCGACGACTCCTTCTTGGACGACCACGCAATGGTGAAGGGCTCGATGCAAATAACCGATCCCGATCGGGCTCGAACCATCTATGCCGCTATGCCTCCAGCAGTTGAAATGTCTGGTGGTTCTGCCGCGAACACGGCAGCAGGTTTAGCGTCGCTCGGAATCTCTGCTGCTTATATTGGCAAAGTTGCCGAGGACGACCTTGGTGACGTTTTTGCTCACGATATCCGAGCTGCCGGTGTCGCTTTCCATGGGTTCGCTGCCTCGGGCGTCGATGCGGCTGCGGGAACTGCTCGATGCTTGATCTGCGTGACTCCCGATGCCCAACGCACGATGAATACATCGCTTGGTGTCGCGGGTCAGCTCACGACCGACGATATTGATCTTTCGCTCGTGCCGACCGCACGGGTTGTGTATCTCGAGGGGTATCTGTGGGACGAACCTGCTGCGAAGAGCGCGCTCCGAAATGTGATGGGTTGGGCGGCCGGGGCAGGAACGCGAGTTGCGTTTTCGCTCTCTGACGGGTTCTGTGTCGATCGTCATCGGTCGGAGTTCCTCGAAATCGTCGAACATCACGTCGATATCTTGTTTGCCAATGAAGACGAGATTTGTTCGCTTTATGAGGTTTCAGATTTTGACGAAGCAGCACGCAGAGTGGCGGGACATTGCGCGATTGCATGTCTGACACGAGGTGAAGCGGGATCAGTCATTATTTCGTCCTCGGGTGAGCGCTTTGATATTCCTGTGGTCGCTGCGGATCCCGTCGACACCACCGGCGCTGGAGATCTTTATGCCGCTGGATTCCTTTCAGGATGGGTTTCGGGTGCCGATCTTGAAACCTCTGGTCGCACCGCTTCGATCGTTGCTGCCGAAGCAATCTCACACATGGGTGCGCGGCCACAGACCAATCTCACAACCTTGGTGAAGGGAGCGTTATGAGCGAAAACTGTTTTGATGTCGAGGTAGCGAACAAGGTCGCACACATCCGCTTGAACCGTCCCGA
>CAMAYJ010000035.1 GCA_945862505.1 Bifidobacterium breve | reverse complement strand
TCGAGCAAAAGGATCGGGGACGACCCGGTTGCATCGGCAACAACACGATGCGCCCCTAACCGCAACGCCAAAGCCAGTGACCGTTGCTCGCCTTGCGAGGCATGTGTTCGAGACGGCAACCCGTCGAGATGAAGAACGAGATCGTCGCGATGTGGCCCAACGAGTGAAACGCCCCGGCGCAACTCGTCGCGGCGCGCCGCCTCGAGTGCAGCGGCGAGTCCGTGTTCTCGCCAGGGCGCGTCATAGGTCGTTGTCACGGGCACTGGTCGGCCCGCAACTTGTTCGTAGGCAAGGTTCAACGCGGGAGCGAGTTCGGTCACCAGGTCATCTCGCGCTTGCGCAAGAGCTGATCCGGTTTCAATCAACTTTGCGTCCCAAACGCTGAGGGTTGACTCAATGTCGGGAGTAAGGCGACCTCCCGCTTGTTTCAACAAGGCATTGCGCTGCTTCAAGATTTTTTCGAGGTCGGATCTCAATGAATCAAAGGCTGGGCGCCGAGCCACCAGAGCGTCATCAAGGTAATGGCGTCGTCCTGCTGGGCCTCCCTTTACCAACTCAAGGTCGTCGGGCGAAAAAACCGAGACACGTAACGCACCCAGCAGGTCGCGAGTTCGCGCCAACTTCTGCTTATTGACTTGCACTCGACCGCGGCCCGTTGACGCGAGCTCCGCTTCAATTAAGAGTTGTCGGCCTTCGCGTTCGCCTTCGGCGCGGATGACTGCCGAAGACGCGCCGGCCCGAACCAATGCATCGTTCGGTGCGCCGCGAAACGAAGAAAGCGTGGCGAGGTAGCCAATCGCCTCCATCACGTTGGTCTTGCCTTCGCCGTTTGCGCCAAGAAGTGCTGTAAGTCCTGGTGCAAACGAAATATCTGCGCTGGCGTACGACCGGAAATCGGTGAGCCAGAGACGAGCGAGCCGCACGTCAGTTACGGATCGGCATCAACAAGTACAAGAAATCGTCGGTCTCGTTGCCTCGAATAAGAACCGGGCTTGTGGGCCGAGCAATTTCAATCGTGATTTCGTCAGAAGGAGCTGCTTCGATGCCCGCTCGTAAATATTCGGGGTTGAACGAAATCTCGAGTTCATCGCCAACGTGTCGAGCATCGATGACTTCGTCGGCCTTGCCAACATCGAACGTTTCCGCAATCAACTCGACAGAATCATTTTTGATGACGAGACGAATCTTGGTCGTTTCTTTCGAAAGAAGACCGACGCGTTTCAACGCGTCGAGGAAAATCTCGCGCTCAATGGTGAGGCGGTTCGGGTGAGAGTCCGCTGTCTTAGGAAGAAGATTTTCGTAATCAGGGAAGCTTCCGTCGAGAAGTTGGCTGACAAGGCGAACCCCCTCGACCTCAAACGAGACATACCGCTCGGCGAGACGAATCGTGACGGTCTCTGCTGTGGAAAGCAGTCGGTTGAGTTCTTTGAGTGCCGAAGAGGGAACCAGAACTTTTTGGCCTTCGGTGAGGATCGAGGTTCCAGGAAGATCACGAATGGCAAGTCGGTACGTGTCAGTCGCGACAAGGCGAATTCCGGTTCCGTGTGCTGCGATTGAGACGCCCGTGAGTTCAAATTTTCTTGATTCGTCGGTACTCGCAGCAGAGACCACCTGGGAGATTGCGTCGCGCAACAACGTCGCATCGATCGTGACCGCTGAATCGGTAGCTTCGGGCATCGGCGGATAATCGATGGCGATGGTCTTGACGGCGAACTGTGATCGGCCTGAACCAATGCGAACTTCGTTGTCATCGGCCTCGAAGGTGACCGCACCTTCAGGAAGATTGCGGACGATCTCGGTGAGGAGTTTGGCGGGAACGAGAACGGTTCCATCGCGAGACCCAGACACCGAGGCAGTCGCGATGATGGTGAGGTCGAGGTCGCTACCAGTGACCTGAAGATTGTCGCCAACCAACACGAGGTTGAGGCCAGTTAAGGCTTGGCGGCCTGAGCTGCGCGGGGTAACGCCGCGAGAGGCAACGGAGATGGCTTCGACGAGTGGATCTCGCTCGCAACGGAACTTCACGTCGGCTCACTTTCCTGACAGACGGTCGTACTTGATGTTGTTTTAAAAAAGAAGGAGAAATAGGTAGTGGTAGTAATAAGGGCTGTGGATTGTGGACAAACCGGTGTTTCCCCTGCGTGAGCGCAGGTTTGTTGTCCGACGCTCATCCACAGCAATCCACAGTCTGAACCGCGGGAGTGACAGCGCGGGGGATGACTGGCTGGTCGTCCCCTGTTCATGCAGTGGCGCGCGCGCCCTGGTCCACTGGGTTGTCCACCGCGCGAGTGTTCGGAATGACGCGCGGGTGTTCGGGAAAAGGCCGTCGCGGTGAACATGACGATCAGCTGTTCCTGATTCGTTGAGTGAGTTCGGTGACCTGGTCGTAAATCTGTCGGCGCTCTTTCATGAGACCGCTGATTTTCTCGACGGCGTGGATAACGGTGGTGTGATCTCGACCGCCGAAATCGCGGGCAATGGCGGGGTAACTGAGGTCGGTCATTTCCCGCATCACGTACATACCGATTTGTCGAGCGGTTACTAGAGGCCGGCGGCGGCTTTGCCCTCTGATCTCATCGATAGTGAAATCGAACATTTCCGAGGTCTTCTCGAGAATCAACGCCGGTGTGATGGGCCGGGGTTGGGTGTGGGTGAGGATGTCACTGAGGACCCCTTCGGCCAATTCAACCGTGAGGGGGTTGCCGGTGAGGCTGGCAAATGCGCAGACTCGGATAAGCGCGCCCTCGAGCTCACGAATGTTGTTGGAGATGTTTGAGGCAATGAATTCAAGGACATCGGGTGGCGGAGCGATGGGCTCTCTCTCGGACTTCTTTCGGAGGATGGCCAGGCGGGTTTCCAGTTCGGGGGGGTTGATCTCGGTGATGAGTCCCATTTTGAAGCGGCTGCGAAGCCGGTCTTCGAGGGTGGAAATGGAATCGGGGGGCCGATCTGAGGAAAGCACGATCTGGGCATTGGCTTGATAGAGCGACTCGAACGTATGGAAGAGCTCTTCTTGGAGGCCTTCTTTTCCTTCGATGATCTGAATGTCATCAAGGAGGAGCACGTCAATTTCGCGGTACCGCTTCTTGAATTCCGGCATGGTGTTTTGCCGGATGGCGTCGACGTACTGATTGAGAAATTGTTCGGTTGAGACGTAGCGAACCTGGTGGCCGGGGTAGATCTCGCGGACGTAGTTGGCGATGGCCTGAAGAAGGTGAGTCTTGCCAAGACCCGCGTCGCCATAAATAAAGAGAGGGTTGTAGGACTTTGCTGGGGTCTCGGCGACACTGAGAGCCGCGGCGTGAGCAAACCGATTCGATGTACCGGTGACGAATGCATCGAAGGTATAGCGAGGGTTGACGGGAAGCCCAAGCTCGGTTGACTGCGGCGCAGTTGTCCCCAGATTGGCGGGAGTTGCCAACAACTCTCGCCCGTTGCCGGGGATATCTGTGGCTTCGCCTGTGGATTGTGTTGGGGAGAAGTTTGCAGTTTGGGGGGCGCCGTCGGTGTGGACGTGAATGAAAAGTGAGACATCGCTTTGCCCGATGTCAGCGAGAGCGCCGGAGACCAGGGTGAGATAGCGCGTCTCGAGCCGTTCTTTCACAACAGAACTGGGCACGGCGATCGAAAGCACCGTTCCGTCGAGGTCGAGGGGCGTAACCATCGAGAACGTGGTCATCCACACGGCCTCGGAGACCTGCTCGCGCAAAGCGACCGTGCACTTTGTCCACAATTGTTCGGCTTGGTCCACCTGCACGACGGCCCCTGACAAGGAGTTTGGTTCCACAACAACGTGCACACTTGTGGAAAAAGTCGACCGCTGTCCACACGGAGTGGTTTGCTGCCCTTCAGCACACGTGTACCCCACCTTCGGAGCGCCGTCATCGAGGCTCTGTGGATGGGTGCGGGACCGTAGCACGACCCCGGTGTTGCTGCACCGGGGCTCCACCCTCTAGCGTTGTGATCCGAACAGGTGTCGGGCTCCTTGCGCACGCGTCAGGCCGGGCCCGTTTCCACACCACAACCCTTGTCTAAGAATCAACGATCTGCCGGATCCCTTCTGGGTCTCCAGGTCGCGGAGGCCCCTCGTGAAGCGTACGTTCCAGCCCAATAACCGCCGCCGGGCGAAGAAGCATGGCTTCCGTTCCCGCATGGCCACCCGTGCCGGTCGCAACGTTCTGCGATCGCGTCGCCTTAAGGGCCGCAAACGGCTGTCGGCCTGATCTGGCGAATTCGTGATCGCCGCACGTTCGAAGAACTGCGACGGCGCGGTCGTCGGGTTCGTAGTGGCACGGTGGCGATAACGATGTTGGCGTCGTCGGTGTCTGTTGACGAGCCGCCAAGAGTCGCGTTCGCCGTGTCCCGCAAGGTGGGAACCGCCGTTGTGCGGAATCGTCTGCGCAGGCAGGTGCGCGCCCATCTCGGCGAGTTGCGTGCCGCAAAAAGCCCGCTTTTTCCTGCAGGTAGTTGGCTTTTTGCTTTGCAGCCGGGAGCGGCAGAGGTTGATCGGTCGGTCCTTCTGGCCGACGTCGAAAGCTGCCTCGGCCGTCTTGTTGGGAGTTCCCAATGAGCGCGGTCTGCGGGCACAACCACGATTTGTCGCGCGCGACTGACCCCGAGCATCGCCCGTCGTTTCCTGCGCGTCTGACGGCACGGGGTGTGCGCGGCTATCAATGGTTGTTTGCCGGCCGGGTTTCGCCCTGCCGTTACGTCCCGACCTGTTCGTCCTACGCCCTCGAAGCACTCGAGGTGCACGGGTTCGTGCGGGGTTCCTGGTTGTCGATTCGACGACTGGGCCGGTGCCATCCTTGGGGTGGTTCTGGATGGGATCCCGTTCCCGACAGGAAGGCCGCCTAGGCAATGGAAGCGTTTGAACCGTTTTTGAAAGCCTTCGCGTCAGTGTTGGCGTTCTTCTACGACATCACCGGGAACTATGCCGTTGCCATCATCCTCCTGACATTGGTGGTGATGATCATCGTCACGCCGCTGACCCTCAAGGGCACGCGGTCGATGATGGTGATGCAACAACTCCAGCCGGAGATGAAGAAGATCCAGACCCGGTACAAAGACGATCGTCAGAAGCTCAATGAAGAACTTCTGAAGTTCTATAAGGAAAACAGCATCAACCCGCTCGGCGGCTGCCTGCCACTTTTGGTGCAGATGCCGGTCTTCCTTGTGCTCTACCAGGTGCTGCGGGGTCTCACTCGACGAGTGAGCGATCTCGGCGCCGACGTCGGATGGGTGTCGAGTCAGTTTGGGTTAGGGAACTCGCCGAGCGAAGCACCATCATTCGAACGTGTGTTCGATCCAGCGTGGATCAATCCCTCTACGGAGATGTACCAAAACCTCTCTACCTCCTATCAGATGGAAGCGTTCGGCCTCGATCTGTCAGAGAGCGCGAGTCAGGCAATGAAGCAAGGCATCGGACATGCGCTGCCGTTCTTTGTTCTGATTGTGATTGTTGCCATTACTGGTTTCATTCAGCAGCGACAGATTCAGGGCCGAAACCCAGGGGCACAAACCAATAGCCAGCAGCAGATGATCATGAAGATCATGCCGTTCTTCCTGCCGGTGATTTCGTTTGGTCTTCCTGCCGGTTTGGTTCTGTACTTTGCCGTATCGAACCTCTACCGAATCGGGCAGCAGGCATTCATTTCGAAGAGCATCTATGGCATTAGTGCCCCAGACGGCACCAAGTCCTGGAAGCACCTCTTTGGCTTTGGTGTACAGCCCAAGGCTGCCCCGAAGTCGAAAAAGTCCACGTCGAAGTCCATCAGTGCAACCTCTCGCCCCGCCAAGAACGCTGGGGCCAAGGGTGGCGCAGGCAAGGGTTCGACGAAGGCACCAGCCAAAGCTGGAGCCTCCAAGGGCGGCCGGACAACCGGCCGCACCACCACCAGTTCCCGAGACACCAAGGGCAGCGATTCACCAAAGGATCAGAATCGCGAAGCGTCGACACCGTCGACACCGTCGACCCCCTCGTCCGACACCGGCGATACATCATCGCCGCCGTTGCAGCCTCGGGCGCGCAAGAAGAAGAGGTAGTACCACATGGAGTGGGTGGAAATCACCGGCCGCACCGTCGAAGAGGCGAAAGACGCGGCACTTGATCAATTAGGCGTCGACACTGTCGATGCAGAGTTTGAAATCCTCGAAGAACCCTCACGGGGACTGTTCGGCAAGACGAAGGGCCAGGCACGAGTACGGGCCCGTATTGCGCCGACCCAGCCCCGACCGAAGGTCGAGCGGCGAGATCGTCGCAAGAAAAGCAGTGGAACTGGTGGGAGCCGCAACAAAGCCCAACGACCAGATGAACCTGCGACCGACGCGGCCCCGGCCGCACCAGCATCCAACGGCAAGCGCCCCAACCGCCGCACCAGCGGTCCGAAGGCCGAGCCCACTAAGAAGGAAAACACCACCGTGACTGAAACCGTTGATGTCGATCTGGCGGAACACTCCCGCATCGTCACCGAGTTCCTCGATGGATTGGTCGATTCATTCGACCTCGAGGGTCGTGTCGAAGCCGTGTCCATCGATGAGGAAACCACCGAGGTTCGAGTCGAAGGACGTGACCTCGGGATTCTCGTGGGCCCGAAGGGCAACACCCTTGCGGCCATCCAGGAACTCTCCCGAACGGTTATTCACCGCAAGGTGTCGGGCACGGCCGCAGGCCGCGTCCGCCTCGACGTAGCGGGTTATCGCCAGCGCCGCCGTGAAGCCCTTGAGCAGTTCACCCGGGGAGTAGCGGAAGAGGTTCGTTCCTCTGGCGTTCAAAAAGCTCTCGAGCCGATGGGATCGGCTGACCGCAAGGTTGTGCATGATGCGGTGAACGAGATCGAAGGCGTTTCCACCATTTCTGAGGGCGACGAACCCCGCCGCCGCGTGGTGCTCACTCCGTCCTGACCGACAGAGTGATCACTGGTTGTGTGTAAGTCGGTGGCCCCGCCCAGTGCGGGGCCATTGTCGTTTTCTGAGTCCTCGGGATTTTGGAGGTGGGGCCCGGAGTGTTGTCGGAGTGTCGCCGTAGCGGGTCTGCGGGCGCGACAATGAGCAGGTGCAACCCTCTCCCCCATTGCTGGCGGTCCTTGAGCGAGCTCGGCGCCTTGGCGTCCTAGGTCCCGGGCCGGTCCTGGACCATGTCGTTCACGCCCAAGGCTTCGTTGATGTCCTCGCCGAACTTCCGGAAGGGTCGTTGGTCGTTGACCTCGGATCCGGTGCCGGAATCCCTGGGTTGGTGATTGCCGAGGCCCGACCCGATCTTCGGGTTCTCCTGCTGGATTCGCTTGAGCGGCGGATCGCGCTCTTGGACGAGGCTGTCATTGCGATGAACTGGGAGGGTCGGGTCATTGCCGAGTTGGCTCGAGCAGAAGACACCGGCCGATCCCCGCAGTGGCGAGGCCAGGCCGATGCGGTAACTGCCCGCTCCTTCGGCCCCCCGGCGACGGTGGCGGAATGCGCGGCCCCCTTACTGCGAGTTAATGGACTTCTGGTGGTGAGCGAACCACCGGAAGGCAGCGACCGGTGGCCAGCAGAAGGAGTGGAGCTCCTGGGGCTTGCTGATGAAGGCGCTCCCGTGGCGGGCATGCGCCGATTGCGTCAGACGGTGACCTGTCCCGAGATCTATCCTCGCAGGGTGGGCGTGCCCGCGAAGCGACCGTTGTTCTAGTCCCTTGTTCCCGACTGAATGTTTCACGTGAAACAGGCCGAGGGAGGCGGGGTGGGTGCTATGGACGTGTTTCACGTGAAACACGAAGGATCGCAAGGGCCAGGATGCGCTGTAGGTGGGGTCGTGCCGCAAAGCCGAGTTGAATCCTTGACCCGGGGGCCCGGGACGGGCAGGATGGCCACCGCGGATCGCTTGCTGCGATTTCGCCCCCGACTGCGGCGTGTGCCGCCGAATCCGAGTTGAGATCCATGGAATCTGATGAATCTGGTAACGGAGCGGATGGGGGAGAGCGTGGCGTCAAGATGCCAAACAACCTTTCTGACGCCGAAGCCGTGGTTGAGGGGGCCCGTCCCATCTCCGCCGAACGACCACTCCCTCGAATAATTGCCGTCGCGAATCAGAAGGGTGGAGTGGGAAAGACCACCACCTCGATCAACCTCAGCGCCTGTCTGGCGGAACTCGGGTACCGCACTCTTGTCATTGACCTCGACCCCCAGGGCAATGCCTCCACCGGCCTAGGCGTCGACATTCGCTCGCTTGAGTCCTCGATGTATGACGTGATCCTCCACGACGTTCCCCTCGAGGATTGCATCGAAGGCACCGTGGTCCGCAATCTCTTTGTGGCCCCAGCCAGCCTCGACCTCGCCGGTGCGGAGATCGAACTCGTGCCAGCCTTCAGCCGCGAGATGCGCCTGAAGATGGCGATTGACTCGGTAAAGGATGATTACGACTTTGTTCTGATCGACTGTCCCCCGTCGCTCGGTCTGCTGACGGTCAACGCCATGGCGGCGGCCACTGAGGTTCTGGTGCCCATTCAGTGTGAGTACTTCGCCCTCGAGGGCCTCACCCAACTCACCAAGAACGTGGCGCTTATTCAAAAGAGCCTGAACCCTGCGCTCGAGATCAGCGCCATCGTTCTGGTCATGTACGCCCGCACCAACCTGTCTGACGGGGTCGTTGCTGACGTGCGGGAACACTTTGGCGACAAGGTCTGCCAGGAGGTGGTTCCTCGCTCGGTGCGTCTCTCTGAGGCCCCCGGGTTCGGACAGCCAATCATCACATTCGATCCAAGTAGCCGGGGGGCAACTGCCTACCGGAAGTTGGCCAAGGAGGTTAGTGGTGGCACGCCGCAGCGGACTCGGTAAAGGTCTGGGATCTCTCATCCCGACCACGGAACGACTGCAGGACAGCGATGCGATCCTGCGGGAACTCCCCATTTCAGAAATCGTGGCCAATACCTACCAGCCACGCAGTCATTTCGATGAAGAGGCACTTGTCAGTCTCTCGGCCTCAATCCGAGCGGTGGGCGTTCTTCAGCCCATTTTGGTTCGCGAGTTAGGTGAAGGCTCCTACGAACTGATTGCCGGCGAACGTCGCTGGAGAGCAGCGAAGAGGGCTGGGCTTCAAACCATTCCGGCCATCGTGCGCACGGCCGAAGACGAAGGTTCGCTCGAACAGGCCCTGGTCGAGAACCTTCACCGAGAAGACCTCGGTGCTCTCGAGGAAGCTGCCGCCTATCAGCAGCTCGTTGAAGAGTTCAAGCTCACGCAGGATCAGGTGGCGACTCGGGTCGGGAAGAGCCGTTCCTCCATCGCCAACACCATGAGGCTTCTTCAGCTGCCAACCAGCATCCAGCGTCTGTTGGGTGAGGGTCAGTTATCGGCCGGCCATGCCCGGGCGCTTCTCGGAACACCCGATCGGGCCTTCCAGGAGAAGCTGGCCAAGGCCATCGTGTCAGAGAAACTCACTGTGCGAGAGGTTGAGGACCGAGTTCGCGAACATGGCGGAACTCCTGAACCTGAAGAGACCACAGGTACGACCGGCGGCACCAAACCACTGCCCGTGGTGCGGGCCGCGCCGCTTCTTGAACTCGAGGAGATGCTCTCCGAGCATCTCGATACGAGGGTTGCAGTCTCCATGGGGCAACGCAAGGGACGCATCGTGATCGACTTCTCCACCCTCGAGGATCTCGAGCGCGTCTACCGAGTAATCGTCGACGGCAAAGAACCGATGGACTGACAAACCTCCACCCAAACCTTTGGTGAAGGGTTCTGCACAGCCTGTGGATGAGGCTGTGGTCAACTGAAAACATGGTATTCGGGTCTGGTGCCGAATAAGGGACAACAAAAAGCGAAAGGCCCCGGTCGCAACCGGGGCCTTCGTTGTTCTTCGACCAGAGTCAAGGAGTGTTCTGAGTTACAGGAAGGGTTTGAAGTCCTCGAGGAGTTGCGACTTTCCCTTGGCGCCCACGATGCGGGCGGCTTCCTGGCCATCTTTGAACACGATCATGGTCGGGATGCTCATGACGCCAAAGCGACGAGCAATATCGGGGTTGTCATCGACGTTGAGCTTGGCGATCGCGAGGCTGCCGGCCTGCTCGTCGGCGATCTCTTCAAGGATGGGGGCAATCATCTTGCACGGACCGCACCATTCGGCCCAGAAGTCGACGACGACAGGAACCGATGAAGAGCCAATCTGCTCGTCGAAGGTTGCATCGGTGTAGGTGGAGATGTTCTCGGACATGGTTCCTCGTTCGCGTGATGGCTGGTGGGAGCCAGCCCGGGTTAGATGAGATCTCTTCGTATCGAACAAATGTTCGACTGATGTCAAACGCTTTGTCGTTACGAGGACGGCAGATCCTGAGGTTCGACTCGACGAGTTGAACCGTGATGATGACAACGCTACCGCGAGTCGGTTTCATTCCCGCTCTAAACACGGCGATGCACTGCTGGATCAATAGTCGGTGGCTTCGAGCCAGCGCTCACAATCGATTGCCGCCATGCATCCTGAGCCGGCGGCGGTAATGGCCTGGCGGTAGACATGATCTTGGACATCGCCGCAGGCAAAGACGCCTTCGATGTTGGTGAGCGACCCGTTGTGGGTCACGAGGTAACCGTTGTCATCGGTAGTGAGCTGACCAGCGAACAGATCGGTATTGGGACGGTGGCCAATGGCGACGAACACTCCGGTGACGGCAAGAGGTCGCTCTTCACCCGTGACGGTGTCGGTGAGGGTGACTCCTTCAACGGTTTGATTACCCTGAATGGCGGTCACTGTTGAGTTCCAGGCGAAACGGATTTTCTCGTTGGCGAACAATCGGTCTTGCATGATCTTTGATGCGCGAAGTTCTTCGCGTCGGTGAACAAGCGTGACGGTCTTGGCGAATTTCGTAAGAAAAAGCGCTTCTTCTATGGCCGAATCGCCACCACCAACGACAGCGATGTCGTGATCTCGGAAGAAGAAACCGTCGCAGGTCGCGCAGGTTGAAAGACCGTGACCGATCAAGCGCGTCTCTTCTTCGAGGCCGAGCATGAGAGAACGCGCACCGGTGGAAACGATGATGGAGTTAGCAATGTGGGTGGGTTCGGGAGCATCAACATCGCCGATCCACACTTTGAACGGACGAGCTGACAGATCAACTTTGGTCACCTTGCGAGTGATGATCTCGGTGCCGAAACGCGTCGCTTGTTCGCGGAATTTCATCATGAGCTCCGGGCCCATGATTCCGTCGGGCCAACCAGGGAAGTTTTCAACTTCTGTGGTGAGCATGAGTTGCCCACCGGGCTGGTCGCTTGTTGACGAAGGTTCGCCCTCGATGAGCAGTGGTTCGAGGTTTGCTCGAGCGGTGTAGATCGCGCTCGTGAGTCCAGCAGGACCGGAACCGATGATGATGACATTGCGAATTTCAGGCATAGGGACTCCAGATATCGATGACCGCGATGGTCAAGTCAGTTGGTGGGGGAGTGTGTTGGTAGTGAAACGATTTAACGCTTCGGGGATATCCCCGCTGAAGGGGCAGGCGCATTGCGACGGAGAAACAACAGCGCTCCGACCGAAGTGAACAGTGCACCGAGGATGAGATAGGGCAGCCACACTTCCGAGGGAAGGGCTTCATCGAGGAGGCGAACCATCCCGATAACCGCCAAGACTGTGATCACAATGATGATCGTGCCGGCGAAAACGCCGAAGACCAGCCCGCGGGCGATCTTCATGATGGGAGTGGTGGTGCGATCTCGAACGGTTTCGACGGCATTCACGATGGCGTCGGCAGCCTGCGCTGGCCAGTCGCCGCCAGCGAGTGATCCGACCGATGGAATCGATGGGATGGGGCGCGGCGGGGTCGCTGATGATTCCTGTTTCGAACCTGAGGAAGTCGAAGCGTTCGGGCCCGTATCCATAGTGGCGATCCTAACCGTGGGAACTCGTGGTTAGGAGGTGACGATGATGTCGGTGATTGTCACCTGAAACGGCGGTGTCTCTTTGAGTTGGGTAATCCAGAGCAAGACAGCGTTGCCACTGGCGCCCTGGAGGTTAAGAGTGAGTGGACCCCGGACGTTCATCGCGCTGGCCCGTACTGACCCCCAGCCAATGAGGGTCGTCGGTGAACCGGTGGCCGTATACGCGTCGATTGACCATCCCGACGAAGGCGAATCGATTGTGACGGTCCCTATGGGGCCCTCTGTCGTTAGGTCGATGACGAGACCAACACCAGTTTTGAGATTGCCGAACTGGCGCGACGAGTACGCGTCGGTCGACCACGAGGTCAGCGAATCAGCATCGACGGCGTTCATGGCGGCCGCTTCGTTTTCGAAACCAGTGCGGTCAGCGGGATCGAAGGAGTGCGCAGTGGAAATGGCCAGCTGCCGAGGTGTCGTGGTGGTCGTTGCTGGTTGACCCGAAAAAAGGGTCTTTCCTGCATCGGTGTTGGAAATAAGAACCGCAATCAGAAGAAGCACTGCTACGACAACGAGTGTCACAACAATTCCTGATCGTCCGCGCTTGACGCGGACGGGAGTGGGGGTTGTTGTGGTTGGTTTCATCTCGATGACGGGATCAGCAAGGACGTCGAGACGAGTCGAAAGCAATGCGGCACGCATGTCGTTGGCCGAAGCAAAACGGCCGCTGGGTGCACGAGTCATCGCACGCATGATTGTGGTTTCAAGATCTTGTGGAATCTCTTTGAGAACCACTGACGGGCGTGATGGATCTCGATGCATCCGCGCAAGGGCGAGAGCCGCTGGTGTATCGGCGCGGAATGGCGCTTCCCCACAAACAGCTTCGTAGAGAACTGCGCCTAACGCGTAAAGGTCGGTACGCCCATCAACGGGGCCGCCCTCAACTTGTTCTGGAGCGAGATACTTCACTGTTCCCAGTATCTGTGCGGTGCGCGTGAGATCGGGTTCATCAAGCACTTTGGCGATACCAAAGTCGGTTACCAAGACACGACCATCGTCAGAAAGAAGAATATTTGCCGGTTTGATGTCGCGATGTATCACGCCAGCGCGGTGAGCAACCGCAAGGGCGCCGGCGACCTGAGCGCCGATATGCACGACCTCGATCGGATCGAGAGCGCCGCGTTCATCGAGAAAGTCTCGAAGCGTGCGACCACGCACAAGTTCCATAACAATTGCATCGCAACCGTCGAGGTCAACGGTGTCATAAATAGCAACGATTGATGGATCAACGAGGCGCGCTGCGGCGATTGCTTCGATATGGAATCGCTGGTGAACAACTGGGTCATTGGCAAACTGCGGATGAAGAATTTTGACTGCGACGGCGCGCCCAAGAATCAGATCGTCCGCTTCCCAGACTTCGGCCATGCCACCGACAGCGATTTGCTGACGAAGTTCGTAGCGTTGCGCGAGGACACGACCGACGAGCGCACGGCTAGGAACTGAAGGGGGCGCTGACCCAGGATCGCCTGCGTTCACGCGGTAGCGGAATGACGGATGCTCACGGCTGCAGGTAGCACATGCCGATGACGCCTGGCCCACCGTGTGTGCCAATGACCGCGCCGATTTTTCCAAGACGGACCTGATCGCGCGGGTAGCGCTCAGCGATCATGTCAAGGAAGAGGTCGATATCTGGAGCTTCGCCATGGAGGATCGAGAGTTTTTCGACGGTGCCCTCAGCAAAGAGTTGGTCTCGCACCCATTCCAGCGCGCGTTTGCGAGTTCGTTGTTTGCCGGCTTCTTCAACGGCGCCGTCAACAATTCGAATAATTGGTTTCACCGACAACATTGAACCTACGAGGGCTTTGGCGCTCCCGATTCGGCCGCCTTTTTTGAGATTCTCGAGCGTGTCGAGCGCTCCGTAAATTTCGGTGCGCGGAATCATCGATTCAACGAGAGCGACAACTGCGTCAGCGTCGGCGCCATTTCGCGCGGCGAGCGCTGCCTCGAGCACCATCGTGCCGAGACCACCGGTAAGCGATCGACTGTCGATGACACGCACATCGATGTCGCCATCGACTGCGGTGGCAGCGTTGCGTGCAGATTGCACCGTTGCCGACAGTTCACCGGAAAGATTGATACACACCACTCCACTTGCGCCAACTGCTGCTGCACCACGAAAGGCCTGCTCAAATCGGCCAGGCGACGGAGCGGATGTTTCAGGAAGCAGGCCGGTGCTGGCCATCTTTGCGTAGAAGTCTTCGACGCTGAGTTGTTCGCGGTCGACGTATTCGTCGTCGCCAAAGCGGATATTTAACGGCACAACGCCGATGCCGTTGGTGGTGGTTTCCGCTTCGCTCAAGTCGCAGGAACTATCAGTGACGATGTGGACGCCGGTCATGGTGCTCCCGTTCGATTGGTGACGGGAAGACGCTACTCATCCACCCGGGGTTGGTGATGGTTCGTTTGCGGCCACTAAGGCACGAGCTCGACGGCTATGGCGGATGTGGCGGGCCCACCACACCAGCAAGAACAGGCCGGCGCCGAGGGAAAGGAAGAGTCCGACCCCCGAAATCGCTGTGGATCGAACATCAATCCGGCTTGCAGCGACGGGGACTCCTCCACCTGTTGAGGCGATGGCGACATCGAGGGGGAAAGCGCCGGAGGCTCTGGTCGTGACCTCGATATCGGCGCGGGTCGTACTCGAGGGGGCGAGAACAAGGTCATAGGTTGTTCCGCTCGGGAATTCGAGTTTTGGGCTACTCACGGTGATCCGAACCAGGGCTTCGACCGGAAGGTCGTTGGTAATCACCAGCGGAATTTTTCCGCTTTTGGAAGTCAGGGTGACTTTTTGTGATTGGGGAAGGCTGATCGCCGAGGTAATCGCAAGAAGTTGGTTGTTGGCGCCGTCAAGCACTGCGGCCCGGTCGTTGGTCGTCAGAGTTGCTTCGGCGGAAGCCAGAACCGTTGCTTCAACGGGGTCCACGATTTCGCCGCCCTTGGGGAGCATGGTTCGCAGTCCAAGCAGATTCGACTGGGCCTGTTCAAGCCGTGATCCGTAGGCACCAAGATCGGTTGGGTCGTTACTTGTCCAGGATCGAACGGTTGGTTTTTGCGATGTGCCGGCAACCCCGGTGCGGGTGAAAAGGTCAGCAAGGGTGAGGGGTTGGATGACCATGTTTCCAAGGGAACCACTCGGGGCACCCGTGGTTGTTGCCAACCCCGAAAGAAATTCCTTCAAAGCAACGGTGTCAGCTGAAGCAGGAATTGTTAGGGCCACGCCGCGATCAACACCGGGTTGTTCTTGGTGGAGCATCATCAACTCAGCCAACGCATGATGCGCATTAAGAATCGGATCGGCGGTGGGGAGGAACCGTGAGGAAACGACGTCATCGTTGGCCATGGCCGAGAACGAGGTTCCATTTTCACTCTCGATCACGAAACGATTGGTGAGCACGGAACTTTCATCCGACACCAACGAGGATCGAATTTGGGATGACTGGAGGACCACGGACCGTGTCCCTGATTGCGCGAGGAGATTGAGCGCGCTTGGAGTCACAGACGGATCAAGGACCAATGTTCGACGATCAGGGGCAGCTTCGAAGACGTTGGCGAGGACGTTGTCGCCGGCGGCGTATTCAGCGGCGAGAACCGAACTTTGGCCGGCAGAAATGAGTGAACCCGCATCGATCGTGACATAGGGACGACTCAGGGTTTGGCGAGCCTGCCTGTCGGGACGTGGTGAAGAGTCACCGGCTTCAGCTAATGCTTGAACAAGGAATGGTGTCGCCGCGAGTGTTAGCGGTGTGTTTGCAGTTGCAGCAATGATGCGAAATTGCTCGCTGGCTCGACTGAGTTGTGTGTCGGAGAATTGTGGGGCACCTTCGCGGCTCACGCCGAGTGGCGCGTCGATCACAACTGTTGTGGCCACCGCAAGTGGTGAGGTAGGAGTCGTTGGGCTTGGAAGGCGCAAAAGATGCGTGACAATGCTGTCGAGCCGTGTTCCATTTGCCGCGGTGGCTTCGATGAGAACCGGGTACACGCCTGCTTCGGACAGGACGGTTCCGCCCTCAGGAGCGGGCCACTTTTCGTTGAGTGGAAGCGAGAGCGTTTTTGTTGAACGGGAGGCATCAAGAATGATGGCAGGGGTGGAAAAAAGGGCTCTTCCAAGTTGCTCGCCAGCGATTGTTCGAGCAAGTCGGTTTCGACTTGTCACTGCACCGAAGAGGACAAGATCAACTTTTGTGTTTGGGGGCAGATCTCCGATGGAAATCTCGGCAGAGAAAACGCCGTTTGGCCCAACGAACGCGGTTTGGTGGATGAGCTTTAGTTGTTGCGTTGCTGTCTGCGTGCTTTGAGCGTTGGCAAAGACCGGACACAGAACAAGAAGAACGAATGCCACGATGCCGACGCGTGTGATGCGGCCGGTCATTTGTCGAGACTTTCAGAGAAATTCAACGTAAGCACGGCGAGCCCAGTGGGTTCATCGGAAAAGCCGAGGTGGCGGTATAACGCGAGCGCGCGCTGGTTGATCTCTTGCGTGTTCACCAGAGCAGATTCACAGCCGCGCCGACGACACCACTGGAGGGCGTCGCCGATCAATGCAGTTCCAATTCCGTTGCCGTGGAACTCCGGGTGAACGGCGAGTCGCTGCAGGTAGCCAAGACGGCGGGCGACGCCGGCGACGTGATAGCCGACAACACGGTCACCGATACAGGCAACCCGAAATCGTGATTTCGGTGTGGCGTGGCGGGCATCGAAGAGGCCGTTGAGATCGAATCGCCAGAAACTGTCGAATGCCAAGCCGTCGATGTCAAGCACAGCCCCGACATCGCGAGCACGTCCGCGACGTAGGTGTGTCGAAGGAGTGCTCGAACTGGGAAGAGCGAACAGGTTGTGGCGCAGGAGGTGAAGCCGCTCATGCACAGAAAAGCCGCGATGAAGAAAGACGGGTTGCTCGGTGAATGTTAGGGCTGGAGTGAGGACCGCCCGATAACCAGCATCGGCGACCGAAGCGAGCGCAAGGTTGAGTGCGTCAGGCGAAGGGGGAGAACCCGGGGTCGGACTGAGCAGGGCGAGCGCAGGGTCGCCCCGCCAAGGGCCGATCCGCATGCGGTCGGCATGCCCGGTGATGGTGTCAGTGCGTCGCATAGCGTCGGAGCGAGCCTAGGACCGATAGGCCTCTCGCTCCCCTGCAGGGGAACTCCGTCGGGTCGGTGGGGCTTGTCCCGGTAGCCTCCGCCCGGTGATTCCCGATCGCCTTCGCCCGGTGCTTGAACGAACGGCCCCACTGGCTGAGCGGTTCGCCGCGTCGGGATTCAATCTCTATTTGGTCGGTGGTGTTGTCCGCGACCTCCTTCTTGGCCGGGACATGTCCGATGGTCGAGATATTGATCTGACCACCGATGCTCTTCCGGCGGAAACCAAACGACTCGTCGAGGGCTGGGCCGATTCGGTGTGGACTCAGGGTGAGCGGTTCGGCACCATCGGTTGCCAGACCGATGGCTGGACCTATGAGATCACTACTCATCGAGCCGAGGCCTACGACCCTGAATCTCGCAAGCCCGAGGTCGTGTTCTCCGGTGCGATCGAAGCGGATTTGTCCCGACGGGATTTCACGGTGAATGCAATGGCGTTGTCGTTGCCTGATCCCGTGCTGATCGATCCGTTTGGGGGCGCTGAAGATCTTGCTGCCGGTCGCTTGCGCACACCACTTTCGCCCGAAGAGTCATTCTCTGACGACCCGTTGCGCATGTTGCGCGCTGCTCGGTTCCTCGCTGGTTACGGCCTCGCGCCCGACGACGAGTTGCTCGCGGCGGCGAGGTCAATGTGCGAACGACTGTCGATCGTTTCGGCCGAACGCATCCGCGACGAATTCGACAAGTTGATGGTTGTCGATGACCCAACGCCAGGTTTGTGGTTCCTTGCCGACACTGGGTTGATGGATCAGTTCCTTCCCGAGTTTTCGCGCATGCGCTTGGAGCAGGATCCAATTCATCGCCACAAAGACGTACTGACGCACACCATTGCGGTTATTGGAAAGACAAGCACGAATCGTCTCGTTCGTTTGTCAGCGCTCTATCACGATGTCGGAAAGCCGCGAACGCGCGCGATCGGCGATGCGGGTGTGTCGTTTCATCATCACGAAGTTGTTGGTGCCCGCATGACCCGCGAGCGCATGAAGGCGCTGAAGTACTCAACTGAAGATGTTGAAGCAGTGACTCGTTTGGTCTTCCTTCATTTGCGCTTTCACACCTACAAAATGGGTTGGACCGATTCGGCGGTCCGTCGTTTCGTTCGCGACGCGGGTGATCTTCTTCCTGAACTCATCGAACTCACACGTTGTGACTGCACGACGCGCAATGAACGTAAAGCTCAGGAATTATCGCGACGGATGGATGAACTTGAAGTACGTATTGATGAATTGCTGGCACGCGAAGAACTCGCGTCACTACGACCCGACCTCGATGGCAACACGGTGATGATGCACCTTGGCCTCACACCGGGTCGAGATGTTGGCGATGCGCTTGATTTCCTCATGGAACTTCGTTTAGAGGAAGGTCCGTTGGGCGAAGACGAAGCGAAACGACGCCTCGATGCTTGGTGGGCCGAACGCAACTCTGCTGTCTAGAGCGATGTCTTACACGCCGTCTTTTCGACCGCGCATGATCACGGTCGACGGCACTGTTGCGCGACCAGAGCGAGCCTCGGGCTCGAGTAGAGCATCGACGCGGAAGTTGGCGCGTGTGAATGATCCAAAGAGATCGGCGATTGACCGAGCATGGATTTCGATTCCGTCAACATCGCGCGGGGTGTCATCGCCGTAGCGACGCGCCAAACGGGCCGAGGACGACGGATCATGGTCGAGCATGAGCCACGCAGGATGAGGAAGCGACACGCTGAAGGTTCCGCCGGTTCGGAGCACGCGGTTGACCTGCCGCAACACCCGATCAAAGTCATCGACGCGAGCAAGCGCGTAGACCGACAGGGCCAAATCAATTTGATCAGCGCGCACAAATGCGAGATCGGCAAGGTCGCCATGGTGAAGTTCCACCTTGACCTCGTTGACCTCGGCCAGTTGGCGGGCAGCATCGAGTCGAGTGATGTCGTGATCGACGGCAATGACGTGGGCTCCGGCGAGCGCCAAGCTCACCGCGTTGTGCCCCAGACCGACACCCAGTTGGAGAATCTTCTTGCCCTTCGGGGCGGTTATGAGACGTAACGCGTCATCGCCGGGCAGGTCGGGGCCCCAAGTGACGGTGTCGAGTGGAAGTTCGGCTCGGCCGGGAAAGGAACTCGAGGGACTCGGGGAGGGGCGAGGGGATCCGTAGTCATTCACCTCGCCAGTCTCCCGCGGTCGACCGCATCGACGGTGGACCGGCAACGGATGATGGACCGCGATGGGCGCATCGCGTCGCTAGCCTCGGCCCCTATGGGTACCGCGTCACGACCCTTCCGCGGTGCCCCGAGTGGCAAAGGCGGCGAGATCGATTATCGACTCGCGCGTCAGCACCTCATTTCTGAATACAAGAGAGGGCGACTGGCTCAGCATGAAGTCTGTGATGCCCATCCCGAACTTGTGAGAGCGGCGCGTGAAGTTGGCCAGCCCACCAGCGAGGATTGTCCTATCTGTCAGGACCACAAACTGGTGCTGGTTTCCTATGTCTTTGGTCCTCGACTTCCCGCATTTGGGCGGTGCATCACTACGGCCAAGGAACTCAAAGCCTTCACGAAGCGCTCAAAAGAAGGGGAATTCGCCTGTTATGTCGTCGAAGTTTGCCCCGCGTGCCATTGGAATCATTTGGCTCGTACCTTCTTGTTGAATCCGGCCCGCTCGGCCTGATCACCTTCCACCATGCCCCCCTCCACCCGCGGCTCAGCCGCTTCCGGACGTCCTTCGCCGCGTGCCGCCCTCAAGGTCGGGTCTGAGGGCGTGCGCCGAAGCATTTTCTGGCGCTGGCGTCGCGCCTTTTTTGCGGTTGGCTTGGTCGGGATCTTGTTAATTGCTGGTGCGGGGTATTTGTTCACCCAGGTTCCCCTGCCAGACAGAGATCCGCCCCTTCTCCAGACCACCTTCATGTGTTCGTCCGAAGTGACCTCTGGTTGTGTCGCGGACAATTCCATCGCGCAGCTCTCTGGAGGGGTGAACCGAATTTCGGTGGATTGGAACGAAATTCCTCAGGTTGTGGTCGATGCGGTACTCGCTGCCGAAGACCGAACATTCTTTGAGCACGGTGGTGTTGATCCGGCCGGCATCCTGCGAGCCGTATGGACGAACCTTCAAGCCGGTGGCGTTTCTCAGGGTGGGTCAACCATCACGCAGCAATACGTGAAGAACGTTTACCTGACTCAAGAGCGCACAATCACCCGAAAGATCAAAGAAGCGGCGCTTGCGGTGAAGGTTGAACGTGAACTTCCGAAACAGGAAATTCTCACTCGCTACCTCAACACGATTTATCTCGGCCGCGGCGCCTATGGAATCCAGGCAGCAACTCGCGCCTACTTTGGCAAGGACCTCGATCAAATCTCGTTGCCCGAAACCGCGTATCTCGTTGGATTGATTCGCTCTCCCGAAACTGCCGATGCGAAGTTGCCAGAGAACGATCCGAAAGCTCAGCGCAGCCGCCAAACGGCAATCGAGCGTCGCGCTTCAGTACTTGACGCAATGGTTCTGACCGGCGCGATTACGACAGAGGAAGCAATCGCAGCGAAGGCAAACGACTGGAGCGACGTGCTGGTTCGCAGCACGAAGAACAGTTACGGAAACGTCGCCCGCACCGAATGGGGAACGGAATATTTCGTCGATTACGTGCGGCATTGGCTGATCACCGAGGGCGGGTTTACCGACGCGCAGGTCTATGGCGGTGGACTTCGCGTCTACACAACCCTTGACATGACTGATCAGGGTGCGGCGGCCCAGGCGATTACGTCAACGCTGAATCGACCGAATGATCCGGCCGCGGCGTTGGTGTCTATTGATGACGCTGGTGCAGTGCGGGCGATGATTGGCGGACTCGATTTCAGCGGATCGGGCAAGTATTCAAAGGTGAATCTCGCTGTCGGTGTTGAAGGTGGTGGGGCCGGCCGCCAAGCAGGATCAGCGTTTAAGGCATTCACACTGGCCGAAGCAATGAACCAAGACATGCCGATGTCGAAGTCGTACGACGCACCGTCGCGAATTTCGATCCCGAAGGCTGACGGTGGACGCGATTGGAGCGTCGGCAATTACGCCGATGCCGGACTTGGGCAACTCGATCTCATCGCGGCCACGATGCAATCTTCGAATACGGCCTATGCCCAATTGATGGTCGATGTTGGTCCGAAGAACGTCGCTGACCTCGCAACGCAAATGGGAATCACGAGCCCGCTCAAAGCGGTACCTGCGCTGACACTGGGTACGAGCGAAGTGTCGGTTTTAGACATGGCTTCGGGTTATTCGACATTGGCCGACAACGGTGAGCACATCAAGCCAACGGTTGTCACCAAAGTGACCGATGCAAAAGGCAATGTCCTTTACGAGAACAAAGTCATTCGTAAACGGGTACTCGACGCCAAAGATGTCGCCAAGGTCAATTACATCCTCAATCAGGTCGTTGAAGGCGGTACCGGCACGGGCGCCCGCATCGGTCAGCCTTCTGCGGGCAAAACGGGAACGACGGAAAACAATCGTGATGCCTGGTTTGTGGGCTTTACCTGCAAGCTGACGACAGCGGTGTGGGTCGGTTACCCCGACGGCACGTTTATGAAATCGGTGCACGGAATCTCTGTGACCGGCGGCTCGTTCCCCGCCACGATCTGGCGCAAGTACATGACGGTTGCCACTAAGGGGACCTCGTCATGTCCGTTCCCCTATCCCACCGATGACGGCACCAACCTGGGATCGACGTCATCAACCAGTTCGACAAGTACATCGAGTTCTTCGAGTACTTCGACCTCATCAACCGTGAAGCCGTCGACCACCACCTCGTCCACGAGCACCTCGACGACCAGTTCGACGACGACGTCGACGACCACGCCAATCACTCGGTAGGCGAACGACTTCGCACCATCTTTGTGGTGAGGGTCGCGGCCAGATAGCGTCGTGTACATCCGCCGGTAGCCGAGGGGCACTGGACGGTCAGGAGGCTCCAATGAGCACGCGAATCACTGTTCCATCGGTGCAGGGCCGCAAGGTTCGACGCGGCGACGTCCCTTTGGTGATGGTCACTGCGTACGACGCGCCCGGCGCGCGTATGGCCGATGCTGCTGGCATCGACATGATCCTTGTTGGTGATTCCGTTGCGATGGTTGTTCTTGGTTACGAAGACACGTTGCAGGTCACCGTTGCCGACATGGCCCATCACACCGCCGCGGTTGCTCGGGCAACGCCGGCTTCGCTGATCGTCGCCGATATGCCTTGGATGAGTTACCACGTGTCGGTTGCCGACACGGTGACAAACGCTGCCTCACTTATTCGCGCTGGCGCGCAGGCCGTGAAACTCGAAGGTGGACGTAAGCGACTCCCGATGATTGAGGCGCTCATCGATGCAGAGATTCCCGTCATGGGCCACATTGGCCTCACCCCTCAATCGGTGAACGCCATGGGCGGGTTCAAGGTGCAAGGACGTAATCACGAGGCAGCCCTTGCACTAGTCGACGACGCAAAAGCCCTTGCTCATGCAGGGTGTTTTTCCATTGTGATTGAAGGTGTCCCCGACGAAGTGGGTCGCATGATTACCGAATCGATCGATATCCCCACCGTCGGAATTGGCGCGGGCTCTGGCTGTGACGGCCAAGTGCTCGTCTTCCACGACGTCCTCGGTATTGAAGATCGCGTGCTTCCCAAGTTTGTTCGTCGCTACGCCGATCTCGGGGCTGAAGGCGTTCGTGCCCTTGGTGCGTATGCCGATGATGTGCGCTCCGGTCGCTTCCCTTCGGCTGCCGAGAGTTATTCGCTCGAAACTCGTACCGCTGAAACGCTTGGGTTGTACGGCACGCCAATTTCTCCGGTCTGAGCTATGACGCGACGCGCAGTTGCCGTCGTCACGATGTTCGCGGGCCTGCTGATTCTTGCGAGTTGCGGTTCGGGAGTGTCGTCAACAACAACGTCAGAGCAACAGTCGACCGCGGGGGCCGAGGCCTCGCTTCGCGCCCAGGGGTTCACCCGAGTGACGCTGCGCATTCGCCATGCCGATGGCAACGTTGAAGAGCATTGCGTGTGGTTGGCCGATAGCGAACTGGAACGTCAGCAGGGTCTTTCGGAAATTACCGATCCGCTTATCGCTGGTGGCGAGGCGATGGTGTTCTCGTTCGACGCCGACTCGGATCGAACGTTCTGGATGAAGGACACGTTGCTGCCGCTTTCAATCGCATGGATTGATGCGGCGGGGGCATTCGTGGGTGCCGCCGACATGGGTCTGTGCCCGGCTGGCACGACCAATTGCCCGCGATTCCCAGCGGCTCGCCCCTATCGATTGGCCATTGAAATAGCCCAAGGTCGGCTCCAGGACTGGGGAATTGGGCCTGGTTCCACGGCCACGCTGGCCGAGGCGTGCTGAACAGGCCGAACCGCTCTTGGGGGTTTGGGACACCCTCCGGTAGGGTTCCATCTCAAATTGAAGCCCTGCCCTGAGCTTTCGGGGCTCCGGTTCCCGCCTTGCGGTCCGGATCCAGAGGGAGGTGATGCGCTCATGCGGGCGTATGAACTCATGGTCATTTTCGACGGTGACGTCGAAGACACTGCAGTGAACGCAATGCTTGCCACGGTCAACACACTCGTTGAGGCCGGCGGCGGAACCGTTGCCAAGACCGATCGTTGGGGTCGTCGGCGTTTCGCTTACGAGATCAACCACAAGTGGGAAGGCATCTACGTCGTGCTTGAGATTTCGACCGAAGGTCGCGATCTGCACGAGGTCGAGCGTGTTCTCCACATCGCGGACGAAGTTGTTCGCCACAAAGTCATGCGTCTGCCCGAAAAAGAAGCCGCTCGTCGCGGTCTTATGGGCGACGCCACCCCGGCTATTGCCGGTTGAGTGGGAGGACACATCTAATGGCAGATAACACCGTGGTACTCGTCGGAAACTGCACCCGCGATCCCGAACTTCGTTTCACCGCTAGCGGTCAAGCAGTTGCAGCCTTTGGGCTCGCTGTGAACCGTCGCTGGCAAAACCGTCAGACGAATGAGTGGGAAGAACAGGTTTCTTTCTTTGACGTCACTTGCTGGCAGCAGTTGGCCGAGAACGTTGCCGAGACCATCACAAAGGGCACTCGTGTCCTGGTGAATGGCCGCTTGCAGCAGAGTTCGTGGCAGACCCAAGACGGCGACAAACGATCCAAGGTCGAAGTTGTTGCCGACGAGGTTGCTCCGAGCCTCCGCTACGCCACTGCACAAATCGTGCGCAACGAACGCCGTGAAGGGTTCGACGGTGGCGGTAACTCCGGCGGCGCCAATTCCGGTAGCGGCGGCACAACTCGCCCCGCCCCCAATGATCCCCCAGCTGGTTATGACAATGATGAGGAACCGTTCTAATGGCTAAGACAGCAGCACCCAAGCGCGGCAAGAACAAAGACAACGCTCGCCGCAGCAAGAAGAAGGTCAGCCTGCTTACGCAGGAAAAGGTCGAGTTCGTTGATTACAAAGACATCAACATGCTTCGTCGGTTTATGTCCGACCGAGCAAAGATTCGCTCCCGTCGTGTCAGCGGCAATGACTCACAACAGCAGAAGGAAATCGCACGAGCAATCAAAAACGCTCGTGAAATGGCTCTTCTGCCCTACACCAACCGTGTCACCACTCAGCGTGGCGGCGGTCGTGACCGTGGAGATCGCGGCGACCGTGGAGATCGTGGCGATCGCGGGCTGAAGCTCGAGAACGCAGAAATCCGCGAACCGGTTACTGCCGATGTCGTGATCGAGGAACTCGAGGCGACATTTGTTGACGCCGAGACCACAGAGGTCGAGGTTGTTACTGAAACCGTGGAGGTCACCGAATGAAGCTCCTGCTCCGTTCCGACGTCAATGGTGTTGGCAAGAAGGGTGATGTGGTTGAGGTGGCCGATGGTTTCGGTCGCAACTACCTCCTCCCCAAGGGATTCGCTGTCCTCGCCACTGGCGGGGTCGAGGCCCAGGCTGCATCGATGCGTCGTTCACGCGATGAGCGTGACGCTGCCGATCGTTCCGCAGCTTCGGATGTCGCGGCCAAGCTCGTGCCCGCGGTAATCGCCGTGTCGGCTCGTGCCAAGGCTGAAGGCGATCTTTTCGGCTCGGTCAGCGTCAATGACGTGGTTGCTGCGGTTGCGGCGCAGACCGGTATTGAACTCGACCGTCACTCGATTCACATCGACGAAGCGATCAAGACGGTTGGCACGCACTCCGTGTCCGCCCGTCTGCACCCCGAGGTGCAGTTCCAGATCACCGTTGAGGTCTCACCGGCCTGAGCCGACGTCAACGAGTTCGATACAGAGGGGCCGGTTCGCCGGCTCCTCTTTACGTTTTCCCAGCGTGTGGCTCTGAGCTCAATGACCTAGTCAAGGATTCGTTGTCCACACTGTGGGACCAGTAGTGCTGTCACAGGTCGTTTCTAGAGTGATCCCATGGTACGTAAGGGATTCGACAGATTCAGTACTCCACAGGGGGCAAAGGTTTTCCACACTCCGTCCACAGGGTCGTCCCCCGAAAAAACCGGGGTTGTACCTCTACCGATCCCCAGCCAATCCGGGAGAGGCTTAGGGCCTCATGAGTGAGTACGACGAACCTCGATCCGCCAACCGCCCTGCTGGGTCTGGTCGGGTCCCACCCCACAATCTCCAGGCCGAGGAGTCACTTCTTGGCGCCATGCTTCTTTCCAAAGAAGCGGTCTCGATCGCGTCCGAAGTGCTGACGGCCGACAACTTCTATAAGCCAGCGCACGCACACATCTTTGATGCCATTACTTCGTTGTCGGCCAGCGGTGAACCAGCCGACCCTGTCACCGTTGCCGAGGAACTCAGTCGTGCCGGTTTGCTCGAGGCCATCGGTGGTCCCGCCACGCTCGTCAACCTTCAAGCGGCAACACCGGCGGTGTCGAGTGCATCGCGCTACGCCCGCATCATTGAAGAGCATGCATTGTTGCGTCGCCTTATTGGTGTCGCCAGTGAAATCGCCGAGATGTCATACGGCCTGCCCGAAGACGTCACCAAGACCGTGGACCAGGCCGAAACCATGGTGTTCGAAGTTGCGCAACGTCGCGCCACCGACACGCTGGCGTCACTGTCCGATCTTCTTGGCACCAACCTTGATCATCTCGAAGATGTCGTAAGCCGAGGCGAGACCATCACTGGTATGCCTACTGGTTTCCTCGATCTCGATGATCTGCTTTCCGGTCTGCAACCCAACGCGCTCTATGTCGTTGGTGCCCGGCCTTCAATGGGTAAGACCGCACTCGCTCTTGGCATGGCGTGCAACGCCGCAATCGAGTCGCATCGTCCGGTGTTGTTGTTCTCGCTCGAAATGGGCCAGCTCGAACTCACGCAACGTTTGTTGTGTGCCGAAGCACGCGTCGATTCGCGCAAAGTGCGTACCGGCCAACTCACTGAATCTGATTGGGGCAAGATCGCGCACGCCACAGGGCGTCTTGCCGATGCTCCCATTTGGATCGACGACAATCCCAACGTCACCATCATGGAAATCCGCGCCAAGGCGCGGCGTTTGCGCAGCCGTCTCGGCGATCTCGGCCTGATCGTGGTCGACTACTTACAGCTCATGAGTGGTCGCTCGAACGCCGAAAACCGCCAGGTGGAAATTTCCGAAATTTCCCGAGGTCTCAAGATCCTCGCTCGTGAACTCGAGTGCCCAGTTGTGGCGCTTTCGCAGCTTTCACGACAGCTCGAAATGCGAGCCGATAAGCGACCGATGCTGGCGGACCTTCGTGAATCGGGCGCAATCGAACAGGACGCCGACGTCGTCATGTTCATTTACCGAGACGATGTCTACAACCTCGACTCACCCGATCGCGG
>CAMAYJ010000034.1 GCA_945862505.1 Bifidobacterium breve | reverse complement strand
ATGCCGTGGAGCTCGAACGCAACATTCCTCGCCGAAGCGACATTGGGCGAACACTCCACACGCGTGATCTATAAACCCCACATTGGCGAACGCCCATTATGGGACTTTCCCGACGGACTTTGGAAACGTGAAGTTGCTGCCTACGAACTCAGCGACGCTCTCGGCTGGGATGTCGTTCCCTTCACTGTTGCCCGCGATGACGCTCCGCACGGCATTGGTTCTGTCCAGCGATTCATCGATGCCGACTTCGAGCAGCACTACTTCACAATGCTTGAAGACGAATCCACCCATAACCAATTGCAGCGCATGGCGGCATTCGATTTCGTCTGCAACAACACCGATCGCAAGGGTGGCCATTGTTTGATCGATTCCCATGGCCACATTTGGGGAATCGATAACGGCCTGTCATTCCATGCTGAATTCAAGCTGCGAACCGTCATTTGGGATTTCGGCGGAGAAGACATCGATGAAGATTTACTCACCGACCTTCAAGAAATGATTGACGCAGGACTTCCCCGCTCCGTTGCCGAACTCCTCGGCACATTCGAACAAGATGCCATCCTCGGTCGAGCACGAGCACTTGTCCGCGAAGGAGTACTTCCCATCGACGAAAGTGGCCACCGCTATCCGTGGCCTTTGGTCTGAAGTTTCTCAGTCGCCTTCGTAGATGACCGTTGGAGCCAGTTCTTTGTTTTCCCAGGTGGCCTTAGCGCCGCTATGCCCAACGTTGATCACGAGCACCGTTCCAAAGATGCTCAACACCACCGCAAAAACTGCAATAAGTGTGCGCAGTGGCCGAGTTATCGAAAGTTCGGGAAGGTCACGCTTCGCCCGTTCTTTCACGAACTGATCGAACAACATCAGCGTGCACGCACTTCCACCAACAAGGAATGCTCCGATCAATCCCTGATCGCCCATTTCGGCATGAGATTTCACATTTTCGGTGACTCGGACCGTTTCAAGTAACGCTTCGCCACTTTCCTTTGCGAAAAATGCAAAGAAGAATCCGACGACTCCGAGTGCTGCAGTGATCCAACCAATCCGATTACGAGCGGCTGGCCAGAATGCGATCACGATTGTTCCGATTGCTGCGAGAGGAACAAGTACAACTGCGGCGTGCACCAACAACGGATGTCCGGGTAGCCCAAAGATTGAATCGAAGAGTGCAAACACAGCGGTCTCCATCAGTCGCGAATCTTCAGTCTGTCAGGCGACTCGCTGCAGAACGACAAACGCCCCGGTGGGTGACCGGGGCGTTTGAACAAAACAGAGTTGAAGATCAGCGAGCTTTGAGAGCCTCGATGAGTTGCGGCAGAACCTTGTGAACGTCGCCAACGATTCCGAGATCGCTGACCGCAAAGATCGGCGCTTCTGCATCTTTGTTGATGGCAATGATGTTCTTTGAGCCCTTCATGCCGACCATGTGCTGCGTCGCACCGGAAATGCCGGCAGCGATGTAGACCGTTGGCTTAACGACCTTGCCGGTCTGTCCAACCTGGTAGCTGTAGGGAACCCAACCAGCATCGACAATGGCGCGTGATGCACCGGGGGCCGCATTGAGAAGCTTGGCCAACTCTTCGATGAGGGCGTACTTTTCCTGCTCGCCCAAACCACGACCGCCAGAAACGACGACGGCGGCTTCGTCGAGCGACGGGCCTTCACGCTCTTCAACGTGACGAGTGATGACCTTTGCACCGGCGCTCTTGCCACCGTCGGGAACGGCGATGGTCTCGACTGCTGCAGCACCGCCACCAGCGGACTCGGCAACAAACGACTTCGGACGCACCAGCACAAGGTGAGGGCCAGCAGCGGTGAAGGTTGTCTTCACGTCAGTAGTTCCACCAAACACGGGCTCAGTCGTTACGAGGCTTGACCCGTCGACCTCAAGGTCGGTGTTGTTCGTGATGACCGTGCGGTCGAGCTTGACCGAAAGTCGCCCAGCGATGTCACGGCCGTAATAGGACGTGGCCGCGATGATCGCGTCGGGGGCGTTGCCGCCATCGACCAATGCAGCGATTGCACCTGAGACCGGAACGCCCGGGAGTGCACCAGCAAGATCGCCAGTTGTGTAGACCTTCGACGCGCCGTACTCACCGAGTTGGCCAACAACCGCGTCGGCGTCGCCACCGGAGTAAATCGCTTCCACCGTGTCGGCGAGTGAACGAGCCTTGGTGAGCAGTTCAAGTGTGGTGGTGGTGACCTTGCCGTCTGTTGCTTCGGCGAGCACCCAAATCTTCGAAAGAGCCATGATCAATTCCTCCTAGAGAACCTTGAGATCGTCGAGGAAGGCGACGATCTTCTCAACGGCGGTGCCGTCATCTTCGAAGACTTCACCAGCCTCGCGGGCGGGAGCTTGGGCAATGGACACGATCTGTTGACCAGCACCGGCCCAACCGACCTGACTGGCGTCGAGACCAAGGTCGGCAACAGTGAGCGTGTCGACCGGCTTGGACTTCGCCGCCATGATGCCCTTGAAGGACGGGTAGCGAGGTTCCACAACACCAGCAGTCACCGACACAACGGCGGGAAGCGGACATTCAACATCGTCGTAACCGGCTTCGGTCTGACGCTGGATCTTGACCGTGCTGCCTTCAACACTGATCGACTTGGCGAAGGTGACCGACGGAAGGTCGAGCAGACCAGCGATCTGCTCGGGAACCGTGCCGGTGTAACCGTCACTTGATTCAGTCGCAGTGAGAACAAGGTCTGCACCTTCGACACGCTGAATGGCTTTGGCCAGCACCTTGGCGGTGGCGAGTGCATCGCTACCAGCGAGTGCATCGTCACTGACGAGAATGGCCTTGGCCGCACCCATAGCAAGTGCGGTGCGAAGACCGGATACTTCACCATTAGGAGCCATGGAGACGAGCGTGACTTCACCACCACCGGCAGTGGTCACAAGCTGCAGCGCCATCTCAACACCGTACGAATCAGATTCGTCGAGGATGAGCTTGCCATCTCGCTTCAGGGTTTTAGTAGTGGGATCCAACGCACCAGGATCAGCCGGGTCCGGGATCTGCTTGACACAAACGACAACGTTCATACAGCGAATCCTGCCCGCAGAATGGGGTCGGGGCCAAATCACACGCCAACGTTCTCTAGGGAGATGTGCCACGACGTCACCTTCAGGCCTCCGCTACGGTCCAAGACCTTGTGAAGCTGCTCCTCATTGTCAATCCTTCGGCCTCTTCGGTCACTGCCCGGGGACGGGTAGTAATTGCCAAAGCCCTCGCCGCCGACCATGTCGTTACGGTTGTCGAGACGACACGGCGCGGCCATGCCACGCTGTTGGCAGCATCGGCCGCCACAGACGGAACCGACGTCGTTGTCGTACTCGGCGGAGATGGCACGTTGAACGAAGCAGCAAACGGCCTGGCCGGAACCTCGACCGCTCTTGCCGTGGTACCCGGAGGATCGACCAACGTGTTCGCTCGCACATTGAGTCTTCCCGATGATCCGATCGAAGCGACCGGAGCGCTGCTCGATGCACTTGCTCAGGGATCGATCAAGCGCATCGGTCTCGGATCTGTAAATGGTCGCTATTTCCTTTTCCATGTCGGCATCGGTTTTGATGCAGCCGTAGTCGCGGAAGTTGAACGTCGCGGCTCGCTGAAGCGATGGGCAAACCACGCGCTGTTCGGCTGGGCAGCATTCGACACATGGATTCGAAAGTACGACCGCAAGCGATCTCATTTTGCAGTGCGCGTCGAAGGTAAACCGACAGTCGATGACGCGATGCTTACGATCTGCCTCAATACGGATCCGTACACGTTTATTGGAACTCGGCCGTTTACCATTGCTCCCGAAGCCACTCTGGATCGACCGCTCAGCATCCTGACATTGCGAACTCTCGATACCATTCCTTTTGCGCGCATGCTTTCTTCAACGCTTGGCTCAGGAAAACGTCTGCGAAATGATCGCAACGTGTCTTTTCACTCTGATGTCACTCACATAGAAATCGATGGCTACGGACCGGTTCCGCACCAGGTCGATGGCGACTACCTCGGCGACGTCGAGCACCTCGAACTTCGCTATGCACCTGACGCTTTGTCGTTAGTTATTCCTCGAACTACTCCTGACTGAGGACTTGGCGACAAAATCTTGGGACATTCGTAATAATCGCGTCGACTCCGGCTTCTGAAAGAGTGCGGATCTCTTGCTCTCCATCGACGGTCCAAACATTCACCGCAACCCCAAGCGCGTGCGCTCGGTCAACAAATTTTTGGTCGACGAGGCCGTGCCAGGGATTAATTGCTACGTGCCCACTTCCCGCCGCACGTGCCAGATCGGACTGGAGTGATCCGCCGTCAGCGTTAAGTAGCCCGGTGGGAAGTGTCGGGGCCAAAGCCCGCACTTCATCAACGATGTCGTGATCAAACGACGTGACCAAAAATTCACGTTCTCCATCGAAGGAAACAAGTAGCTCTACAACCCGTTCGATAAGAAGCGAGCGAAGCGACGCCACCCCATCGGGTTTGATTTCAACATTCACCCCGAGCGGCGAGCACGAACCGAGCACGTTGCGAAGTGTGGGGATGAATTCGGGTAGTTCATCGAGCGTCAACTCACCGATGACACGACCATCGGCCAAAACGGGGTCGTGATGAACAATGACCTCGCCGTTCGCAGTGAGGTGGACGTCGAGTTCCACCCAATCAGCGCCCTGTGCGACCGCTTCGAGGAACGCCTCGACCGTATTGCCCGGCGGAACTGCCGCTGAAGCGCCCCGATGAGCCACCACCAATGCCATTTGCCCACCGTAGGCCCATCGCGACCGAGGTTTTGCTCAAACTTCATCAGTGTTCTTTCGGTGTCATTTGTCACAAATGATTCGCAGACATCAGACCCACCCCGGCATCGCGGGCTCTGACCTCAGCATTTGCAAAGAACCCCTTGCGCGTGCTGAAGGCCACCACTACGTTCTCCCCCCTCAGCCACACATGTCCGGGTCCGTTCGAATCACTTCTTGATTCACACGGTGCGGAGAGGTGGCATGAGCACACATCTCACGGATCGGCTGGAAAACCGCTTCGTGTCCCCTGATCCTGGAGGAACCGTGGCCCTGACCGCGCCCTATTCAATGACCCTGAACGCAATCGCCGATGACTGGCGAGATGAATCTGCTTGTCGCGACACCGATCCCGACCTCTTTTTCCCCGTCGGCACTACCGGCCCGGCAATTGAACAGATCGAAAACGCCAAGTCGGTATGCACCGACTGTGAAGTTCGCGAGCCCTGCCTCGACTTCGCTCTCGCCACGAATCAAGACTCTGGCATTTGGGGTGGCACCTCAGAAGAAGAACGTCGCAAGCTGCGTCGTCAGTGGCTCGCCGCTCGCCGCAAGGCATCCTGAGCCCTGCGCACTGAGTCGCTGACTCACTCCCACGACCTCCCTACGGGGAGGTCGTTGTCGTTTTCCGCCGAGCGCGAGGGTTCAACGACGAACAGGCACCGAGATGCGTACAACGGTGCCTGGGCGGCCCGGCGATCCTTCGCCAGCCGAGAAACCAATGGTTCCACCCAATTCGGTTGTGACAAGCGTACGGACGATCGAGAGACCCAATCCGGTGCTGTCATCGATGGTGAAACCTGACGATGTGCCGACACCGTTGTCGGTCACCGTCACCCGCAACCTCGTTCCGGTGTTCTCGAGCTCCACGAGCACCGTCGCATCTTCGGTCGGACCAGATGGAAAGGCATGGTCGACAACGTTCTGCAGAAGTTCAGTAAGCACCACAGAAAGCGGTGTTGCGACATCGGCAGGAACGATGCCGCCGTCTCCGACAACCGAGAACCGGATGGGACGCTCTGGTGAGATGAGCCCTTCTTCCACCATGCGGACCAGCGGGCGAACGATCTCGATGAAAGGGACATCGTCTCCAATCGTGAGCGAGAGCGTTTCGTGCACGAGCGCAATTGAACGGATCCGACGAACCGACTCTTCCACCGCAGCCTTTGCTTCGGGTGAGGACAAGCGCCGGCCCTGCAATCGAAGAAGCGCAGAGATCGTTTGCAGATTGTTTTTCACCCGGTGGTGAATTTCACGAATGGTCGCATCTTTCGACAGCAACATGAGATCACGGCGACGGAGTTCCGAAATATCTCGCATGAGCACCAGTGCCCCGGTCACTCGTTCTTCAGACACAAGCGGAATAATGCGCAACAAGATTGTGACATCTGGACCGCGTCCAATTTCTTCCGCAGTCGGCCGGGCGAGCGTGAACGCCGCGCGCACGGGAGTGTCTGGTAGTCCGAGTTCGCCAAATCGTTCGCCTTCTGAATTCGCATGAACGCCAATTCGATGCAGCGCAGAAATCGCATTGGGCGAAGCGAACTGCACTCTTTCGTCAGCATCAAGCACCATCACGCCATCGCCAACCCGCGGCATGACGACGCCACGTTCATCTTCGCCAGAGAATGGAAATTCCCCCGCTGCAACCATCTCTGCAAATCGATTGAACACATCGAGATAGGTGCGTTCAAGAACTCCGTCTTGACGGGCAACGTACTGGTTCGCGTCTTTGGTGAGTACTGCAATCGTGCGTCCGCCAAACTGAACAGGAATGCAGGTTTCACGAACGAGATCTTCGGTAGCACCCGGAGAAATTTCGCCTTCGGCGACCTTGCCGGTTGCGAAGGTTTCGCCCACAAGTGGACGTTCGGCCGCTGTGACGACGCGACCAACCCAGTCGTTTGTAAAAAGCGTCTGGCTTGTGGTCGGCCGAATCTGTCCGAGAACAACCATTGAATGCTCGTCATCGGCACTTCGATCGCGTCCGAACAACATGAGATCAGAGAAACTCAGGTCAGCGAGTAGGCCCCAAGTTCCAAGCAAACGCTGAAGATGATCTGTTTCTGCCGACGTGAGCCGCGACCGTTGCTGGGCGAGCTCCGCCAAATTTGCCATTGACGTGGGGCGTCGGGATCAGCCCGCGCCGAAACCGATCCGGCGTTCGCCGTCAGAGGATCCCAATTCGACATAGGCAATCTTGGCTGATGGAACAGCAATGTCACGGCCATGGCGATCGGTCAACCAGAGGACGCTTGTGGCATCGGCCAGTGCAGCGTCGATCGATGCACGGACTTCAGTGCGGTCAACACTGGATGCCATCTCGATTTCGATTTCTTTGGGTGTCTGTTGCACACCGATGCGGACGTCCACGAAGTTCCTCCTGTACGAAACCGACCTGATGGCCGGCACCTCATGCTAGGTCGCGAGACCGAGCTGTTATCCCAGCAACTTCAGACCGGCGTTGTAGCGCCGGGTGGGAGCGAGTTCAAGGTCAATAACCTCGGCGAGCGCTCGAATGGCCAGCGCAGCCTCGCTCTCGGGATCCACGGCCACAATCGGGTTGCCGTCGTCAGATCCCTGACGAAGGGCAGTCACCAACGGAACCTGACCGACGAAGCGAACACCAAGGCGCTCAGCCAATTCGGCTCCGCCGCCCGCTCCGAACAACTCGTAGCGCTTGCCATCGTCTCCGGTGAACCACGACATGTTCTCGATAACACCCTTGACTTCGATGTTCACCTTTTCGGCCATGAACGCTGCACGTTGTGCAACCTTCTGCGCGGCCGGCTGCGGCGTGGTGACGACGTAGAGCTCGGCACGCGGGAGGAACTGTGCAATCGACAACGCGATGTCGCCGGTTCCAGGCGGAAGATCAACAAGAAGAAAATCTGGTTCGTCCCAAAAGACATCGGTGAGGAACTGCTCAAGCGCTTTATGCAACATCGGTCCACGCCAAATGACGGGCTGATCTTCCTCGACAAAGAAACCCATTGAGATGCACCGAACGCCATGTGCTTCGGGCGGAACAATCATTTCGTCAATGATCGTCGGCGTGTGATCGACGCCCAACATGCGCGGAATCGAGAAACCCCAGACGTCGGCGTCGACAACTGCAACTTTGTGCCCGCGTTGGGCAAGCGCAATTGAGAGATTTGTGGTGATCGATGATTTGCCGACACCACCCTTACCTGAAGCAATCAGCAAGACACGCGTAGAGCTCGACGCGTCTGCAAAAGGAATCACCCGACCTTCGGCATGACCGTGAGCCTGATGTGTTCCCGCAGTCGATGCAGGATCACCGTGAAGGAGTTCGCGAATACCAGCGCGTTCCTCATCGGTCATGACAGTGAAATCAAGATCGACGCGATCGATTCCATCGAGCGCAACAATTGCATTCGTGACTCGATTTTGGATTTCGTTGCGCAAAGGACAGCCAGCAACCGTGAGCGCAATCTGGATGGCCACGACGGGGCCATCGATCGCGATGCCGCGAACCATCCCGAGGTCGACGATGCTCCGGTGCAGTTCGGGGTCTTCAACGGGGCGAAGTACCTCGATGACATCGGCATCTGTGATGGACATTTAGGGGGTCTCGCTTCGGGTCGGGGAATTTCTCCTACGGCAATAGGTAGAATACCGAGGTGGAACAGGCGACCCTCAGTCCGACCGAATTCAGTTCGGTGGTTACGGCCATTACATCGGCCTTTGGCGATCCCACTCGCCGCGAGATCTACCTGTTCGCCCGAGCTTCTGAGGCCGGAGTTACCGCCAGCGCTGTGGCCACCCAGTTTGATCTTCATGCCAACGTCGCTCGCCATCATCTCGACAAACTCACCGCTGGTGGGTACCTCGAAGTCGCTGTTGCCCGCGGTGGCACTGGAGCCGGTCGCCCATCTAAGCGCTATACCGCGACCACAAAGGGCGATCATCTCGATCTTCCCGTTCGCCACGACGATGTGTTGATCACACTCCTGGGGCGCGCGCTCGAGATGCTTCCGCGCGATCAGGCCGAGGCCATGGCCGAAGAGGTCGGCATCGAATACGGCCGTCTCATGGCGCAACGTCTTGGCGAAGGAGTCGATCGCAATCAGTCAATCCAAGCAATCTTGCAAACTGTTGCCGACGCGCTCACTGCCCAAGGATTCGCGGCGCATGCCGAACGCCGCAATAACGAACTGCGCATCGTGTCCGAGCACTGTCCTTTCGGCGATGCGGTTATGGCGAATCCCGTGATTTGTGCCGTTGACCGCGGAATGATGAAAGGCATGATCGCCGAACTTCACGGTGGCGATGCCACGATCGCACTCGAATCGTCGAAGCCCATGGGCGACGATGTGTGCATCACATCACTCGAAGCCTGACGGCCGTGGCTCGCCACTATCTCGATCACGCGTCGACCTCACCGCTCCGAGAGACGGCGTTCGCCGCATTCACCGAGGCGCAGTCGATGCTGGAACAAGCATCGATCAGTGATCCAGGTCGCATCCACCAAGAAGGTATGACCGCCCGAGTGCTCCTCGAAAATGCTCGTGAGCAGATCGCCAGCCTTCTTGGAGCAAGACAACGAGAAATTATTTTTACCAGCGGCGCGACCGAATCCATCGCTTCCGCAACGTGGGGCGCAGTTCGCCGCAGCGTGAACACAGGAGCCATACCGCATGTCGTGCACTCGGCTGTCGAACACTCCGCCGTACGCCGATCAAGCGAAATGTTTGCGACAGCATTTGGCGGTTTCGTCACGGTCGTGGGCGTCGACCCCACTGCTCGCATCGACGTCGACGAATTCATTGCCGCGCTTACACCCTCGACCTCGCTCGCGCACCTGCAGTGGGGAAATCACGAAGTCGGCACGTTGCAACCGTTACGCGAGATCGCCGGCGCGTGCCATGACCGCGGAATCCTCCTGCATGTCGACGCAGCCCAAGCCGTAGGCCATGTCCCAGTCGTACCAAGCGAACTCGGCATCGATCTTCTTTCGTTCAGCAGTCACAAGTTTGGCGGACCCAGTGGAATCGGCGGACTATGGATCCGCCAGGGATTGCGACTCGAACCTCTTCTCACCGGTGGTGAACAAGAACGAGCACGACGCGCTGGTCTTGAGAACATCGCGGCAGCGATCGCCTTTGGTGCCGCGGCCCAAGAACTCGATGCGACAACACTCGCCGCCGAATCGACCACCGCTCGCCAATTACTGGCAACAGCCGTGAGCAATCTGACAGCGATCGATGGCGTATCGCTTCTCGGTCCCGCCAATCCAGATCTCCGCCTACCCCATCTCGTGTGTCTCGCTGTCGCCGGCGTTGAGCCTCAGGGAGTCGTCCTCGGTCTCGACCGCCGCGGCATTGCGCTGCATTCAGGCAGTTCGTGTGCTTCCGAAGGACTTGAACCGTCACCAGTGCTTGAAGCTATGGGCGTCGATGCTCAGCGGTCACTGAGGGTTTCGGTCGGCCACAACACCACTAGTTCTGACATCGATGCCCTTTGCCAAGAACTGCCCCAAGTTCTGCACGACCTTCGATCCCTTGCTCAGTAGCCAATCGACGACGCATCAGTCGTCAGGAAAACTAACGGCGCTTGGTTGACTACGTTCTTGGGGTGACGATCTTCCTCATTCGCCATGCTCATGCCGGCAAACGTTCGGAATGGGCATCTGATGATCGCTCGCGACCTTTGTCCGATCGCGGGATCAAGCAATCCCAAGCGCTCACTGCAGTCGTCGGTGACATCGTGGTTGGGCGCATCGTCTCGAGCCCCTACGTGCGATGCATGCAGACCGTGCAACCACTCGAAACCAAATTTGATCTCACAATCGAAACTTCAGACGCGTTCGCCGAAGGTGCCGACGACGAGATCGCCTATCGCTTGCTACTCGCACTGAATGACGATGACGGAGTGGTCTGCAGTCATGGTGACGTCATCCCCCGCCTTCTTCGCAGGCTCGTTGCCGACGGCATGGACACAGACGGCTCACTGATCGATCAAAAGGGTTCGACGTGGATCATCGAAATGCGAAATGGCCGACCATTCCATGGCCGTTATGTTCCGCCGTCAAAGTGAGAGGATTTAGCTCGTACGACGTGCAGCGACGTCGTCTTTGACGCTATTGACCATCTGCGTCATGTACAACGGAATCTCATTCATGTCGATTGCATCAAGATCGATCTTGGCTGCAGCCCACTCGCCAGCGTTGCGTTGCAAAATCGCTCGGAACACTCGGGCATCTGAATAGGTGGGATCAGTTGCGATCGCTTCATTGAGATACTCCCGCGCCTTTACATCGAACTGAGCCCCGACGGAAGGCTCACTGCTTAACGCGATCGTGTGCATTACCCAACCGCGATAGGTCATCGCCTCGACGTTGGTGGGAGAAAGCTGCAACGCCTTGTCGTAGGCCTGCACTGCGTTTTCAAACTGCTTCAAGGCCTTCGCCGAATCGCCTGCCTGCAGCGATGCCTGGGCCTGACCGGTGAGTCCCTGCGCTTGCAAGATGAGGTTGGCGCTGTCTTGGCGGGCTTCCCCGGTGAGTCCTTGCCCAGGAGCTCGAGTTCCGGCGTTGCGAAAGACCACCCAACCGGCACCAACGGCAACAAACCCAACGACGACCAATGCGAGTGCAGTTCGCTTCCAATCCCGTTGCGGCCTTAACGCTTTTACCGTTGCATTGCGATCTTCGACAGCGCGGATCGCCGCAGCAGCGCGAGCGGTGTAGTCATCCTTTAGTTCTTCGAAATCAGCATCGTCGACATCGCCCGCTGCATGCTCGCGCTCGAGGTCTTGCAAAGAGCGAAGGAGGAAATCTCGTTCCTCTTCAAGCGCAACCAAAACATCGGGATCGAGATCGCGACGCCGCGGTGCGCTCGTAACCGATTTTTTGGGCGCCGGCTTCTGGCCTTCTATCGCCAACGATTCACGTGCCGCTCGACGAGCTGCGGTTCCGCCACCACCAGTGGGCGTTGTCACCGAGATGCTCCCTCGCCGTGAGGATCGTTATCGATATCGGAGTCATCTGCTTCCGCCCGCAACGCAGAGGCGACAAGTTCCCTGTCTTCATCGGTCGCCCGTTCAGCCGGCATCGTTGACCATCGTCGAAACACAATCGCTAAGGCTGCGATACCGATTGCGAATGCAACGATTGGAAGGATCCACACGAGTGCATTCACACCCGAGGCCGATGGCGTCAGCAAAATCCCTTGCCCGTACTTCGCGGCATAGAACGAGCGGATCTCCTCGTCGGTCTGGCCTTGTTGCACTTGTTCGGCGATCTGGCGACGAATCTCTTGAGAAGCTGGGGCGTTTGATGCAGCAACGGATTCGCCCGAACACACCGGACATTTCACCGAATTGGAGATCGTGCTCACTCTGTCTTGTGCGGTGGGCGCAGACAGCGTGCCGAACGTAGCGATCGAGAGAACTCCGACAGCGACGACGAAGACAGCGATCCATGGGCCCCAGCGGCGGAGCGGAGAACCTTTCACGATCAACGAACTCATTTTGTCCCCACCCCGGCCACGGCCATCCCGCCATTGTCGGCAATGACCCTGTCGAGATCTGATGCAGTCACGCCACCAAAGAATCCGGCAACAACAAGACCACTCGGAGCAACCATGTACGACTCAGGAACTTTCGTGACGCCGTAATCAAGTCCAATCAATCCGGTATCAGTGGAAATCACAGGCCAGGTATTGCGTTCCTTCACCCAATACGCGCTTATAGAAGCCGCATCGTCAGAGAACGCCACACTCACCACTTTTACCGGGTCGGCCTTGTGGGAATCGACAAACTGCTGGATCTGCGGATTTTCGAGTCGACAGGGAGTGCACCAGGTTGCAAAGAAATTGACGAGCACCCACTCGCCTCGATGATTGGCCATGCGAAACGTTGAGCCGTCGAGTGTCGTTCCCGAAAAATCGAGCCCCGCTTGACCAACAATACGACTTGAGATCGGGGTGCTTGTCCCGCGCGTGGCAAGCAGTGCAATCAGCCCAACTAACAAGATGCCAACGATGATTGCGGCGTTGCGAGCGAGTTTGCTACCACCGCGCGGCGGAACGAATTCTCCCGACGCGGCCGTCATGGGGTTACTCCGGTCGGTTCCTTTGGCGATTCCATCGCCAAAGGCGCCGACACTGCATCAAGAGGATTTCGTCGTCGTCCTGGGAAGACAGCAAGAAGTGTTCCGAACGCCATCACGCCGCCGCCGATCCAGAGCCAGATGATGAGCGGCTGCACCGTCACTCGAATAGTGACTGAACCGTTCTCGCCATCTCTGATATCGATCACCGACAGTGCAACGTCATCTTTGAATGTCGACCGAACCGACGGCGTACCAATGGTCTGATTTCCATTCGCGAACTTATTGAGCGACGGAGCCCACGGACCAGTTCCATCGATACGGATCAAGACCTGATCGACAATCTTTGCCGACTCCTGCTTTCTGTTCTGGCCTTCATAGACAAGCGTGTGCCCCGCGAACTCCGCCGATTGTCCCGGAGTGAGCGTGAACTCTGCTTGGCGCACGTAACTCGAGCTCGCGGCAAATGCCATCGCAATGATGATGACGCCGAGGTGAACAACCATCCCGCCATTTGCTCGACCGACGAATCCGCGCCATCCCTGACGACGAGTCGCAAGGGCGATCTGGCGTCCAGCCGACCCGGCGGCAAAACCTCCGAGGCCAAAGGCCAAGACTGGAATGAATCCGCGCGCACCAACAACGACTGAGAAGACCATTGATCCGACGCCGATCCATGCGGGCCAGATCAAGCGATGGCGAAGAAGTTCCGCGCTTGCTTTACGCCACGGCAACACAGGTGCGATCGCCATGAGGAAGAGCAACGTCAACCCGATGGGCATGGTCATGCGGTTGAAATACGGCACTCCCACTGATACCCGATCGTTGTTCAATGCCTCGACCGCTAGCGGGAACAACGTTCCTAACAGGATGACGAAAGCGAAAGCGGCGAACAGAACGTTGTTCGCCAAGAACGCCCCTTCGCGCGATAGCGGTGAATCGATACGCCCCGGCGATCGAAGCCGATCACCTCTCCAACCGATGAGTCCCACCGTGGAGAAAACAATGAGTGCAAAGAAACTGATGAGAGCGATTCCAATACTGGACGTTGTAAATGCGTGCACCGACTCGAGCACTCCGGAACGAGTAATCCACGTGCCGAGAATTGTGAGAGCAAATGTCGCGCACAACAGCGAGATGTTCCACACCCGCAACATGCCACGTCGTTCTTGCACCAAGACCGAGTGTAAATACGCGGTACCTGTAAGCCACGGGAGCAACGACGCGTTTTCGACAGGGTCCCAGGCCCAATAGCCACCCCAACCCAGCACTTCATAGGACCACCACGAACCAAGAATGATGCCGACGGTGAGAAACCCCCACGCAATCAATGTCCATCGGCGGGTTGCAAGTAACCATCCTTCGCCAACGCGACCGGTGATGAGCGCGGCGATTGCAAACGCAAATGGAACAGTGAATCCGACGTAACCGAGGTAGAGCATTGGCGGATGAAACGCCATTAACAGATTGTTCTGCAGCAACGGATTGGGCCCCGGCCCGTCGAAGCCAGCCGGTGGCGAGAAACCCGTGAATGGATTCGCGGGCCCAGCCATGAGCCCGAAGAAAAACACGCAAACAACGAGCATCGTTAAGACAGCCCAACCCACCAGTGGATCGGCCAGCCGTTTGCGGAACTTCAGCACGACCGCAACGAGGTACCCGCCGAGAATAAGCGCCCACAAAATGATTGATCCTTCAAGCGCTCCCCACATGGTCGCGAAGTTGTAGAGCGCCGGGGTCTTTGTTGATCCATTTTCAGCGACGTACTTCACGGTGAAGTCTCGGGTAATCAACGCGCTCTCCATCGCGCACGCGGCGACAAATCCACCGAAAAAGACCAGCGCTGCATACCAACGCGAAAGACGAACAAGATCGGGCCGTTTGCGGATAAGTCCATACCCAACGGTGATTACCCCGAGGACGGCAGCAGCAAGACCAAGAGTGACTCCCGCTCTTCCGAGTGCGAGATTCACGAGCCGCTCCGCATTGTGGTGACTGGGACCTGCCCGTTCACCTCGGCCTCCTTGAGGCGTTCTTGTTCCTTCTCTTTGTAGACCTCGCTGTGCTTCACGATCATGAGATCGGAGTCATAGGCGTTCGTGCCATCGGCATCGAAGTGACCTTCGAGAAGAACCGTCTGATTCTCTTTGAACATTTCCGGCGGATCGCCAACATGGTGAACCGTGATTGGAACTCCGTTATACGAAATCTCAAAAGTCACACCTTCACCGGTTTGAGCGATGGTCCCCGGGACAACCGTGCCCTGGAGACGGAACCGCTTCACGCCCAGTGAATCGCGTTGGGCAACTGCTTCATCGGCGTTTCGATAAAAGGTGGTGGCACTTCCGAGCGCCTTGACCATCACGAAACCAGCAATCGCAACAACTGCGACCAAGAGCGCCATGGCCGGAAGACTCACGCGACGTTTTCCGCGCACCACGGAAACCGCATCGTCGCCGCCTTCTGAATCTGGGCCAGTACGCGGGGTCAGCTCCATCGACGCTTCTCCGGTGGAACTTTTTTGCTCAACCGGCGACCACGCACAACGGTCGCAAACGCGTAGGCGCCCATGCCGCCGAACACGACAACCCAAGCCGCCGCTACGTAAGGCCAAGTTCCGCTGGCTTCAGCGAGGATCAAAGAATTGCTCACGAGACCACCCCTTCAGCACGTCGTTCGGCAATTGCGGTGTCAAGACCTTCGGCATCGACCTGCTCTTCGAGCCAAGCGACACGGAATCGGTGAATGACCATCCAAATGAAGGAAAGGGTGATCGCGATGAAGCCGGTGAAGAGAGAAAAGAGCATCAAGCCCTGAATCTCTGCCCCGGAAAGGGAAAGCGTTGGTGTCTGATGCAGCGTCCGCCACCACTGCACTGACTGGCGAACGATGAAAACATTCGGAACAAGCAGCAAACCCACGATGGCGGCACGCTTGGCTCGTACCCCGTAATCGGCAGCGATGCCTCGCACCGCGAGATATCCGAGCAGAAGAAGCATGAGCATCGCTTCAGAGGTCAGACGCGCATCCCATACCCAGAACACTCCCCATGTGGGGCGACCCCACAACATTCCCGTTACAAGCGTGAATGCAGTGAACAACGCGGCAACTTCAGCGCTGGCGTAAGCGACGAGGTCCCACCATCGCGACTTTCGCCAGAGGAAGACCGCCGAGCCAATAGCGGTCAGGAAACAACCGACATACGAAAGCGTTGCGGAGGGAACGTGCACGTACATGATGCGGACTGCATCACCCTGATTTTCGTCTGCAGGGCTGAGGATGAGTCCGAAGAGCACGAGCACACCGAGCGCAACAAGCGTCACGACGCCGAGAATCATTGTCGTGCGCGAGCCAGTGGAGGTGGGCCCGCTGTCGCTGGCCCCAAACGGCCCGGCGGTCTCGGTGGTCACGATTCCTCCATCAAGGGGCCGAATCCGAAAATTCCGGCCACCACGTACACAGCGGCGAACACACTCATCAACCCAACCCACGGCCAGCCCTCTGACGGAGTTCCGCTGAGCGCTGCCTCGAAGGCACGGGTCGCTCCGATTAACACCGGAGCGAGTACTGGCAACAGTAGAAGTGGCAAGAGGGTTTCACGAACTCGGAGACCCGCAGCCACAACGCCGAAGAGGGTACCGGCGGTCGAGATGGCCGCGGTCGCGACCACGATCGTTGCTAGGAGGAGAAGCCAGCCCGTCATTGACGTGCCGTAAAGGACAGCAACCCCAACGCCAAGCAGCACTTCAAGCACGAGCAGCTGGACCGCCACAGACAGGGTCTTGCCGAGATAAATGCCAGCTGGAGCAAGGCCGGAAAGCCGAAGGGCATCGGTCACACCATCGGCGGCCTCAACCGCAAACGATCGCTGCATCGCCAGAAGCCCGCTGAACAACACCGCGATCCAATAGAGACCCGGAGTGGCCTTTTCGAGAAGACCACGATCGGGATCCAGAGCAAAGGCGAAGAGAACGAGAACCAAAAGAGCGAAGGGGACAACCTGATTCAGCGCGACTCTGGATCGGATCTCAAGCTTGAGGTCTTTGCGAGCAATCAGCCATGCATCATGCAACATGGCCATCACCGCCCGCGCCCGAATCGTCGAGAGCAACTCCGCCGCCAAGCGTCACGATTTCGTCGGCCAGATCAATCGCTCGATCCAGTTCGTGGGAACTGAGAATGATCGTCGCCCCCGCGTCGGCCGCGTCACGCACGAGTTCATCGACGACGTCGCGACCTTCTTTGTCGAGACCTGCATGCGGTTCATCGAGCAGCCATAGTTCGGGCCGACGAGCGATCAAACATGCAAGCGAGGTGCGGCGACGCTGACCTGTGGAAAGGCGACCAACAGAAACATCGCTCAACCTTCCATCAAGGCCAAGACGAGCCATCGCCGATTCGGCATCGGCAAGGACGGCGCCAGCGGCAAGCGTCCAAAATCGCACATTGTCGGCAACGCTGAGTTCGTCATAGAGGCCGGCGCCATGAGCAAGTAATCCCACACGAGGGCGAACCGACTTGTGATCGACGCGAAGGTCAACACCGAGAACAATGGCCTCACCCGCGGAGATCGGAACGAGGCCGGCGAGCGCTCGTAAGAGCGTCGTCTTTCCTGCGCCATTCGCTCCGCGCAAAAGCACGATTCGGCGGCGATCGACATCAAGATCGACACCGGCAAGGGCAGGGAATCGGCCGAGAAGGGCCACCGCCCCTCGGAGGTGGACCACGGGCTCTGTCCCGGACCGGGAAGTGGGGTGATCGGGCTCCATGGGGTTCTTTGAGGGTAGCGGCCTGCCCCGCAAGAAGACCAAGCGACCACCCTCGCTAGGGTTCGCACGTGCAGTTCTGGAGCGTCGTGGGCGCAATCGGTCGATTCATGATGCGAACCGGCGTCGTCATCCTCCTCTTCGTCGCCTACCAACTCTGGGGGACCGGGTTCGCAACTGCGCGCGCCCAAGACACCCTCACGAAAGAATTCGAATCACAGATCGCCCAGTATTTAGAGCCCGCAACCTCGGCGACGCAACCGCCCATCGTGACCGCGCCCAGTGATCTCCCCATTCCTCAACCTGGCGATCCCATCGCCCGCCTCACGATCAAGAAGATCGACTCTGACTTCATCATGGTGCAGGGCGTCGACCTCAAGTGGCTGCAAGAGGGCCCTGGTCATTTCCCACAGACACCACTTCCGGGCCAGCCAGGCAACGCCGCAGTCGCAGGCCACCGCACTACCTACCAAGCCCCGTTCAATCGCATTGACGAACTCGTACCGGGCGACATCATCACTGCGCAGACGTTGCAAGGGACGTTCACGTACAAGGTCGATGCTCAGATCGACCCCAAAAACGGATCCACCTCGGGTCATGTCATCGTTTCTCCTAATGATCTTTCGATCCTTGATCAAGCCGGTGTCAACCGCCTCACACTGATGGCCTGCCATCCGAAATTCAGCGCTGCCCAGCGCATCGTTGTGACAGCAACACTGACCTCAAACCCGGTGCCGGCCACTCCGATCCCGGCTACCGACGGGGTGACCACCGACGCGTCGTCCGACGCTCTCGCCGGTGGGGACTCATCTGCGTGGCCCGCCGCAATCTTCTGGTCGCTCCTTGTCGGAGTGGCGTGGTTCGGCACTTGGTGGCTCGCTCGCTACATCTCTCCGTCGCTGCTGCGTAAACGTGCCCAACGCGTGTCACGCTGGAAAGACTGGAAGTTCCTCGCCACCTGTGCGATCGGCACACCAATTGTTTTGGTGTTGATGTTCATCGCTTTCGCAAACATCGCCCGACTACTGCCAGCCTCTTACTAATGACGAACCCTCACCGCCGGATCGCAACCCTCGCCGCACTTGTCGTGATCACATCGACCGCGCTCGGTGCCTGCTCGTCGTCATCAAAGGGTTCCTCCGCGTCCTCCTCATCAAGCACCACCACCACTGCTGCTCCCGGTCCCACCACAACCACCACCCTTGAACCCGAGGCCGGGGTCGGACGAATTTCTTTCGTCTATGGCCCGGTAGTGGGCGACTGCATTGATCTGCGCTCTGTGGCAACAGGCAAGGCAGTAACGACCCGGGCGCTTCCCACTGCTGATGCCACGATGAAGTCCGACAAGGACGTCATGCTTCGGCTCAATTGCGACCTCCCCCACCAATACGAGGTCATTGCTGTGCCTAATGCTGGCCTTGCATCGACACCCACAAACGAACAGTTCACCGTCGCTGCGAAAAAACTTTGCCCTGCGGCGTTCAAGACCTACATCGGGATTCCCTATCCGAGTTCATCGCTTGAAGTCGGGTGGGTGCTGCCGACCGAAGAACAGCGAAACCGCGGAGTCCAGACAATCGGCTGCACCGCGTTCGACCCAAAGGGCAAGCTCACCGGCTCAGTCCGCGACTCGAAGCGCTAGCGCTCGACAACAAACGCGTCCGTCGAACATCGCCGAAGAGTATCCACCACCCCGACGCGCGGTGGTTCTACTTTTTGTCTCATGGTGCTCGTGACAGCTGCTCTCCTCCTCGCAGTGCTCCTCGTCATCGCTCTTCTCGCCAATCGTCGATCCGGAGAATTCTCCGCGACTCGAACGACCGGTCGTTCCCCTGACGTTCGTCTCCCCGTCGGCGCCGACGCAGCACTGTGGTCCATCGTCGAAGTCGTACCCGATCCTCGTAACCACCTTGCCCTCACCCGCGATCTCACGGGCGAGGTTCGCATCTCCGGAACAGTTCTCGATCCCTCAATCCGCGCCAGCACATTGGTTCCGCCGCCACGCCCCTCTCCGGCTGGTGGCAGTTCAGTGAGAATTCTCACTGCAGCCGAGATCGAACGCGAAGACGCAGCCGCAGCTGCTGCCGCGGCACGACTCAATCGCGCTTCTTAAGTTCAGCGCGACTGAACAACTGCAGCGAGCGCAGCCCACGATTGTGGTGCTGCACCCAAACCAGTTCCATCGTTCGCGTCCCAATACTCCGCCCACGATGAGGTCTCGGCTCCGCGCGTAAGCATGGCTGCGAGCGCGAGCGCGTCATCATTTCGACCATGGCGTCGCGCAGCAACCCAAAAGAGATAAGTGAGTTGCGGCCATGCTGGTCCGCGCCAGTACGTGCGCGCCGAGAACGTTGATTCAGCGCGGTGCATTCCCGCAGGACCGCATTGACCGCCAAATGAAGAGTTGTCCGTAAGTTCGGAAAAAACCCTTTCAATTACTGAACTATCGCTAGCTACAAGCAAAGGAAGTAGAGCGTCAAGGGAACGAATGCGGCCAGAGTCAGTCTCGGAATCGCCGGCATCAATCCACGTTCCAAGATCGTGATCCCAGCGCGTCGCCAATACATTTGAAACTGCGTTTGCTTTCTCTATCAACGTTCTGTCGCCAGTAACCGTCGCAAGTTCGAAAGCATTGAATGCCACCAACCCATTAAAACCGCAACTGGCAACTGCGAATGAAGGATTCGAAATTGGCGAACCTTTAGAGGAATGTTCAACTGATGCGACAAGCGTTCCTTTGATCTCGCGCCAATCATCCACGTTCCATCCATCGGGACACCAGTGATCCCAACGCGGACAATCATCGCCCCCGCTTTCCCACGGATGACAAAGTGCAATCAGCCCATCGATGCGCGACCGCGTGTCAAAGAGAAAGTTGAGTCCGGCAGTCGCTGGCCCAACGAGATCACTGACATCGATGTTGCGACGATCTAATTCAGCAATGGCATGACCGAACATCGGGGGTTGTGTGATCGAGGAATGCCCTTCACGCTTCCAAAAGTCACCGTGATGGTTGGGTGAGTACTCGTAATCGATATGGGGAACAAACCCCTCGGAGTTCTGAGTGCGGAACAAGTGCGCCAGTTCGCTGCGGGCCCGTTCAGGCTCGCCGAGCTCCGCCCAGGTGATGGCGTGGAAACAGGAATCCCACAACCATTGGAACGGATACACCGACGCATTCGGAACGGTGTATCCCTCGGGGCGCCAATTGGCCTCGAGGACCGAGCGAGCCGCAGCCCGAACCTCATCGGGATCGGCCGGTAGCGTGAGGCCTTCGCCGTCGATCCCGTCGGTCACCCTCGTCCCCTTCTGGTGTCAATGTCCACGTGCGCAGTGCTTTCGTTCAGGCTCGGAGGAACCGATGGAGTCTCCATCGTGGCCGATACATGGATCGACGCGCTGCATCGTCTCGGATTCGAGGTTCGCACGGTTGCCGGAGAAGGGCAGGTCGATATCCAGATTCCTGACCTTGCGATTGGACGCTGGCCCGATGGCGCTGCCGGGCTCCATGGGGTGGGAGCGGCCACTACCGCAGAAATCGACCGCCTCACTACTGACGTTCGGTCCGCCTTTGCCGACGCCGATCTCGTGGTTGTCGAAAACCTCGGATCCATCCCGATAAATCTTCCCGCCTCAATCGCTGTAGCCAGAGCACGTGAAGGTCTGCCGACCATCTGGCACCACCATGACCCGGCATGGCAACGCCATCGATACGCCGATGTGACCGAACTCCCGCCACAAGAACTCATTGAAAGTGGCCAGTGGCGTCACGTGACAATTAATGAACTCACACACCAAGAATTTCTTGAACGGGGATTCCCTGCGACCACCATTCGCAACGGTTTCGATGTCCACACTGCGCTGGGCGACCGCTACGGCGAACGAGCACGACACAACTTTTCCGAAGATGAACTCGTCATGGTGCATCCAGTACGGGCCATCGAAAGAAAGAATGTTCCCCTCGCACTCGAAATCGCAGAACAAGTCGGTGCGACCTACTGGCTTACCGGCCCTGCAGAAGAGGGTTACGAAGCAACGCTCAATGCCTTGCTCGCTGAGGCTCGCTCGAACGGAATCAACGTCGTTCACGAGTCATCCTCTTCGCTTGCTGACATGTACGCCGCCAGCGACGTCGTGGTCTTCCCTTCGACATGGGAAGGCTTTGGCAATCCACCGATCGACGCGGCAATTCACCGCAGACCAGCAATCGTCAGTCATTACCCCGTCGCCGAAGAACTCCGATCCCTCGGATTCACGTGGTTTGATCCTGAAAATCTCGAATCGTTCAGGACCTGGAGCGCAGATCCCGACCTGTCGCTTCTCGATCACAACCGCGAGGTCGTGGAATCGACGCTTTCGCTTGAGATCATGCAAGCGGCACTGACTGACCTTCTCGATGAGGCAGGCTGGTTGCCGTGACCGCTTCACCCGATTACTCAAACGACCCCGTACGCGCCCGTCGAGCCAAGATCGCTCGAGCAGCATCACTGGCACAACGCATCGGCTATTTACTGTTTGCCATTGCCATCGTTCTGTTCTTCATTGGTTTCTTCACTATTTTTACCGGCAACCTCGTCACAATCATTGTTGCGCTCATGGCGATTGGCTCCGCACTACTCGCCCCTGCAATCGTTGCTGGCTACGCAGTGAAAGCCGCTGAACGCGACGACCGCGAAAACGGCCGGTAACGGTTCAGGCTGGCGAAAGGCCGCGGAGACCCGCCCAAGCAAGGCCTGCCACCTGTACGGCGAGTTCGTCAGCATCGAGATCGATTTCCTTCTCGAGCCAGCGTCGACAAGTGCTTTCACCGAGTCCGACGATTCCGTAGGCCAACAACCGGCGCCGTTCGGGTCCGAGCCCCTCGGCCACGATGAACTCGGCCACGGTGTCAGCCATTTCCCGTTGTACTTTGGCTGCTTGTTCAGCGAATTCGGGGTCGCGACGAACTTCGCTATCGAACAACACGGTGAAACCATCGCGATTGCTATCGACCCAATTGAACCAAGCAGCGAAGCCCGCTTCGACCTGAGCTCGTGGTCCATCGGTCGCCGATGATGCCGCTGCGTCACGAACGGCGGAACGAAGTCGAACGGCAACATCGGCCAGCAATTCGAGGAACAATTCGCGTTTCGATGTGAAGTGTTGATAGAGCACCGGCTTTGTGACGCCGGCAGAATCCGCAATGTCGTTCATCGACGCGTCGCGGTAACCCAGACGCGCAAACGTCGCCAGCGCTGTATCGAGCAACTGCTGGCGACGTTCAGACGCAGGAAGGCGAGAACTCATGATTGACCCACTGATGCTGGGTCTCAGAGTCCGGACTTCTCGAGGATGTGCACACCACATGCTGAACCAAGACCAATGACGTGGGCCAGGCCAACCTTGGCGCCTTCGATCTGTCGAGGACCTGCTTCACCACGAAGGTGGTAACAGATCTCCCAGATGTTGGCGATGCCAGTTGCTGCGATGGGATGACCCTTCGATTCAAGACCGCCCGAAACGTTCACTGGGGTTTTGCCGTCACGCGTGGTTGCACCTGACAGGAAGAAGTCAACCGCATTGCCTTCGCTGCACAGCATGAGGTTGTCGTAATGAACAAGTTCGGCGGTTGCGAAACAGTCGTGAAGTTCCACAAGGTCGAGATCGTCCGGGCCAACACCAGCAAGTTCGTAGGCCTGCTTGGCAGCAACACGGGTGAGCGTGTTGACATCGGGAAGGATCTGACAGGCCTCTTGGTACGGATCGCTCGTGAGCACCGACGCCGAAACCTTCACCGCACGCTTCTGCTGTTCCTTCGGCAATGTGCGCAACTTCGCACCAGAGACAACGACCGCAGCCGCAGCACCATCACTGTTGGCGGAGCACATTGCACGAGTGTTCGGATAAGCGATCATTGGCTCGGCCATGATCTGCTCTACCGACATGTCCTTCTGAATAGCCGCAAGCGGATTCATGGTGGAGTTGAAGTGATTCTTCGCCGAAATGCCGGCAAAGAGTTCAAAGTCAGCGCCGTCGTAGGGATGCTGATGCAGATATTCCATGCCGACCTGCGCGAACACGCCGGGCATCATGTCGGTGCCGAGCTTGCCTTCGAATCCAGACACCGCGCCGTAGCGGCCAGAAGGTGTCCATTCGTCGGAAGCAGCAACGCCGAAACCGGCACCGAGCATGCCGGCGCCTGAGAGCTTTTCGACGCCAACGGCAAGACCCATATCGCATTCGCCGGCCTTGATCGCCATGATCACGGTGCGGAGCGCGGTTGCACCCGTTGCACATGCATTCGCAACGTTGAAAACGGGAATGCCGGTCTGACCAATCTGCTTTTGCAGTTGCTGACCGATACCTGCCGCAGCACCCATGAGGTTGCCAGCGGCGAGGACGCCCATCTCTTTGATGGTGACGCCACCGTCGGCCAACGCAGCGAGCGCGGCCTCGGAAGCAAGATCGACCACGTCCTTGTCCGGATGCTTTCCGAACTTGGTCATGTTGATGCCGAGAATCCAAATGTCATCGTTTGCCATTGTCAGTCCCCTCAGTTCACCGGCTCGAAGCCGTAGTTGATGGCCTCGGTGCCTGCAGTGTCGGCGCCGATTGAATAAGTCGTAAGTCGAACTTTCTGTCCGAGCGCAATGTTTGCGGCTTCGGCAGGTGCGTTGATGAGCTGACCGCGAACGCTGGTGCCACCGAGGTCAACGACCACTGGCACGTAGTTATCGGCACCAGGCATGAACGCAGTGACGATCGTGAACGAACGAATCTCGCCTTCAGTGGCGATGTCGGTCTTTTTGAACGACGTGCCGCCACACGATGCACATGCATTGCGGCGGTCGAAGAACTTTGCACCACAGTCGGTGCACTCGTTGGCGACCAGGTGCGGAGAGTCTCCGAGCACCAGGTAATCGACCATTGGAATTTGCTGAGCCACTGCTCCCCCTTCACGGCGCCGGTGCACCGTTGTATGGAATTAGGAATCGTACGACAGCGCAGGACCTCCGCCATCACTGACCATAGAACGCCGTGTTACGACTGCTAGATTTTCCAGATGGGATCCTCCCCGGCCTTCAGCCGCCGAAAAGCTTTGGGCCTCGGAGCAGGAGCCGTCGGAGCGTTGATCCTCGCTCCCGGCAGGCTCGCCAACGCCACCGTCACTGGCACCAGCGATACATGCCTCGGAGACGCTTCGGGCTTCACCGGATACTGGCATGGCCCGGACGACCCCTACACCGAGCCGAATTTTGGCGGAATCGCCCAACCCACACCAAACCTCATTCTGAATCCCTCCTTCGAAGATGGTGCGCCTGGGACCACTGCACCGAGCTGGACATTCGTTCCTCCGCCGCCGCGGTGATGTCTGACAGCGCCTTGCGCACCAAATGGGCGCCAGAGACCGCTCTCAATTCGCGCAATGCTCGTCACGCGATTCAGGAACTTGGACACCATCTCGCTCAAGCTGGTTTCATAAACCGATTCGGTCGACTGCAGATTGACGATGAATGCAACGCAGACCTCGCCGAACTCGCATTAGGCAAGTACATCGACGTCGCTAAGGCCGCACGTTTCCTTGGGGGGCCACAGTCGCTCGTGGCACTTCTTGAAACTGGCCTCGCCACGATCACTGAGGAACGTCGATTCTCGCTTGCCTTCGAAGTGCTCTCCGATGGCAAAGCAATGGCGATTCTGCCGTTTCTCGATTCCGCTGATGACGTTCCTGTCGACAGCGTCTACGCCGGAGCTGACACGTGGCTGTTACGCGACCAAGCATGGAAATACGGACTCCATGGCAAGCGCGCCATCGACCTTGGGACTGGTACCGGCCTTGTCGCCGCGTTCCTTACTTCGCGGTATGAAACAGTCGTCGCCACCGATATCAACCAACGAGCAACACAGACTGCACAACTCAGTCGCGAGCTACTTCCCGATTCCGCAAAATCGCGAATTCACGTTATGACCAACGATGTTGCCGCTGGGCTTCGACCGGGAACGTTTGACTTTGTCTGCGTTAACTCTCCGTGGGTTCCAGCACATCGCGCCGTTGGTCGCCTCTACTCCCAAGGTGGTGAAACGGGATTCGAACTTCCCCGCCGATTCATCCTCGAAGGCACCGAGCTTCTTGCCTCCGGCGGAACCTTCATCGCACTTTGTGCAGAACTCACATTTACCGATGGCTCCAACCCCTTGCGCGAGATACTCGGTGATCTCGAACAAAACGGTTTCGCAACGTTCATCGAACCAACTCCCGCGCCGCATCCGTTTCACACCGCCGCCAACGGGACCGCAGAAACACTCCCCGGACTCGAAACAGCCCGTCACGTCACTGCCGTCGTACAAAGGAACCCGTAACGATGCAGATCTTCATCAAGAAACCCTCAGGAGATTTGACCGTGCTCGACGTTGAGCCATCGGACACGATCGAAAACGTCAAACAGAAGGTCCAAGACAAAGAAGCAATACCGTATGGCCAACAACGGCTGTTCTTCGCCGGCATTGAACTCGAGGACGGATCGACGCTCTCTGATTACAACATCCAGAAAGAGTCAACTCTTGATCTCGTAATACGCCTCCGACCCTCAGCGGGTGTCGTTACCTATCAAGAGATGGGCGAGTCACCGCCGGTGGTTTCTGACGATCAGTTTTCGCCCCAGATTGATGCAAATGCGCAACTCGCAATTCTCGAGATTGACGCCACCATGACGCAGAGCGACATCGCTCTTTCACCAGGGACCTATGAGTTCTCCTATTGGGCCAAGGGCGACCTCACCTGGAGTTTCAGCTTTCACGATGCCGATGGCCACGCAAAAGGCACGATCGCCGGATCGACAAGTGGTGCGCTTCCCGGTCTCACGCAATTCAATGAACAAATCTCCATCTCCGCAGGAACAGCCACCTGCGATCTCTCATTCCGAGCAACATCAAACAGTGCCCTCATCGATCTTGTAAGCCTGACCGCCATCCCCGAATGCGAACCCGCAGCTGACGAAGCGACAGCGGTGCTTCCAAACTTCACCGGCTGAACCCAGCCAAGAATCGATAACTCATGCAGATCTTCATCAAAACCCTCGCTGGGAAAACCATCACACTCGAAGTTGAAGCCTCCGACTCGATCGACAACGTCAAGGCGAAAATTCAGGACAAAGAGGGGATACCACCCGATCAGCAACGACTGATCTTTGCCGGTAAGCAGCTCGAAGACGGCCGCACCCTTTCCGATTACAACATCCAGAAACAGTCAACCCTTCACCTCGTTCTCCGCCTACGAGGAGCCACGACAGGCGTCGTTACCTATCAACAGATAGATGAAGCGCCGCCCATCCTCGCT
>CAMAYJ010000033.1 GCA_945862505.1 Bifidobacterium breve | reverse complement strand
ATCGATCGCCGTCTTACTGACTCTCTCGAGACTGCACTTCGAATCGCCGAAGGCGTTGCCGAAGTTCAGATCGTTGGTCGTGGCGACGATTCCGGCTTGGACGATGAAGTGCTCACGTTCTCACAGCACCTCGGTTGCCCTTCGTGTGGATTGAGTTATGAGGAATTGGCGCCGCGAAACTTCTCGTTCAACTCTCCGTATGGCGCCTGCGAGCACTGTGATGGTCTTGGCACCAAGTTTGAAGTTGATGCCGAACTCGTCATCCCCAATCCCGACCTGAGCGTCACCGAAGGTGCGCTGGCTCCATGGGCGAGCGCACGCACCCAGTATTTTGGGCGACTTCTTGAATCGGTCTGCGACATCTATGAGATTGACCCCGATGTTGCGTTCAAGGAGCTGCCCAAGAAGCAGCAGAAACTTTTGCTGCACGGAACGGGTGCAACCGGTCGGGTCCAGGTCCGCTACAAAAACCGTTACGGCCGTCAACGTTCCTACGACGCGAAGTTCGAAGGCCTCGTTCCGTGGTTGCAGCGCCGGCATTCCTATGCCGAAAGCGATGCGCAGCGTGAGCAGGTCGAGGGCTACATGCGCGAGGTGCCCTGTCCCGACTGTGAGGGTTCACGTCTTGCCCCGTTCAGTCTTGGGGTCACGATCGACGGTCACTCAATTGCCGAGATTTGCAGTATGTCGATTGGCGATGCTGCTGCGGCTCTCAACGGGCTGAAACTTTCTGAACGCGACCGCATGATCGCCGAGCGAGTGGTGAAAGAAGTCAACGCTCGAATGGGCTTCTTGCTTGACGTGGGTCTCGACTACCTCTCGCTGTCGCGGTCGGCCGCAACGCTTGCTGGCGGAGAAGCACAACGCATCCGTCTTGCATCGCAGATTGGTTCTGGTCTTGTTGGCGTGCTGTATGTGCTCGACGAACCATCAATCGGATTGCATCAGCGCGATAACAAACGACTGATCGACACATTGATGCGACTCCGAGAACTGGGTAACACCGTGCTCGTCGTCGAACACGACGAAGAGACCATCAAGGTCGCCGACTATGTCGTTGATATTGGCCCGGGCGCTGGTGAACACGGTGGCGACATCGTGTACGCGGGTCCGGTGAAGGGGCTTTTGAAATCGAAAGAGTCGATAACGGGCCAATACCTGTCGGGTCGTCGCTCAATTCCGGTTCCGGAACTTCGTCGGACTCCGGGGGCTGACCAACTCGTTGTTCGTGGGGCTCGCGAACACAACCTCAAAAACATTGACGTTGAGTTCCCGCTGCACACCTTTATCGCTGTCACCGGTGTTTCTGGTTCAGGGAAGTCGACATTGGTGAACGACATCCTGCATCGCGCCCTTATGCAAAAGGTCTACGGATCAAAGACGCCTCCAGGCCTTCACAAGAGCGTCGAGGGTATGGAACTGGTCGACAAGGTCATCAATATCGATCAGTCGCCAATCGGTCGCACGCCGCGCTCGAACCCGGCCACCTATATCGGCGTGTTCGATCACATCCGGAAACTGTTCGCACAGACCCACGAGTCGAAGGTGCGCGGTTACTTGCCGGGACGTTTTTCGTTCAATGTTTCTGGGGGCCGATGCGAAGCATGCTCAGGCGACGGCACCATCAAGATCGAAATGCATTTCCTCCCCGATGTGTACGTCCCGTGCGAGGTCTGTAAAGGCGCTCGCTACAACCGCGACACGCTCGACGTCACCTTCAAAGATCACAACATTTCCGACATCCTCGGCATGAGTTGCGAGGAAGGCGTTGAGTTCTTCGGTAATCAGCCCGCGATTGCTCGTCATCTGCAGACGTTGGTCGATGTTGGCCTTGGCTATGTGCGACTCGGCCAGCCGGCCACAACGCTTTCTGGTGGCGAAGCGCAACGAGTCAAACTCGCCAGCGAACTTTCGAAGCGTTCCACCGGGCGAACGGTGTACATCCTCGACGAACCGACCACGGGCCTTCACTTCGAAGACATTCGGAAACTTCTCACCGTGTTGTCGCGTCTCGTCGATCAGGGAAACACCGTGATTGTCATCGAACATAACCTCGACGTCATCAAGACCGCTGATTGGTTGATCGATCTGGGGCCGGAAGGCGGCAGCGGCGGCGGGTCAGTGCTCGTTGAAGGTACACCCGAAAAGGTCGCCGCCACGAAGAAGAGTTACACCGGACAATTCCTACGTCCGCTGCTCGGCCTCGAGTAGTTCAGGTGATCTGCAGCATGCGGTCGAGCGCAACCTTCGCCCACTGAGTGGTGTCGGGGTCGACCGTGATGCGGTTGACAACTTTGCCGGCGACAAGATTCTCAAGGACCCAGCACAAATGCGGCCCGTCGATGCGGAACATCGTCGAGCAAGGGCACACGAGTGGATCAAGAGACACCACGGTCTTGTCGGGTGTTTCGTTGTTCAGGCGGTTGGTGAGGTGGATTTCGGTGCCAACGCCGATGACTGCACCAACAGGTGCATTCTCAACGGCGCGGATGATGAAATCGGTGGAACCCACCTGATCGGCCAACTCGCAGACGTCTTGTGCGCATTCTGGATGGACAACGACAATTCCGTCGGGGTTCGCCTCGCGGAATGCTGCGATGTGTTCGGGGCGGAACCGCTGATGGACAGAGCAGTGTCCCTTCCACAGGAGGAAGGTGGAGTCTTTCACTTCGGCTTTGGTGAGGCCCCCGTGTTCACGGCGAGGATCCCATACGCGCATTTCGTCGAGGGAGTAACCGAGATCGCTGGCGGTATTGCGCCCCAAGTGTTGATCGGGGAAGAAGAGAACCTGTTCGCCACCGGCTCCGTCCTCGGAGCGGTTGCCGAGGGAGAGGGCCCACTCAAGGACGGCGCGAGCGTTGGACGAGGTGCACACCGCACCGCCATGTTCGCCCACGAACGCTTTGAGTGCTGCCGAGGAGTTCATGTAGGTGATCGGAATGACCTTCGAGATATCTGTGGTTGCCGCGAGGGTCTCCCATGCATCTGTGACTTCCTCGAGGTCGGCCATGTCGGCCATCGAACAGCCCGCATTGAGGTCGGGGAGGATTACGGCTTGATGGTCGCCGGTGAGGATGTCGGCGGACTCGGCCATGAAGTGCACGCCACAGAAAACGATGTACTCGGCCTGCCGTTGTTCTTGGGCAAGCACCGAAAGGCGGAAGGAGTCACCGCGGGCATCGGCCCACTCCATGACTTCGTCGCGCTGGTAGTGATGGCCGAGGATGAACAGGCGGTCACCGAGAGTTGCTTTCGCCGCAGCGATTCGATCCGCGAGTTCGGCAGATGTGGCGTCTGTGTATCGGTCACCGAGCGGTAGTTGGAGGCGAAGCATTTTGTGGTGCACTCCCTAAAAGGACGGGGAGATCCGATGAGTGGCCGGTGGGGGCAGCCTGGTCGCCACGCCACGGGGTTGTCGGCCTCGGGTCTCAATAGATCGCCGGATACCAGGCCGGCTTGGTCAGTGTAGGCACTGAACGGCTTGTTTGCCTCAGATGGCACTTACGATGACCCCAATGGTGCAGCGACCGCCGGCCGGCACGATTCCTGACGAGCCCGGCTCGTATCAGTTCAAGGACGTCAACAGCCGCGTCATCTATGTGGGGAAGGCTAAAAGTCTCCGCTCGCGTCTGTCGAACTATTTCCAAGATCCGATCAACCTGGCTCCCCGTACCGCACAGATGGTGGCCACGGCCGAAACCGTGGAGTGGATCCAGGTTCGCAATGAGCTCGAAGCGCTCATGCTCGAGTACAGCCTGATCAAACAGCATGAGCCTCGGTTCAATATCGATCTTCGGGACGACAAGAGTTACCCGTTCCTTGCGGTGACGGTTGATGATGATTGGCCGCGCGCAACAGTGATGCGGGGCGACAAGCGAAAGGGAACTCGCTACTTCGGTCCCTACGCAGCAGCATGGGCGATTCGCGAAACCCTCGATCAGTTGCTGCGCACATTTCCGGTTCGGACCTGTTCCGATACGAAGTTGTCGCGTCATAAGAAAATCGGTCGGCCCTGTTTGTTGTTTCACATTGAAAAGTGCAGTGGCCCGTGTGTGGGGGAGATCACGACCGAGAAGTACGACGAACTCGTGCGTGATCTGATTCGTTTTCTCGACGGCGACACCGACGAAGTCATTTCTCGTTTAGAAGTCGAGATGCAATTGGCGAGCGATGAACTTGAATTTGAGCGGGCCGCTCGCTTGCGCGACCGCCTCGGTGCCGTCCGCAAAGTTGTTGAACGGCAACAGATGGTTCTCGAACGAGACGAAGATCTCGACGTTGTTGGTTTGGCCGGCGACGAACTTGAGGCCTCCGTGCAGGTGTTCTTCGTTCGGCGGGGTCGTGTGGTGGGGCGCAAGGGGTACGTGCTCGACCGCAAAGAAGATCTTTCGGACCAAGAACTTATTGATTGCATCCTCGAACGGCTTTATGGAGATCCGCCGCCGCTTGGTGTCCCGAAGGAAGTACTTGTTCCGTTCGAGAGTGCGAACCCTGGGCTCTATGAAGAGTTTCTGAGCGCTCAACGCGGCTCAAAAGTCACCGTGCGCATTCCTCATCGTGGCGATAAGCGCGAACTGATGGCAACGGTGACGCGCAATGCCACCGAGGAGTTCTCGCGTCATCGATTGAAACGGGCTGCTGATCACAACAGCCGCGCACGCGCATTGAATGATCTGCAACAACACCTCAGGCTTCCCGAAGCTCCGCTTCGTATCGAGTGTTACGACATGAGCCATATCCAGGGAACCGATTACGTCGGTTCCCTGGTGGTGATGGAAGACGGACTTCCCAATAAGCGTGAATATCGACGCTTCAAGATCAAGGGCGACCAAGGCAACGATGATTTCGCCGCCATGGAAGAGGTCCTGACTCGTCGTCTCACCGCGTATGTCGAAGAGCGAGGCAAGCCCGTTGCCGAACGGTCAGGGAAGTTTGCCTATCCGCCCCAATTGCTTTTGGTCGACGGCGGCAAAGGTCAACTCGGAGTCGCCATGAAGGTGCTCGAAGCGCTGGGTCTCGATGAAGAGATTCCGGTTGCTTCGCTGGCGAAGCGTTTTGAAGAGGTGTATCTGCCTCATCGATCTGAACCGGTTGAAGTTCCGCGGGGGAGCGAAGCGCTCTATCTGCTTCAGCGCATTCGTGACGAGGCTCACCGATTCGCGATTTCGTTTCACCGAGAGCTGCGAGGCAAACGCATGACGACTTCTGTGCTCGATGGTATTTCAGGGTTGGGTGAAGCTCGGCGCAGTCGCTTGGTGAAAGAACTCGGTGGGGTCACCGCGGTCAAGAAAGCGACGATTGAGGAGCTGCAGGCGCTCACTTGGCTTCCCGATTCGGTTGCGCAGGCAGTTTGGGACAAGATCCATACTCCTTCCCGTCGAGATCTGCGCTGAATCGGAGTCGTTGTGTCTGAACCTGATGCCAATGCTCAACTGTGGGAGGCGCACGCGGACTGGTGGCAGCGCGAGTTCACCGACGGCGTCGATCCCGAATACACAGAGCAAATCATTCCGCTCATTCTCGAGTGGACCGCAGGATTCGAACGTGTGCTTGAAGTGGGTACTGGCGAAGGCCAGGTTGCGCGTGCAATTGCTGCAGTTCACGGATCATCCGTTGTCGGGATCGATCCGACCGTCAATCAAATCGACGAAGCAATTCGTCGCGGCGGGGGTCCTGAGTATCAGCTCGCAGGCGCGGAATCGCTGCCGTTCGACGACGCGTCGTTCGATGCGGTTGTGTGTTGCCTTGTGTTCGAGCACATCGATGCGGCGGATGAGGCACTCTCCGAAGTCGCACGTGTTCTGCGTCCGGGTGGAAGGTTTGTCTTCTGCCTCAATCATCCACTTTTGCAAACACCGGGCTCTGGTTGGATCGATGATCAAATCCTTGATCCGCCCGAGCAGTACTGGCGTATCGGCCCGTACCTCACCGAACAGGCGACGATTGAGGAAGTCGAAAAGGGTGTCTTCATCCGATTCGTACATCGACCGCTCAGTCGCTACGTCAATGCCATGGCCGATTCCGGGCTTGCGCTTGAACGCATGATTGAGCCCGCGCCCCCGCAAGGATTCATCGATCGTGCTCCGGAATACACCGAAGTAACGACAATTCCGCGGTTACTAACGTTGGTGGCTCAACGCCGGTAGCGTCTGAGTCGTGAGCGACTTCGTGGTGATCACGGGCTTGTCTGGTGCCGGACGCTCTCGAGCCGCGGATGTCCTTGAGGATCTCGGCTGGTACATCATCGACAATCTTCCCCCCGCCCTCATTGGCAGTGTCGCTGATTTAGCGGACGCTCCCGATGCGACGATCACCAACGTGGTCCTCGTGGTGGGAACCGGTCCGTATCACTCGGAGGCTTTGCCAGCACTCGATGCGCTGCGTCGCCAGGGAAACCGGCTTCGAATCGTTTTCCTCGAGGCGGCGACCGACGAACTTGTGCGGCGTTACGAAAGCACACGGCGTCGTCATCCGCTCGGGGTGGAAGACCGCACGCTCGGCGAATCGATCGAAGAGGAACGACGAGTCCTGCAATCGGTGAAGGCCGAGGCCGACGTTGTCATCGACACCACCGAACTCAATGTGCATCAACTCCGCTCGCGGATGCTTGATCTCTTTGCCGCTGATGCCCCAGCGGGCGGCATGCAAACGACGGTGCTCTCGTTCGGGTTCAAACACGGACTTCCCCTCGACACCGATCTCGTGATCGATTGCCGATTTCTCCCGAACCCCCATTGGGTGGAGGCCCTGCGACCGCAGACAGGCCTCGATGAACCAGTCCGCGACTACGTGCTTGCTCAGCCGCTCACAGCCGAGTTTCTTGGCCAGATCAACGGGCTTCTGACGACGTTGCTGCCCGCCTACGTCGCCGAGGGAAAGAGCTATCTGACGGTGGCGTTTGGCTGCACGGGGGGTCGTCATCGATCGGTGACCATTGCTGAAGCCGTTGCCGGAGCCCTTCGCGACGAGGGATTCCATTTGCGGGTCACCCATCGCGACCTCGACCGCTGACATCATCGCGGGCGCAATCGGCTGGCGGGACAGTAAGGAATCGATCCGGCCGACGGCATGCGCTGTCTGGCGTAACGTCACATCAACTCAATACGTCGCCGTCGACTACCGACGGCATATCTAGGAGGCAGTGCCCACAATGACTATCCGTGTCGGCATCAATGGCTTCGGTCGCATCGGCCGCAACTTCTTCCGGGCGGTGAGGCAGTCCGGCGCTGATATCGAGATCGTTGCCGCCAACGATTTGGGTTCGGTGCCCGCCATGGCCCACCTGCTCAAGTACGACACGATCATGGGGCGCCTCGACGCAACCGTCGAAGCAACCGAGGACGGCATCCTTGTCGACGGAAAGCTGCTCAAGATCACCGCCATTCGCGATCCCAAGGATCTTCCGTGGAAGGAACTTGGCGTTGACATCGTTGTCGAGTCAACAGGCTTCTTCACCGATCGCGACAAGGCCGCCGCTCATCTTGAGGCTGGCGCTCCGTACGTCATCATTTCGGCTCCGGCCACCAACGCCGATGCAACTTTCGTTGTTGGCGTGAATGACGACACCTTTGATCCGGCCAAGCACAAGGTTGTCTCGAACGCTTCGTGCACGACCAACTGCTTTGTTCCCATGATCAAGGTTCTCGACGATGCCTTTGGTGTCGAAAAGGGTCTCATGACCACGGTTCATGCCTACACCGGCGATCAAAACCTCGTCGATGGTCCGCACACCGACATGCGTCGTGCCCGTGCGTCAGCCGCCAACATCACGCCTTCCTCAACTGGCGCCGCACGTGCCACGGGCCTTGTACTCGAGGCCATGAAAGGCAAGCTCGACGGCACTGCACTTCGCGTCCCGGTTTCGGACGGTTCCATCACCGACTTCGTTGGTGTGCTCAAACGTGACGTCACCGTCGATGAGATCAATGCAGCGTTCAAGGCCGCAGCAACAAGTGGTCCGCTCTCCAAAGTCCTTGTCTTTACCGACGAAGAGATCGTTTCTTCCGACATCGTTGGTCAGTCGGCGTCGTGCACCTTCGACTCGAAACTCACAATGGCCATGGGCAACCTCGTCAAGATCCTCGGTTGGTACGACAACGAGTGGGGTTACTCCAACCGCCTGGTCGACCTCGTGCAGGTCATGGCCCGCGCGGCGAAGTAGTACCGCCCGATGAGCGTTCCTTCGCTGGAGGACCTCGGCGACGTCAGTGGTCGCCGAGTCCTTCTTCGTGCCGATTTCAATGTACCCATCGCCAACGGCGAGATCGTCGACGATTTTCGTATTCGTGCGGCGCTTCCCACCATCGACTACCTGAAGTCGCGCGGTGCGACGGTCACAGCGTGCACCCATCTCGGTCGCCCGAAGGGTGCTCCCGATCCGAAGTATTCGGTTGAACCAGTTCGACGTCGTTTGGCCGAACTGGCGCCAGGAGTTGAACTTCTCGAGAATCTTCGCTTCGATCCGGGCGAAACCTCGAATGATTCGGCTTTTGTTCAGAAACTGATTGAAGGTCAAGACCTCTACGTCAACGATGCATTCGGTGCATCGCACCGAGCCCATGCGTCGATCGTTGGTCCTCCACAGTTTCTTCCTTCTGCTGCGGGCCGTCTTCTTCAGCGTGAAGTCGAGGTGTTGCTGCCTCTGCGTACTAATCCGAAGCGTCCGTTCGTGGTCATCCTTGGTGGGTCGAAGGTGTCCGACAAACTTGGTGTTATCGACGCGCTTTCAACCGTTGCTGATGCGCTGATTATCGGCGGCGGAATGTGTTTCACCTTTCTTGCCGCTCAAGGTCACAGCGTTGGTGATTCGCTACTTGAAGTTGACCAGATCGAAACATGTAAACGATTCCTCGATTCCGATATCACGATTCACATCCCGCACGATGTGACAGCGCTCGGCCCTGGCGGCGAAATCATGAACCCCGAAGCCGGGGGAGAGGTTCGTCAACTTGGGTCCGATGTTCCCGACGGATGGAAGGGGCTCGATATCGGACCCGGCACCGCATCGGAATTCGCCGACATCATCGCTGACGCAAAAACAATCTTCTGGAATGGTCCAATGGGGGTATTCGAAGATCCCCGATTCGCTGCAGGAACTCGCGTCATCGCCGAAGCCATGGCAGAGGCGCGCGGTTTTACTGTCGTAGGCGGTGGCGATTCTGCTGCGGCTCTCGACGCATTCGGACTTGCCAACGAGGTAGATCACGTTTCAACCGGTGGGGGTGCATCGCTCGAATTGCTTGAGAACGGTGATCTTCCCGGACTTGAAGCATTACGAGGAGCAACAAATGGCTGACCGCAAACCACTCATCTCCGGTAACTGGAAGATGAACCTCAACCACTTCGAGGCCACGGCCACTCTCGATAAACTTCGTTACCTGCTTTCAAAGGACGACTACGAAGTTGTCGATGTATCGGTCCATCCGCCGTTCACCGACATTCGCACAGTGCAAACCTTCCTTGAAAGCGAAAAGGTACCGATCGCAGTCGGCGCACAGAACTGTCATTGGGAAGCAAACGGCGCGTACACCGGTGAAATCGCGCCAGGAATGCTGTTCAAACTCAATGTGTCGTATGTGATCGTTGGGCATAGCGAGCGCCGTGAATTGTTCGGCGAGGACGACATCGTTGTGGCCCGAAAGGCCAAAGCCGTTTTTGAAAACGGCATGACTCCGATCCTGTGTTGTGGTGAGACGCTCGAAGAGCGTGAAGGTGAAGCCACTCGCGGCAAAGTCACTGGACAGATTCATGCTGGGATTGAAGCGCTGACGTCGGAGCAGGTGGCTTCGATGGTCCTTGCTTATGAACCGATCTGGGCCATCGGTACTGGTCGAACCGCAAGCGCTGAAGATGCGCAGCAGGTGTGTTCCTGGATCCGAGCCAAGGTCAAGGACATAAAGGGCACTGATGCGGCCAAGGCCGTTCGTATCCAGTACGGCGGTTCGGTGAAGGCAGGAAATGCTGCCGAACTCATGGGTCAGCCCGATATCGACGGAGCGCTCGTCGGCGGAGCAGCGCTTGATCCCGAGGAATTTGCTCGAATCGTCCAATTCCGGCTCTCCTGATAACGTCTCAAACCGTGTTGATCGCTGTCCTCATCATTCAGGTGCTCTCTGCACTGACGCTCATCTTCCTTGTGCTGCTTCATAGCGGCAGGGGTGGTGGCCTCTCCGACATGTTCGGTGGCGGTCTTGGCGCGTCGGCAGCAGGTTCGACAGTGGTTGAGAAGAATCTCGATCGACTCACAGTGGTTGCAGCGGTGATTTTCATCTTCGCTTCGGTCGCACTCTCACTTCTGCTCGACAAGTAGGCCGCTATGGGTCGTACCGACCCGCCGGCCCTTTCGCTGAGCGATGTCACACTGATACGCGAAGGCCGCCCAATTCTCGATCATGTGTCGTGGGAAGTCGCCGCACACGAACGATGGGTCGTTCTTGGCCGTAATGGGTCGGGAAAGTCTTCGCTGATGAAGATCGCCTCGCTGTATCTGCATCCATCTTCGGGGGATGTCGAGGTACTTGGCGAGAAACTCGGACGCACCGACGTTCGCTCTCTTCGTAAACGGATTGGTCTGGCGAGCACAGGAATGGCTGATCAGCTTCGATCCGATCTGACCTCTTCGGATGTCGTAATGACAGCGAAGAATGCAGCGCTGGAACCGTGGTGGCACACCTATGACGATGCGGATCGTCAGCGTGCTCGAGACTGTCTTGAGCGCATGGAAATAGGTCGACTCGCAGATCGCAGTTTTGCCACCCTTTCTTCGGGTGAGCGTCAGCGTGTGCTCTTGGCTCGCACATTGATGCCTGAACCAGGTTTGCTACTTCTCGACGAACCCACGGCGGGACTTGATCTCGCCGGGCGTGAAGACCTCGTGCGTGGTCTCGGTGTGTTGGTTTCAGGGGACGACACACCGGCAACGGTGCTTGTGACACATCATGTCGAGGAGATCCCCGTGGGGTTCACCAACGTTTTGTTGCTTCGCGAAGGAAAAGTTCTCGCGGCTGGCCCACTCGATGAGGTTCTCACTGAAACAAATCTTTCTGAGTGCTTCGAGATGAGACTTGGGCTTGAATACCGTCATGGCCGATGGTGGGCATGGGGCACGGGCGTATGAATAACGCGTTAGGCCTCATTGCAGTAGCAGTTCTGATCATCGCGAACGGTTTCTTCGTCGCCGCCGAGTTCGCACTTGTCGCCGTAGATCGAGCCAAAGTTGAAAACGATGCCGATTCAGGGCGTCGTCGCGCCCAACTCGCCAAGGGACTCTTGAAACACTTGTCGTTTCATTTGTCGGGAGCACAACTCGGGATCACTGTCACATCGCTCTTGATCGGCCTCCTCGCTGAACCAGCAATCGCAGAGTTATTGCATCCACTCCTTGAACCTGTCCTTGGCACGGCTGCGATGACGGGAGTTTCCCTGGCTCTTGCTATTTTCATTGCAACAGTTGTTCAAATGGTGGTGGGAGAACTGGTGCCGAAAGGTCTGGCACTCGCGCGGCCAGAAAAAACGGTGTATCTCCTCGGTCCACTCGTCCGGGTGTACGGAGTCGTCTTTGGTGGTCTGATCCGATTCCTCAATGGGGCAGCGAACTGCACTGTCCGCTTGCTTGGCGTCGAACCGACAGAGGAACTGTCGCATGTTCGAACTCTTTCGGAGATGCAAATCTTGGTGAGCGCGTCGACTCGCGGTGGTTCGCTCGACGATTCGGCATCGGTTCTTCTCACGCGGTCTATTCGCTTCGAACGTAAGAGCGCTGAAGATGTTCTGGTTCCACGTACTGCGGTCACAGCACTTCGAAGCACTGACAGTGTCGAAGCGTTGGTCGAAGCGTCGGTCCGCACTGGTCATTCGCGGTTTCTGGTTTATCGCGCTGACATCGACGACATTTTGGGCACAGTGCACGTCCGTTCAGTTCACGATGTTCCCCGTGAGGAACGGCCAACAACGCCAGTTTCCGCGCTTGTTCGCACGGTGCTTGCTATCCCGGAGAGTCGAGACCTTGCTGACGTGTTGATTGATCTCCGACGGGCGAATTCTCATCTTGCGGTTGTCGTTGATGAATACGGCGGTACTGCGGGAATCATCACTCTCGAAGACATTCTCGAAGAGATTGTCGGTGAGATCGGCGACGAACACGATCGTCGGATGCCGGCGATGACGGTCCCGGGCGGGCGAGACGAATGGTCGCTTCCAGGCGGACTGCATCCCGATGAGGTCGCCGATCAAATTGGTTGCGTTCTCCCTGAAGGGGAATACGAAACGTTTGCTGGCTTTCTTCTCGATCAACTCGGACACCTTCCCCTTGCTGGCGAGGTCGTTGTTTGGGGAGAGTGGTCCTTCGAAATCGCCGAGATGGATCGACGTCGGATTGCCCAGGTAACGGTGCGAGCAACTGCGTCGGAACAATCTGAGCAAATCGTGCTGAACGCAACGCCAACTTACGATGGGATGGGTGGCTGACATGTGGCCATTCCTCGTTATCGTTGTACTCCTCGCTATCAATGGTTTTTTTGTGGCACTCGAGTTTGCTTTGGTGGGATCACGGCGGAGTCGCCTTGAACCCCTCGCTGAGAGTGGTGATCGTTCGGCGATTCGCGCATTGGCAGCGATGAAGGAATTGAGCATCCAACTGGCAGGGGCTCAACTCGGTATCACCGTGGCCTCGCTGGTGCTTGGCCTTGTCGGAGAACCTGCAGTTGCGGACCTTCTCCTGAGCCTCGCTCAAAAGGTGTCGTGGATTCCCCACGCATGGATTCATCCGATGGCTGCGGTGCTGGGGCTCCTCATCATCGTGTTTGCGCACATGGTGATTGGTGAAATGGTTCCCAAGAATCTGACGCTGACGCATCCTGAATCGGTTCTCAAGATCGTGAGTCAGCCGAATCGGCTTTATCTCCTTGTTGCTCGCCCTTTCCTTATCGTCCTCAACTGGATGGGCAACGTAGGGGTTCGACTGTGTGGCATCGAACCTCGTGATGAGCTGTCGGAATTACACACTGCAGAAGAGCTGGCCGTGTTGGTCTCGGTCTCGAAAGAGGAAGGAGCGATCACGGGTTTTTCGGCGGAACTGCTTGCCGGAGTCCTTGAATTCGCGGGGCGCACTGTTGCCTCTGTGATGATCGATCGTCCAAATATCGCTGCTGTCTCGATCGAAGCCACTCCGCGTGAACTCGAAGAAGCGGTGCGAACTCTCGGGCACACGAGGCTGTTGATCGTTGGCGATGGCGGAATCGATGACCCTCGAGGTTTCATCCACGCCAAAGATTTGTTGTCAGTCGCTGAAATCGAGCTCGACGAAACCTTTTCTCCGCTGCTGATGCGCCGAGCTCTTCGGGTGCCGCGGGAACAGCACCTGAAGGAGCTTCTGCTCGATATGAGGACCTCGAGAGTTCATTTTGCGCTCGTCGCAAACGACGATGAATCAACCGCAGGGATTGTGACTCTCGACGACATTCTCGAAGAACTTGTCGGCGACGTCGCTGATGAACTTGAACCCAGAGATTTGCCGACTGAGGAGTAACCCTCAGGCGCCGGTGGAGTGGTAGCCGCCGTCAACGTGCACGACTTCGCCTGTGGTCTGCGGAAACCAATCCGAAAGTAAGGCAACGCACGCTTTTGCTACTGCGCTTGAGTCTCGAACGTCCCAGCCCAGAGGTGCGCGTTCATCCCAGACATCTTCAAACTTCGAAAAGCCAGGTATTGATCGTGCCGCAACGGTTTTGATTGGTCCAGCTGCAACAAGGTTGACGCGGATTTGTTGTGGGCCGAGATAGCGAGCGAGATAACGGGAGGTCGACTCAAGGGCGGACTTGGACACGCCCATCCAGTCGTAGGAAGGCCACGTCACGTTGTTGTCGAAATCGAGGCCGACGATCGATCCGCCTTCAGTCATCAGCGGCGCAACCACGTCGGCGAGGGCCTTGAGCGAATAGGCAGAGATATTCATGGCCACAGACACGTCTTCCCATGTGGCATCCATGAACGTTCCCCCGAGACAAACCGCAGGGGCAAAGCCGATCGAGTGAAGGGCTCCGTCGACTCGACCCCATTTCTTTGCCAGATGGTCGCGAGCGGCATCGATATGCTCGGGCACGGAGACGTCGAGTTCGATGACCTCGGGTTCAATGTCGAACTTCTTTGCTGCCTTGAGCGTGTGCTTCATTGCGTTTCCCAGTCCGGTGAGGACGATCTCTGCGCCTTCCTGCTGGGCGAGACGAGCAACGCCAAAGCCAAGCGAGGAGTCATTGAGCACTCCGGTCATCAGCAGTCGCTTACCTTCAAGCAGTCCCATGGGTCCTCCGATCGCGGGCAACGTAGAGACGTTACGTTGCCAAACCAATGATTCGGTGGAGCAGCACCGAGAGGGCACGATCGTCCGCTACCGTTCGCTGAATGTTGATCGGGATCGTGGGCGCTACTGGCCCAGCTGGAAGTGCGCTGGGTATCAGGCTGGCATCAGCTGGCCACAAGGTCATCTTGGGCTCGCGAAGTGCAGAACGAGCGGCCGAGGTCGTTGGTTCGATCATCGCGGATTGGCCTGACCACAATCTCGACATCACCGCGTCCGATAATGCCGGAGCTGCTGCCGCAGAACTCATCGTCATAGCGACACCGTGGGATGCAGCATGGACCACCGCAAAATCGGTGAGCGAATCGCTCGACGGCAAGGTTGTGATTTGTATGGCCAATGCCCTTATTCGTGTCGGACATGAATTCCAACCGCTGGTGCCGCCACGCGGCTCTGTTGCCGCCAGCGTTCAAGCTGCCGTACCTCGCTCGCTTGTCGTGGGAGCGCTTCACCATGTGCCGGCCAAAGAACTTGCTGACCTCAATCACCCGATTGAAAGCGATGTTCTGGTGTGCTCTGACCATCCGGCGGCCAAGAAGATCTCAATGGACCTCATTAACGAGATGCCAAGTATGCGCGCACTCGACGCCGGCGATCTCACTCAGGCTGCGCCGATCGAGGCATTTACCGCAGTGCTCCTGGAACTCAACCTTAAGTACAAAACCCGCGTCGCTGTAAAGTTCACCGGAATCGACCCCGAAAAACTTCGATGACGTTGGCAGCTCCGACCGGTCCGATGCGCCTCTACGACACCGCTCGTCGTGAAGTGGTTGCATTTGAGCCCGGCCCACTGGTGCTCATGTACACCTGCGGCATTACTCCGTACGATGCGACGCACCTCGGGCATGCAGCCACCTATGTGACCTACGACGTTCTCCAGAGACGGCTGCGTGATCTGGGCCATGAAACGCGTTGTGTTCGTAACGTCACCGACGTCGACGATGACCTGTTGCGCAAAGCGCGGGAACTCGGTGTTCACTACCTAGACCTGGCGGCTGCCGAAACCGCTCGTTTCGATGCCGACATGGAAGCACTGAACGTTGTCGAATGTTGGAGTGAGCCACGGGCCACGAGCGCAATAGCTGACATTCGCGGATTCATCGGAATGGTGCTCGATCAGGGTCATGCCTACGAGAGCGGCGGCTCTGTGTATTTCGATGTGAGTTCTTTCGAGCGATTCGGCCAGGTTTCGCATTACACCCGTGAGCAAATGATTGACCTTGCTCGACAGCATGGCGGAAACCCTGACGATCCCAATAAGCGTGATCCACTCGATTTTGTTCTCTGGCAGCCATCGGCGTCCGACGAGCCGAGTTGGGAATCGCTCTGGGGCCCTGGCCGTCCTGGTTGGCACATTGAATGTTCTGCCCTGGCCTTGCGTGAACTCGACACGACCATCGACCTGCATGGCGGTGGCTCCGACCTGATTTTCCCGCATCACGAATGCGAAGCTGCTCAAAGTGAAGCTGCAACCGGTCAGCCCTTCGTGCGCCACTGGATGCATCAAGCCATGGTTCGAATGGATGGCGAGAAGATGTCGAAGTCGCTTGGCAATCTCGTCTTCATCAGTGGATTACGAAAGACGTGGGATGTCCGGGCAATCCGACTTGCCATCGTTTCTCATCACTACCGAGATTCGTGGGAATGGGAAGACGAAATCATGCCGATCGCAGCAGCGCGGCTCGAGCTATGGCTTGCCGCAACGATTGCTCCTGGGTCTGTCGAGAGTGTCGCTGCTCTAGATGACGTTCGGACATGCCTTGATAACGATCTCGATACTCCAGGCGCAGTCGCCGCGATCGATCGCGCCGTTGGGCGGGGAGAAGGCGTCGCGTCAGCGGCTGAATTGCTTGGCGTCTTCCTCGTCGGCGACCCTCAACAATGAGGTTGTAACCGCTTCCAGAGTTCTCGACAGCCTCGGGTACGCTCGCCCTCATGTCCGACGAGATCACGATCACCCTTCCCGATGGCTCCGAGCGCTCAGTTCCCGCCGGCACCACCGTTGCTGGGCTCGCCTTGTCCATCGGCTCTCGTCTAGCCAAAGCGGCGGTCATCGGGGCAGTGAACGGGACAGAGCGCGATCTTGTCTGGCCGCTCGAGCAGGGCGACGCCGTTTCGATCATTACCGAAACAGATGAACGTGGCCTCTTCACCATCCGCCATTCAACAGCCCACGTGCTCGCTCAGGCCGTCCTCGATCTCTTTCCCGGGGCGACCTTCGCTATCGGCCCTCCGATCGAAAACGGGTTCTACTACGACTTCGAGCTTCCCGATGGCGGAACATTTACCCCAGACGATCTCGATCGTCTCGACGCCCGAATGCGCGAGATCATCAAAGAGAAGCAGCCGTTCATCCGCGATGAAATCGCTGAAGATGCGGCTCTCGAACTTTTCAGTGGGCATAAATACAAGTGCGAGATCATTCGGGGCGCGGCGGAAGATCCAATGTCCGCAACTGAGACCGGCCTAGTTCGCACCTACGAGAATCCGCCACGGTTTATCGATCTCTGTCGGGGGCCTCATGTTCCTGATACCAGCCGTCTTGGACATTTCAAACTCATGCGTATTGCCGGCGCGTACTGGCGAGGCGACGAACGCAATCCGATGCTTCAACGCATCTACGGAACGGCGTGGGCATCGAAGAAAGATCTTGAGGCGTACTTGGTGCGTCTCGAAGAAGCAGCTGAACGCGACCATCGCAAACTCGCGACAGAACTCGACCTGCTGAGCTTCCCATCAGAACTTGGCGGAGGGCTGGCGGTGTGGCATCCGAAGGGTGCAATCGTTCGCAAACTCATGGAGGACTACAGCCGTGACCGCCATGAAAAGGGTGACTACCAATTTGTTGTAACCCCGCATCTCGCCAACGCCAATCTTTTTGAAACCTCAGGGCATCTTGATTTCTATAAGGACGGGATGTACCCGCCCATGGAAATGGACAACGGTTCGTACTACCCGAAGCCCATGAATTGCCCGATGCACTGTCTTATCTATCGAAGCCGACAGCGCAGCTATCGCGAACTTCCGCTTCGCCTTTTCGAACTTGGCACCGTGTACCGGTACGAACGGGCAGGAACGTTGCATGGGCTCATGCGAATCCGTGGCTTCACGCAAGACGACAGTCACATCTATTGCACCGAAGAAGAACTGCAGGACGAAATCGCATCGCTTCTTGATTTCGTCATGAGTGTCTTGCGCGCATTCGGCTTTACCGAGTTCACCGCCAACCTCAGTACGAAAGATCCCGACAAGCATGTCGGTAGCGACGAGATCTGGGACAAGGCCACAAACGCCCTTCAGGGTGCGCTTGAGAAATATGGTCTCGAGTATGCGGTCAAAGAAGGCGATGCTGCGTTCTATGGCCCGAAGATCGACATCGACATCAAAGACGCAATCGGACGCACGTGGCAGTTGAGCACTATCCAGTGTGACTTCAACCTTCCCGATCGATTCGATCTTGAATACGTTGCGGCTGATGGTTCGCGCAAGCGTCCAATCATGTTGCATCGGGCATTGTTCGGCTCAATCGAGCGTTTCTTCGGCGTTCTTCTCGAGCACTACGCCGGCGCATTTCCCGCCTGGCTCGCTCCTGTTCAAGTTCGGATCCTTCCTGTCCGTGACGACCACGACGCCCATGGACGACTTCTTGTCGCCAGTCTTCGGGCTCGCGGGTACCGCGCCGATATGGTCGAAGCCGATGAGCCGCTCGGCGGTCGAATCCGTAAAGCGAAACTCGAGAAACTGCCGTATGTGCTGGTAGTCGGTGATGACGACGTCGCTCACGCAACCGTTGGGGTGAATCCGCGTGGGGGAGAGGTCGAGCGAAACGTTTCCTTTGAATCGTTCGTGGAACACCTTGCCGCCGATGTTGCCGGGCACTCCTGATTCATGACCGATTCGCCGCGCCTTGATCACCTATGGGCTGGTTGGCGCCTTTCGTACATCACGGCAGTCACACAGCCCGAAGACACATCGTTGGATCCCGATGAAAATGGATCGTTATTCGAACGTGTGCTGGCACTTTCTGATGACGAGGGAATGATCGTGTTTCGCGGAGAGACGTGTTCAGTGTTGTTGAACGCGTATCCCTATACGAGCGGTCACCTTCTTGTGGTTCCCAATCGCGCGGTTGCTGAACTTGAAGATCTCACTGACGAGGAACTCGAAGAGATGTCGCACCTTTCTCGCGACGCTGTCGTCGCGCTCAAGGGCGCGTATCGATGCGATGGTGTGAACGTTGGGTTGAACTTGGGTCGAGCTGCAGGAGCTGGGGTTCCGGATCATTTGCATACCCACGTTCTTCCTCGATGGGAAGCCGACAGCAACTTCATGACCTCGATTGCTCTTGCACGTGTTTTGCCAGAGCCGCTTGACGCAACGTTGCAAAAAGTTCGGGGAGCCTGGCCCAACTGATCGATTGCGACTGCCACCGTGAAGGCATCCTGGCCGCGGGTGTGCGACCGTGCCCCGCAGGCGGCTACGGTCCCATCTGATGTCTGACATGAACGACGCCAACGATTCCGCCTCAACAGCTCCGCTGAGTGACGCCGATATTCGTGACGCACTTCCTGAAGATCTGAATGCGGCGGGCTATGTCGGCCCTTATCTCTTCCCGAACAACAATCGCCGTCGTATTCCCGCTTATCTGTATTGGGCGATCTCGGCAATTTGCGTAGTGATTTGGCTGCTGCGCCGCGAAAGCGATCCGGTTCTGATTAATCAAGGCATCGTTATTGCCGCAATTGTTCTTGCGCTCATCGGTCTCTACAGTTTCGTTGCCGGATGGAATCTCAAGGTTGACGAAAGCGACGCGCTTGTCGCCGCCACCAAGCAGGTGGGGTTTCCTGTTGGTCACGCCTCGGCACAAATGGGGTGGCGTGGACTTCTTAGCCGACCGACTTGGCGAATCCTGCTCTACAGCGCCGACGATCCTCCGGAAACGCGTGGACTCGTGCTCGTCGACGGCGTAGATGGGTCAGTTGTCGAGTGGTTTGTTGAAGACAACCCCGAGAACTGGGATGAACTCGATTCCTGATTCGAGCGAGCTGTTGTGAGTCGCTGGCGTCGTTAGTTGAGCGCCGCGAGTATGCGTTGGATCTCACGAAGGTTGTCTGCCCCGACGTGGACGGCTTCTTGGGCAATCGCGAGCGCAGTGGTTGTTCCACCACCAGCAACTGTTGCTGGCCGAGACCAGTCGGCTGACGGCATCGCTGCAATTGCATCGGCGAGTGAATTCGCAATGTCATCAACTTGGTCAAGAACCGACTCGAGCGTTTCGGTTGGATGCGATTTCCACGAACGGGCTGCACTTTCGGTAACCGCTGGATGCAACGTCGGGCACTCGGTCATACGGATGTCGTGAAGTGCCTTTTCGAGGAGCACCCAGGTGCCAAGACTGTTGATGGCAAGGTCGAGGGCAGAAACTCCTTGCGGACCGATCCGGAGCGCCTTTTCGGAAACCTGATCGTCGGTAATTGGGGCGAGGGCGGCCCTGTAGCGCCGAGGCCAGGTCCGCATGGCGATGACCGCATCGGAAGGGGAGACCTGTGAAGAACCCTGTTCAGCCATAGGAGGCACGCTACCTGTGGAGGTGTTCCGAAGATCGAGAAGGCTCCCTGCTAGCGTTTCGTTGTCCCAACGGTGCCGTTCTGCAGCGCTCACAAGGCGAGAGAATGGCCCAATCTGCCGCTGCAACCCCTGCGCGGCGCTTGCTCTACTGGAGGTAGCCATGCTTGACGGACGCTGGCGGACCAATATCGAAAAGGCATTGAAACCGGTCGGGGCAAAGTTGCTCAAGATCGGATTTACTGCCGACCGCCTTACCGCTCTTGGTGTCGTGATGTCTGCGTGTGCCGCGGTGGCGATCGCTGCGGGATTCTTGCCGCTGGGTCTGCTTCTCCTTGTTCTGACTGGCCTGCCCGACGCTCTCGATGGTGCCGTCGCGAAAGCTGCCGGGACCGCCGGGCCCCGGGGGGCCTTCTTCGATTCAGTTGCCGACCGAGTGTCCGACACGATGCTCCTCGGTGGTGTTGCGTGGTATCTCGCTGACACTCACGGCGGGCTCATGCCGTTGCTGCCCATGGCAGTGCTCGGAGCGTCGCTGATTATTTCCTACGAACGGGCGAAGGCCGAGGCTCTCGGTTTTAACGCAAAGGGCGGCGTCATGGAACGCGCCGAACGAGTCATACTTCTCGGACTTGGTCTTTTGTTCCCCGTACTCCTCATCCCCATCCTTTGGGTGATGTTGGTTCTCACCATTGTCACTGCCATCCAGAGATTCGCCAAGGTCTGGAGCCAGGCCTCTCAGGAGCGCCCCACCGTTGCGCCGACACGTCGAGCCTCTCGTCGTCGTGCGGCCCGGGCGACTCGCGTTGGATCATCGCAGTGGCGGCAGAACCTCCAGGCGCGTCGACGCCGTTAGGCGCTCATGGCGCTCGATCCGGTTACCGCGGCCTATCGCGCGGGCGCAGCCTTCTCGCGGTCGGTTCCGCGACCACTTGCTGATCTCACCGCCAAAGGTTTGAGTCGCGTAGCGGCATCGGTGTCAAAAGAGCGGCGGATGTTGGTCGCCCGTCATCTTCATCGCGCTGATCCATCACTTGACGGCAAAGCGCTCGATAGGGCAGTCAATGAGACATTCGACAGTTACGCGCGCTACTGGATCGATTCGTTCCGTCTCCCTCAGATGTCGCCAGAAGAAGTTGATTTCGGTTTTTCGTTCGATAATTTTGGGTATATCGCAGATGCTTTGGCTGCTGGTAGAGGCGTGATCGCAGTGCTGCCGCATCTCGGTAGTTGGGAATGGGCTGCTATTTGGCTTACGCAGGTGATGAACGTCCCCGTCACGGCTGTGGTGGAGCCGGTTGAGCCGCCAGCGTTGTTCGATTTTTTTGCTGATTTTCGGCGCGAGTTGGGCATGAATATTGTTCCGCTCAGTCCAAATGTAGGGAGCGATATCCTGCAGGCTCTTGCTTCAAACCATGTCGTTTGTCTGCTCGCCGATCGAGACATTCCCGGTGATGGAATCGAGGTCGAATTCTTTGGTGAAATCACAACGATCCCTGCTGGTCCCGCAACGTTGGCGTTGCGTACCGGTGCTGCTCTCATCCCGTGTGCGGTGTACTTCAACGAAGACACAGGACACCATGCAGTTGTCGAACCACCCATGCATGTTGTTCGAGAAGGTCGATTGCGCGACGACGTGCGTCGACTCACAATCGAATTAACGAGCCGATTAGAGGCGCTGATTCGTCGAGCGCCGACGCAGTGGCATCTGCAACAACCGAATTGGCCGAGTGATTACGAAGCGCTCGAAGAGTCGGGGAAACCCTATCCAAGACCAGAGCGTGGACCATCTTCGCTCGCCGCACGCGGCGAGAACTGAAATGCGCATCGGTATTATCTGTCCGTACAGCCTGACGCTTCCCGGTGGAGTGCAGGGGCAAGTTCTTTCTTTGGCGCGAGCGCTACGAACCCGCGGACACGATGTACGTGTTCTTGGTCCATGCGATGGCCCACCGCCCGATACTGGGGTCACTCCGCTCGGCGACAGCCTTCCGACTACAGCAAACGGATCCGTCGCTCCTATTGCGCCTGATCCTTCTGCGCAGCTGCGGACAATCCGGGCTTTGCGTGACGAACGGTTCGACGTAGTCAATGTTCATGAACCGCTGGCCCCGGGTGTCTCGAATACCGCACTGTTGTTCAAGTCCCAGCCAATTGTTGGAACGTTTCACGCAGCGGGGGAGAGTGCTGCCTATCGCTGGTTAACTCCTGTGGTTCGCTGGCTTGCTCGCAAGATCGATGTGCGTTGTGCAGTTTCTACCGATGCGCGAGACATGGCAGTTCAAGCCGTCGGCGGTTCGTATGAATTGCTTTTCAACGGGGTTGACCTTTCTGCCTATGCCGGCGCACTCACCATGGCCCCGGAACCCCGAACAATTCTTTTCCTCGGTCGGCATGAGCCCCGCAAAGGACTTTCGGTCTTGCTCGACGCAATGGGAGAACTTCCTGCTGGAGTTCGGCTTGTCGTTGCCAGCGATGGTCCTGAAACAGAGGAACTGCGACGTCGGGTTGCCGGCGACACCCGGATCGAGTGGTTGGGTCGAATCTCAGAAGCCGAGAAAATTCAACGCCTTCGAACCTCGGACGTCTTTTGTGCTCCGTCGCTGGGCGGTGAGTCATTCGGGGTGGTCCTTCTCGAAGCGATGGCGGCTCGTACTGCTGTTGTCGCTAGCGATTTGCCCGGATATGCCAATGTCGCTCGTGCTGGTCAAGATGCGGTCCTCGTCCCGCCCGGTGATCCGCATGTGCTTGCAGGGGCATTGCGCTCGGTTCTCGATGATTCATCGCTGCGTTCATCGCTGGTGTCTTCCGGTGCTGAACGTGCGCAGGGGTTCTCTATGGATTCTCTTGCTGAACGCTATGAAGCGATCTTCGAGCGAGTAGCAATCCGCCGGTAGTATCTCTTTGTCCTATTCCCTGAGCGAAGGTTTCGTGTGACCTCCACCCTCGAGCAATCGACGCCTCGTTCCGCTAGTTATGGGGCTGCTGCTGCGCTTCCGCTGGCACTAGCCGGACTCGTGCTCACTGCCGCTCTCGCAGTTGTTGGTGGTCTCATCGGACTTGTCGTTGGACTGGTTCTCACCGCTGTCGCTGTCGTTGCTCGGATGCGTACCTTCGCCGCTGGAATAGATGCTGCGATTATGGGACAACTCGGCGCGACGCCAGCCGTCGGACCAGACGCTGCAGGGTTGCGTAATTTAGCGGAAGGGCTTTCGGCGACCGCCGGAGTTCCTCTTCCCGAGCTTTTTGTTCTCGAAACTCCTTCGGTGAACTTGCTGGTGGTCGGTACCAATTCTGAACATGCAGCGATCGTTGCAACTTCGGGATTGTTAGGTCAGCTGAGTCGGGTCGAACTCGAGGGCGTTGTGGCACGTGCGTTTGTTCAATTGCGGCAAGGCGACGTGTTTTCCGCCACGATGAGCGTGCGACTTGAATCTGCGCCTGCCACGCGCTTCTTTGCGGCTCTCCTTGGGCATCGTTCAAATCTCAATGACCCTGATCGCGATGTATTGGTCGATCGTGCTGCGGTCATGCTCACTCGTTATCCGCCGGGTCTTGTCGGAGCTCTAGGTGCATGTCTCCGTGTCGGAGCGATGGTGTCGGCGGGTTCGCCCTCGCTTCGTCGTCTCTGGCTCGTTGACCCGATCACTGTCGATGTCGATGCCCTCACCCACCGTATCGAAGCGCTCCGGGTGTTATGACGAGAAAAAAACTGGCACTGATTATTGGCGGCGCAGTAGCGGCGTTGCTTGTTGTTGGTGGTGCGGTGTTCGCACTCACACGATCGGATTCAACGAAGACGGCTGAATCCGAGCCGACGGTCTCAACAACCACGACAACCGCGCCTTTGCCTGTATGGCCGCTCACGGGCGTCGCTGACGCGAAGGCGAGTGGCCCCGCTCACCCGGCGATTGTCGTGAAGATGGACAACAGCCCCGATGCTCGGCCGCAGACTGGCATCAATGAAGCCGACGTTGTTTATGAATTACTTGTCGAAGGTATTACCCGATATGCCTTGGTCTTTCACTCAAACTTGGCTGATCCTGTAGGTCCGGTTCGTTCCGCTCGTTCAAGTGATATCGATCTCATTGCGGATCTTTCGACGCCATTGTTCGTCTGGTCCGGTGCGAACGCCGGAGTTGCAGGCGAAGTCAATGCCGCTGCTCGCAAGGGCATCCTTGTTGACGCTTCCAATAGCGCGGCGGCTCCTGCCTACTACCGGTCGGATGATCGTCAATCTCCGCATAATCTGTACGTGCACCTGCCTCAGGTACTTGAACTGAAAGCGCCAGAAAAGCAGGGAAATCCTGCGCCAATCTTTAATTTCCGAAAGATCGTCGCAGCGACTCCCACTACGACGACGTCATCTACGTCGACCACCTCGAAGAAGTCAGCGACAACGACAACGTCGATAGTTCCCACAACGACAACCACCACAACAGTTCCAGGCGCACTGACTCCGGGGTTCACGCTCGACTTTGGCGGCGTCGCTGTCGACTATGTCTGGAATTCTGGGACTCAAGGTTGGTCGCGGCTCCAAGTCGATCAAACGCACCCTCGAGCGAAGAGTCCAACTCTCGATACCGCTGGAGTGCAGGTCTCCCCGGCCAACGTCATCGTTCAGTTCATCGACTATGGCCAAAGTCCGTCTGACAGTCGGTCGCCGATGGCGCTCACTGTAGGTACGGGCAAGGTGCTGGTCTTCACCGATGGTCGTGTCATTGGTGGCACTTGGTCGCGTCCGACCGCCGACAAGCCCACCACGTACACCGCCGATGACGGAACACCGATCTTGCTCAGTCCAGGACGTACGTGGGTGGAGCTGCCGAGGATCGGATCGCCGATTTCGGTACTCGACCAAGCAACGGCCGATGCGTACCTCGCAATCAAGGGCTGAACCACTTCGACTTCGTATCGGTGGCACCATCGCCCGTAGACTGTCGAGATGGCTGATCTGACCCCCGGGATCATTTCTCGAACAACTGGTACTGACCTGGTCAAGCGAGGACTCGCTGACATGCTCAAGGGCGGCGTCATCATGGACGTCGTTGATCCGGCGCAGGCGAAAATCGCCGAGGATGCCGGCGCAGTAGCGGTGATGGCTCTCGAACGCGTCCCCTCCGACATTCGTCGTGATGGTGGCGTTGCTCGTATGAGCGACCCCGAGATGATTCAAAGCATTCAGGAAGTCGTCAGCATCCCGGTGATGGCAAAGGCGCGTATTGGTCATATCGCCGAGGCGCAGATCCTGCAGGCTCTGCAGGTCGACTACATCGACGAATCTGAAGTTCTCACGCCTGCCGACGAAGCCCATCACATCGACAAATGGGCGTTTGACGTTCCGTTCGTATGCGGCGCCACCAATCTTGGTGAAGCGCTTCGCCGCATTTCTGAAGGTGCATGCATGATCCGCTCGAAGGGCGAGGCCGGCACCGGCAACGTGGTCGAAGCGGTCCGTCACCTCCGTTCGATCCTTGGCGATATTCGCAAGATCACCACCGCCGATCAGGCCGAACTCTTCGAATGGGCCAAGCGTCTGCAAGCGCCACTTCCGCTCGTCCAGGAAATTGCCGAAACCGGAACTCTTCCGGTCCCGATGTTCTGCGCCGGCGGTATCGCAACGCCTGCCGATGCGTCGTTAGTTATGCAACTTGGCGCTCAGGCCGTATTTGTTGGTTCAGGCATCTTCAAGAGTTCTGATCCGACCCTGATGGCCAAGGCAATCGTCGAAGCCACTGCCAACTATCTCGATCCCGACATTCTTGCGAAGGTCAGTCGTGGCCTTGGCGACGCAATGCCCGGTCTTGAAATCGGAACGCTCGAAACCAGACTCTCTGAGCGGGGTTGGTGAGCCGCTCTGCGGTGCACCGTTTCAAATGACAGCTTGCGGATCGGAGCCCCCAGGTGGCTCTCCCTCGTATCGGAGTACTCGCGCTTCAGGGCGCGGTTGATCTGCACGTTCACGCGCTTGAACGTCTGGGTGTTGAAACAGTTGAGGTGCGTCGGGCCGAGCATTTAGCGCGTGTCGACGGGTTGGTTCTGCCTGGTGGTGAATCCAGCACGATCTCGAAACTGCTCGTCATGAACGAATTGTTCGAGCCGTTGGCAGGACGCCTCGATGCGGGCATGCCCGCGTTCGGAACTTGTGCAGGCATGATCATGTTGGCTTCCGAGATTCTCGACGGACGCGACGATCAGTTGTCATTTAGTGCAATCGATATTTCGGTTCGTCGCAACGCGTTCGGTCGTCAGATCGATTCGTTCGAAACCGATCTGAACGTGATCGGCTTGGCCGAAACCCCGGTTCACGCCGTGTTTATTCGGGCACCAGTTGTCGAACGAGTCGGACCGGGTGTTGAGATTCTCGCCGCGGTTGAAGAAGGTCGGCCCGTGGCCTGTCGTCAAGGCGCAGTGCTCGTGACCTCATTTCACCCGGAATTGTCACCCGATCTGCGACTCCATGAACTATTCATCAAGGGGATGGCAGCATGAGTGCGCTCCTCGCAGTATCTGACCAGTAAGAGAGGCACCGATGTCCGGACATTCCAAATGGGCGACGATCAAGCACAAGAAGGGCGCAGCCGATCAAAAGCGCGCCAAGGTGTTCGCCAAACTCATTCGGCAGGTCGAAGTTGCTGCACGCGAAGGTGGCGGCGATCCTGCAATGAATCCAGCTCTGCGCACCATGTTTCAGAAGGCTCGTGACAGTTCGGTCCCGATCGACACCATCGAGCGCGCCATCAAGCGCGGCACCGGTGAACTTGAAGGCGTTACCTACGAACAGATCACCTACGAGGGCTATGCGCCTCACGGTGTTGCGATCCTCATAGATGTTCTCACCGACAATCGAAATCGTGCGGGCAGCGAAGTTCGCACGGCGCTCAAGAAGACCGGTGGATCACTCGCCGAGCCCGGAGCAGTGGCGTGGCAATTCGAACGCAAGGGGGTCATCATCCTTCCGCGCAGCGCCGAAGAGGACGACATCATGATGGCCGCACTCGACGCCGGTCTCGAAGATCTTGCCGACGAAGGCGACACGTGGAAACTCTTGTGCGCACCTACCGATCTTCCTGCAGTGCGCACTGCTCTTGAAGAAGCAGGAATCGCTATCGATTCGGCCGACTCGACAATGGTGTCGACGACGACAGTGATGCTTGACACGGCAGACGCAGCGAACTCTGTGCTGCGAGTTATTGATGCCTTAGAGGACGATGACGATGTCCAGGACGTCTACGCCAACTTTGATATCCCCGATGAACTCATGCAGGAACTCGGCTGATCGCTTCTGCGAACCGTGGTGGGCCCGAGGCGCTGCGATAGGCCGTGAAAACTCAGTCCTAGCGACGGGGTCGGCGAGGCGGAGTGCTTGCTCGGGGAGTAATCGGTTCGGCTGAGTCGGTTTCGGCATCGAGTCGGCGCCAGGCCTCAAC